>JALRLK010000052.1 GCA_023254495.1 Marivivens sp. | reverse complement strand
GCATGAAAACCGGCGTCGCACGCCGCCCGATCATCGATATGGAGGCCTACACCCAGATCCTGAAGGGCCGGATGGACCCGACAGCGGGAATCCTGCGCGGCATCCACGCCCGCGCCCGCACCGCGCAGGCGGACATCATCTTCGCCGAGGGCGACGATCCCCGCGGTTTGCGTGCCGCGGTTCAGTATCAGCGCTCGGGCATGGGCCGCGCCTTGGTGATCGGCCGCGAAAACGATGTGCGCGACAAGCTCACCGCCGAAGGCATGGCTGATGCCGTTCCCGAGATCACGGTCTACAACGCCGCCAACACCGAACACCTCGATGATTACAAGGCGTTCCTTTACGACCGCCTTCAGCGCAAGGGCTTTGACCGCGCCGACATTCACCGCCTCGCCGCCCGCGACCGCCAGGTCTTTGGTGCGCTGAGGTTGGCGCATGGGCACGGCGATGGTCTGGTGACGGGGGCCACGCGAAAGTCGGCCCACGTGCTTGAGCTGATCAACCACGTCTTTGATGCAAGCCCCGCCTCCGGTGCTGTTGGCGTTTCCGCTGTGCTCAACAAGGGCCGGATCGTCTTGATTGCCGACACACTCGTGCATGAATGGCCAGACGAGGAAGACCTCGCCAATATCGCCACACGCGGTGCCGAGGTGGCTCGCGACCTCGGCCTCGAACCCCGCGTCGCGTTCCTTTCGTTCTCGACCTTTGGCTATCCGGTGTCGGAACGAGCCGAAAAGATGCACCGCGCGCCCAGGGTTCTTGACGCGCGGGGCGTCGATTTCGAATACGAAGGCGAGATGACCGTCGACGTCGCCCTCAATCCCCGAGCGATGGAGCAGTATCCCTTCAGCCGTCTGACCGGCCCCGCCAACGTCCTCGTTGTTCCGGCCCGCCATTCGGCTTCGATCTCGGTCAAGCTGATGCAGGAAATGGCCGGCGCCACTGTGATCGGCCCGATCCTTGTCGGAGTCGATAAGCCCATCCAGATCTGCTCGACCGTTTCGACCGTGAACGACATCCTCAACATGGCCGCCATCGCCGCCTGCAAGGTGAATTGAGATGACGATCTGGAACCTTGGGTCGATCAACGTTGATCTGATCTATCGGGTTCCGCATATTCCCGCGCCGGGCGAGACTCTGGCCGCCACGGGAAAGCAAACATTTCTTGGCGGCAAAGGTGCCAATATGTCGGTGGCTGCGGCCCGCGCTGGCGCAACTGTCCGGCATATCGGGGCGGTCGGGCGCGAAGGCGACTGGGCGATCTCTCGTCTGACGGGATATGGTGTCGATACCTCGAATATTGCCAAGTTAGACACTGATACGGGCGAAGCGGTCATTGCGGTTGCCGATGGTGGAGAGAACGCGATCATCATCAATCCCGGCGCAAATCGCGGGCTCAGCGCAGAAATGGTTGGCGCTGCGCTTGCGGGCGCAAGCGCGGGCGATTGGGTTGTCACCCAGAACGAAACCAATGCTCAGGTCGAGGCGCTCTCTTTGGCAAAAAGTGGCGGCCTTTGTGCCGCCTATGCCGCCGCCCCGTTTGAGGCGTCAGCTGTTCTCGCCGCGTTGCCTTTCCTTGATCTTCTGATCCTGAACGAGATCGAGATGCAGCAGCTGGCCGCCGCGCTGGGCAAAGGCGCAGGCGATCTGGGTGTTGCCCATGTTGTCGTGACGCTCGGCGCGAAAGGAGCATACCTTTATTCGAGGGGCAATTCCACCTCGCGCCACTTTCCGGCGCTGAAAGTAACCCCCGTCGATACGACCGGCGCTGGCGACACATTCACCGGCTATCTTCTGGCAGGCCTCGACCGCGGCGAGGCGATCGAAACAGCGATCGAACGCGCCGGAAAGGCCGCCGCCATCATGGTCACCCGCCTTGGCACGGCCGACGTGATCCCGACCATCGCAGAAGTTGACGCCTTCGAAGGCTAGGCCGCCGGATTCCCCCTAGGAAAGGCGCGGGCAACTGCCTAGCCTGCCGCCAACGGAGGAACCCATGACCGACCACGTCACCACACACCAGGCCGAGGAAGACCGGCGCAACGAAGATATCCTGATCTATGTCGATGGTCAGATCGTCCCCAAGGCGCAGGCGACCGTTAGTGTTTACGACAGCGGGTTCATGCTGGGCGATGGGGTCTGGGAGGGCATCCGCCTCTATAACGGCAAATGGGCCTTCCTCGATCAACACATCGAGCGCCTGTTCGAGGCGGCCAAAGCCATCGCTATGCACGGCCTTGGGCTGTACATCTACGCGGGGGAGGATTTGCCCGAGGGCGAGAAACAAGAACCTAACCCCGAGGTGCTGGCACAGATTGCCGCTTGCGCTGACGCAGACGCTCTTAAAGCGTTGTT
>JALRLK010000131.1 GCA_023254495.1 Marivivens sp. | reverse complement strand
CAGATCGGATCGACCTCGGTCACCTTCACGCGGGCACCCGCGCCGCGGAGCGAGGCGGCCGAGCCTTTGCCCACGTCGCCATAGCCGCAGACCACGGCGACCTTGCCGGCCATCATGGTGTCGGTGGCGCGGCGGATGCCGTCAACCAGCGATTCCTTACAGCCGTATTTGTTGTCGAACTTCGACTTGGTGACGCTGTCGTTCACGTTGATCGCCGGGAAGGGCAGGTGGCCCTTCTTGTGCAGCTCGTAAAGGCGATGAACGCCGGTGGTGGTCTCTTCAGAGACGCCCTGAATAGCGTGGCGCTGTTTGACGAACCAGCCGGGGCTTGCCTTGAGGCGCTTCTTGATCTGGTTGAAGAGGGCAACCTCTTCCTCCGAGGTCGGAACGGCGATCAGGCTCTCTTCGCCCTCCTCAACGCGGGCACCGAGAAGGATGTAGAGGGTCGCATCTCCGCCATCGTCGAGGATCATGTTGCACATGCCGCCCTCGCCGCCGAACTGGAAGATCTTGTCGGTATATTCCCAATATTCCTCAAGGGTTTCGCCCTTGATCGCGAAAACCGGCGTGCCGCTTTCGGCAATCGCTGCGGCGGCGTGATCCTGGGTCGAGAAGATGTTGCACGAAGCCCAACGAACGTCGGCGCCCAGCGCCTTGAGGGTTTCGATCAGAACGGCGGTCTGGATCGTCATGTGCAGCGAGCCCGCGATCTTGGCGCCCTTGAGCGGCTGCTTGGCGCCATACTCTTCCCGCAGCGCCATCAGGCCCGGCATTTCCGTCTCGGCAATGTCGAGCTCCTTGCGGCCATAGTCGGCAAGCTTGATGTCGCGAACGATGTAGTCCTTGGCCATGGGCTGCACTCCTTATCCGGTTTCGCCGGCTGGCATAGCACTGCGCCAAGGCAACGGCAACCAAGGCCGCAATCGAGCTTTATCGGTTGTTGACAGCGGGTCGCTGGCGGGCGCAGTTTCCGGCTTCGGCATACTAGGGGAAGAACGGGGGGCCACCCAATGAAACAGCCGCGCGCGTGGCAACGGATGCTTTCGGGGCGGCGGCTCGATCTGCTCGATCCGACACCCATGGATATCGAGATCGAGGACATCGCCCACGGCCTGGCCTTCGTCGCAAGGTGGAATGGCCAGACCAAGGGGGATTATCCCTATTCGGTGGCCGAGCATTCGCTCTTGGTCGAAGAGATTTATGGGCTGCTATTTCCCGCCTCGCCGGCAAAGTGGCGGCTGGCCGCTCTGCTGCACGACGCGCCGGAATATGTCATTGGCGATATGATCAGCCCGGTGAAGGCGGCCGTTGGGCCGGGCTACGGGGCGCTCGATGATCGCTTGGCGGCTGCCGTTCACATTCGGTTTGGCCTTCCGGCGCAGATTCCGGCTGCGATCAAGAAGCAGATCAAGAAGGCCGACAAGATCTCTGCCTGGCTAGAGGCCACCCAGATCGCCGGATTTACCGAGGCAGAGGCCGATAAGTTTTTCGGAAAACCAGATACTAATTTGGCCCAATCGCTGAAAATCCACCTCCGCGCGCCGGTCGAGGTCCGCGAGGCCTATCTGGCGCGCCATCGCGCGTTGATCGCCGGCCTCGCATGAACCCGACCCTTCGCCCCGCGACCGAGGCCGATGCGCTGGCGATGGCCGACCTCCTCAACCGGATCATCGAAGCAGGCGGCACCACGGCGCATCAATCGCGCTTTGATGCCGAGCGGATGCTGAGCCACTATATCGCGCCGCCGCTTGCCATATCGTGCTTCGTTGCGGTGCTGAAGGACGAGATGATCGGCTTTCAGGCTTTGGAACGTGCCAACCCCGACTGGCAGGGCGAAAGCAAGCTGCCGGACGACTGGGCCGTGATTGCGACCTTTGTTGGCGAGGGGCATCGGGGATTGGGTATTGGCCGCGGGCTCTTTGCCCTCACTCTGGATGCAGCGCGGGCGGCGGATGTTGTTGCGATTGACGCCACGATCCGCGCCGACAATCCGCTGGGCCTCGCCTATTATGCGCAGATAGGCTTTGCCGATCATGCGCTGATCAAGGACGCCCCGCTGCGAGACGGGACGAAGATCGACCGGGTTCAGAAGGTCTTTTGGCTCTAGCGCGGGCTACGCTTGGCAAGGATACGCTGGAGCGTCCGACGATGCATATTGAGCCGCCGCGCCGTTTCGGAAACGTTGCGATCGCAAAGCTCATAGACCCGCTGGATATGCTCCCAGCGCACGCGATCGGCGCTCATCGGGTTTTCCGGCGGCGGCGGCAGCGTGTCGCCGGTTTGCTGGGCGTGAATTTCGATCGCAAAGCGATCGCAAGGGCGACCGCCCGCCCTCAGCGATGCAACCGTCA
>JALRLK010000106.1 GCA_023254495.1 Marivivens sp. | reverse complement strand
ATCAAGCTGTCGCACAGCCGCGCCTTTTTGCTGCGTGCCTATCCGTTACAGACCCATGAGATGCTGTTCGATGCCCATTGGCACGGGTTCCGGGTCTTTGGCGGCGTCCCCGGACGGGGCATCTACGACAACATGAAGACGGCAGTGGACCGTGTCGGTCGCGGCAAGGAGCGGCAGATCAACATGCGCTTTCTCGCCATGACAAACCACTGGTCGGTCAGCATCGGCTCGATGACAACCTTCGATCGGTCGCCGAAGGGCTGCATGATTTTCTTGGCCTCGACGAGCGGGGCAGGCGCGTCGGCGCCTTCGGCCCCCGCCTTCACAGCCGCCTTGCCAAGGCGCGGATCGTCGGCGCGGGTCATCACCGCCAACCCTTCGGCCGTGATCTCGGCCACGACCCTCTCGCGTGCTTCGAACCGGTCAAGCCCACGAAGGTGATCCGGCACAAGGTTCAGCGCATCCACCTCGGCCTCGCTGAGGCTCCGCTCGCCGCGCCCCACAGCGCCGGCAATCGTCGCCGCCTCTTCATAGCTCGCGCCATCCGCCCGCATCGCCCCGCGCTCGTCCATCAGGCGATACATCGGAATACCGCCGCGCTTGGCCACCTGATAGTCGTTGAAGTCATGCGCGCCGGTGATCTTCACCGCACCCGAGCCGAATGTCGGATCGGGATATTCGTCGGTGATGATCGGAATGAGGCGCCGATGCTCTTTCGGCCCAACCGGAATTTCGCAAAGTTTCCCGACGATTGGCGCATAGCGTTCATCCGACGGATGAACCGCCACGGCGCCATCGCCCAGCATCGTCTCGGGTCGCGTCGTGGCGATCGAGATATAGTCGCGCTCCTCGGTGAAGACGACGTTCCCCTCCTCGTCCTTCTCGACGTAAGTGTAGGTCTCGCCGCCCGCGAGCGGATATTTGAAGTGCCACATATGGCCGTCAACTTCGATATTCTCGACCTCGAGATCCGAAATCGCTGTCTCGAAATGCGGATCCCAGTTCACCAGCCGCTTGCCGCGATAGATATAGCCCTTGCCGTAAAGATCGACGAAAACCTTGATCACCGCGTCATGGAAATTGCCCTTGGCATCCGCCTCCGGTGCCCCCGGCGCCCCCGACATGGTGAAGGCATTGCGCGACCAGTCACAGGACGAACCGAGGCGCTTCAACTGATCAATGATCGTATTGCCGTATTGCGCCTTCCATTCCCAGACCTTGCCGAGGAAATCCTCGCGGCTCATATCCGTGCGGCGCAGGTTGCTCTCCGCCTTCAGCTTCTTCTCGACCTGCAGCTGCGTGGCGATCCCCGCATGGTCCTGCCCCGGCTGCCATAGCGTGTCAAAGCCGCGCATCCGGTGCCAACGGGTGAGGATATCCTGCAAGGTGTTGTTGAACGCATGGCCCACATGCAGCGCGCCCGTCACATTCGGCGGCGGGATCATGATGCAGAAACTCTCGGCCCCCGGCTTGGCATTGGCGCCCGCCTTGAAGGCGCCCGCCTCCTCCCACATCCGGTAGAGCCGCGGTTCGGCCTCGGCCGCATCAAAATTCTTGTCCATCGCCATCGGTCTGATCCTCGAAACGTTCAGGGTGCTCTCTAACGAACCCAGGGCGAAAGGAAAAGACGCACCTCCCTCTCAGAGGCCCTTAAATATCCCAGGGGCCCGCGGGGGCTGGCCCCCGCGCTCCGCCTCCCCCTTGTGACACATCTAAAGGAGTGCAATTGTCGCGCCCGACCTAAAGGAGCGCGGCACCGATGATCCCAATTCTCACAGCCTTTGACGCCTCTCCCGACCGCGGCCGTGGTCTTGCCCGCGACACGCGCGTGCGCTGGGCTCTTGAAGAGGTGGGTCAGCCCTACGAAGTGCGCTATCTCAGCTTTGCCGAACTCAAAGAGCCCGCCCACCGCGCGCTTCAGCCCTTCGGCCAGATCCCGACCTACGAAAAGGGCGATCTGGCGCTCTGGGAAACCGGGGCGATCGTGCTCCATATCGCCGAAACCCATGCCGGCCTCATGCCCAAAGATCGCAATGCCCGCGCCCAAACCATCGCCTGGATGTTTGCCGCCCTAAGCTCGGTCGAGCCCTGGATCCTTGAAATCGAGTCGACGCATTTCCACGACCGCGGCCAGGCCTGGGGCGCCGACAGGCTGGCTCAGGCAGAAAACCGGCTTCGGGTCCGGCTGGACGATCTCGACCGCGCCTTGGGCGGCAAGAATTGGCTCATCGGCGAGTTCACCGCCGCCGATATCCTGATGTGCTCAGTGCTCTTGCGCGTCAAAGGCGAGCCGGTTCTCGACGAACGGCCCCGCCTTGCGGCCTATCTCGCACGGGGCGAGGCGCGGCCCGCCTATCAACGCTCGTTTGCCGCACAGCTCGAACATTATCAGCGTCGGCATGGGGCCGGATCCTAGACCGCCCGATCTATCCGCGTCGACAGGTGAATAAGGCTCTCCATCGCCAAAACGCCCTCAATCTCACCGATCCGGTCGAGGGTCTCGTCCAGCGCAAGGGTGGATTGGGTGCGCAGCTGGCAGGCCAGATCGAACCGCCCCGAAGTGGTATGGACCCGCTCAACCGCCGGCAAGCGCTCCAGCTGGCGCAGTACGGCCGATTGGGCGGCAGGGGTGATGTGGATGAGAACGGTGGCCCTGATCTGTCCGGCCCTCGCGTCTTCCGAGAGCTTCACGGTATAGCCCGCGATGATCCCGTTCCGCTCAAGTCGATCAAGCCGCGCCTGCACAGTGGTGCGCGCGAGCCCCAGTTTGGTGCCAATCTTTGCAACGGGCGCACGGGCATTCGCGCCCAAAAGCGCGAGAAGTCGGCGGTCGGTTTCGTCGAGTTCGATCATAATGACGAAAATAGCGTAAAATTGCCGATAGAAAAAGACAAATCGTGTAAGGTGCCGAGTCTATCTGACGTAGGTTTGCAGTAGGATGAAAAGAAACACCAGCAGGCAGAGGTTTTCATGCTCCAGCGTCCCGTCGTCTCCGAATCCCCCGCGAAGCATCTCGCATCGGGGTCGGGCGAATTGCCGGTCCATTTCTTTGCCCCCTTGGCGCTCGAGGCGCGGCTTCGGACGTTAAAGGATCATTTCCCCGGTGTGGTGACCTATGCGGTCAAGGCCAACCCTGCCGATCACGTGATCAGCCAGCTTTGGGCAGGCGGGCTCGACGGTTTCGACGTGGCCTCGCCCGACGAGATCGCCCTGATCCGGCGCCTCTGCCCCGGTGCGGCGATGCACTACAACAACCCCGTGCGCAGCCGCGCCGAGATCCGCTTAGGTGTCGAGGCGGGCGTCGTCTCCTGGTCGGTCGACGATATGGGAGAGCTTGAGAAGTTGATTTCCTGCGGCG
Organism: Marivivens sp.; assembly: GCA_023254495.1. Taxonomy (GTDB): domain Bacteria; phylum Pseudomonadota; class Alphaproteobacteria; order Rhodobacterales; family Rhodobacteraceae; genus RFZI01. The sequence goes on along the minus strand of JALRLK010000106.1, from coordinate 92 downwards.
TGCCGCAGGCAAACGAGGTCGCCGTCCGCTTCAAACTCCCGGTTGCGGGCGGCGCCTACAATTTCGGCGCCAAGTTCGGCGCGACCGAGGAA
>JALRLK010000031.1 GCA_023254495.1 Marivivens sp. | reverse complement strand
TCGGATTTCAGGAGGCCGCCGACGATCAGGCCCGCAGCGTGCCAAGTGGTGCCCGAGGTGAGGCGGTCCCGCTCCAGAACCACCACGTCCGACATGCCGAGCTTGGTCAGCTGATAGGCGGTGTTGCAGCCGATGGAGCCACCGCCGATGATCACGGTCTGGGCGTGGGTGGGCAGGGTCTGGGACATGGGATCGCCTCGTAGGAAATTTGCTACCCAACTGTCATTTACGCGCAGGGAAAGTTCAATCGCTGCTCATCCCTGTCGTGCGGCTTTGTCGTTAGGGAGCCGACGAGCTTTCGTCCATCCGGTTGATCAGGCGCGTATCGAGGAGCTGCCCCTCGCGGAACAGGATCGGATAGGCGATCGAGGCGATCTGCGAATTGATCTCCTTGAGCGAATGCGCGGTTTCGAGATGCACATCGCTGGATTCGAGGCTGGTGGTCTCTCCCGCACTCAGGCGGCGCAGGTGCTTCTTGCGTGTGGCGCGGTGCAAAACCCGCATCTCGTCCTTCTCTGAAAGGAGCAGTCGGGCACTTTCGGGATCGTTTGAGACAAGGACGCGCGCGGCAAGATCAAGGTTATGCATGACCCGCGTGTGCATGACGGCCAGCTCTTTCAGGCCCTCTTCGGAGAAGGCAATATTCTTGTCGTTCTTCTCGGTCGCGAGTGCCGTTAGACCCTTGGCCACGATGTCGCCCGCCGCCTCGAGCGCGATGGCGAATTCCAGAAGCTCGCGCAGCTCCTTTTCCTCGGCCTTCGACATCTTCTCCAAACCGATCCCGGAGGCATAGCGGCGTATGCCGTCAAAGGCTTCGTTGACGATCAGATCCTTCGCGCGGATCGCCTGCATCCGGCGCTTGTCATAGCTGGAGTAAAGTTCCATCGCCGGCGCGACCATTTCCTCTACGACCTGCTCCATCCTCAGGACTTCGCGGCGCATTGAGGCGAGCGCGGCGGCGGGGCGGTGTTGAACGGCGGGGTCGAGAAAGCTGCGATGGTGGGTGGGCGAGGTTGGGCCTTCTTCGGGCGGGTCTGGAAACAAGGATCTGAGCGGTACCTCGAGCCTTGGGGCCAGAGGCAGGCCGACAAGAAGGACCATCACGTTGAAGCCGATGTGAACAAGGACAAGCTCCTGCGCTGGCGGCAAGGCTTGCCCGAATGGATCGACCGCCGCGAGGTTGAAAATCAGGACGGCAAGGATCGCGGCTGATCCGCGCAAGGCCAGATTGGCAATAGGGATGCGCCGGCCTACAGGCTCCATGTCGCGCGAAAGCCAGACCGGGATCAAAGCTGAGCCGAGGTTGGCGCCCAGCAGCAGCGAAATGCCCGCGCCGAGGGGCAGGGCGCCGATTGCAACCACGGTCACGCACATCAGGATCGCAGCCACAGAGGAATGCATGACAAAGGCCAAGGCCGCGCCAGAGATGAAGGCGGTGATGAAATCCTTTTCGAGATAAGCCGAAAGGGCAGGAAGAACGCCGCTGTCGCGGATCGGCTCCATCGTCTCGCGCAGGAACCGCAGGGCCACGAGAATGAAGGCGATGCCAAGGATGATCCGCCCCGCCTGTCTTAGGCTGCGCTTTTCGGTCTTGAGAAACAGGAAGCCGCCGACCGCCAGAAGCAGCGGCGCCAGAGCGTCGAGCTTGAGCGACAGGATCTGGATCAGAAGCGCCGAGCCAAGATCCGCCCCCAACGCCGCCGCAAGGCCCGTGCCAAAGGCAAGCCCTCCGGCCCCGGCAAACCCTGCAACCAAAAGCGCTACCGCAGCCGAGCTTTGCAGAACGATCGCCAGCAAAAGACCCAGTGCCGCAGTTCGCAGGCGTGGGCGAGGGGCCGTCACCATCTCTTTGAAGGCCGAGCCAAAGGCGCGTTCGATGCCCGTTCGGACCATCCTGACGGCGAAGAGCAACAGCAACGTTGCGCCTGCCAATTGGAAAAGGAATGTCAGGATTGCCATTTGCCTCTACTTCCGGTCCTTTGCCCCTGCGACGACAAGCTCGATTTCCCACTCGGCCAGCAGCTTCTCGAAAACCTGTCGAGGTGCCTTGTCGGTCACCAGAACGTCGATGCTTTCGGCGGGGCAGGCGACAAAGGGCGCGGGCTGGCCGAATTTGCTGTGATCGGCGACCACGATCCGCCGCTTGGCGCGCGCAACTACCGCGCGCGCCAGATCGGCCTCCGCCGCACCTGCAAGAAGGAAGCCGCTACTTGCGTCGATCCCGTCGACGCTAAGAACGGCGGTATCGATGTGAAACTGACTGACGTAGGAAACGGTCGAGATTCCGAAAGCGCCGGATTCAACTTCGCGAAGCTCGCCCCCCACAAGGTAGACACGGTTGCCATTGCGCCCGACAAGCGCCTGCGCCGGGGTCAGGGCATTGGTAATCACCGTCAGATCGCGGTGGTCCTTGAGGCGTTCGGCCACGAAAGCGGTGGTCGAGCCCACATCGAGAAACACCGACGAGCCATTGGGGATCATTGCCGCCGCCTGAGTGGCGATCCGGCTCTTTTCCTCCGCGTGCTTCCCGAGCCGGGCGGCGAAGGGCGAGAGCGCGTCTTTATTGGTGAGATAGACGCCCCCATGCACGCGCTGCAAAAGCCCCGATTTGGCAAGCGCCTTCACTGTTCGCCGGATCGTCTCTTCAGAGACGCCCAACGCCTCAGCCAGTGCCGCTGTCCGCGACGAGCCGCCGAGGCTTCGTAGGGTCTCGAGAAGCTCGACCTCGCGGTGAGTGGAATGCGGCTCTGCAATCTTGACCATTGGGTGCTCCTTCACCGCTAGATCACACCCATATCCCACGAATGTCCAGAGATATCCGCGCAATGGCGCGTTATTTTATGGGAATATGTGGGTTTTAGGCGAGTCCAATCAGGATGACCCCAAAGCAGACGATAGCGGCCGCGATCAGGCGCTGGAGCTTCGGCCCCTCGCCAAACCAAATGACCCCAAAAAGCGCGGCAAAAATCACTGAGGTTTCGCGCATGGCCGAAACCATACCGATTGGCGCGATGGTTTTGGCGTAGAGCGCCATGGCATAGGCCGCGCCAGAGATAACGCCTCCGGCAAGCCCGATGATCACCGTCCTCCCGCTCATGGCGCGAAGCCGCTTGCGCCGGGTGCCAAGAATAAAGGCCGCGACGAAGATCTCGGCAGTGAAGAGCCAGGCCACATAGGCGAGCGCCTCTTGTGAGGCACGAACCCCAATGCCATCAGCGACGGAATAGGCCGCGACGGTCAGCGCTGTTCCAAGTGCGGCTAGGATACTGCCCCGGTGGGCATGACCCAGCCGGGAAGGCCGCACGAGAAGGAAGATGCCGGCGGAGATGGCGCCGATGCCGACCCAGGCAAGGGATGGCAGGGCTTCGCCGATCGCGGTCCATGCGCCAAGAGCCACCAAAAGCGGCGCGGCCCCTCGCGCGATGGGATAAACCACCGAGAGATCGCCGCCACGATAGGCAAGGTTTAGGAGGTAGTAATAGCCCCAATGGATGACCGTCGATAAAGCGATGAAAACCCAGGAGGCCGGATCCGGCGCGGGCAGGTTCAACGCCAGCGCAAAGCCGGGGATGACATGGCCCAGCGCGATGAGGCCAAGCATCACCGTCCGGTCGCCCGCGCCTTTGATCAGCGCATTCCACAGCGCGTGCATCAGCGCCGCGCAGAGAACGATGGCGATGACGCCTGCGCTCAATCTGCCGCCTCCGCGATCGCCACGGTGACGATGTTGAGGGCGCGTTCAAGGTCGCTGTGAGAAATGGTCAGCGGTGGTGAAAGCGTCAGAACCGCTCCGGCGCTGATCTTGAAGGAAAGCCCCTCGGCAAGGCAGGTATAATAGATGCGCTCGGCCAGTTCCGGCGCAGGTGTCCGACCCTCTCGGCTCTCAACCATCTCGACCCCAAACATCAGGCCCCGCCCGCGGATATCGCCCACATGGTCGTTGCCCGCCAGCGCCTCGCGCAGCCGCTCCATGGCCCAGCCCCCAAGCTCCGCCGCCCGCTCGACAAGGCCCTCTTCTTCGATGATCTCGATCGTGGTCAAAGCCGCCCGCGCCGTCAGCGGGTTCTTCTCATGCGTATAATGCCCGATGGCGAAATCGCCCGCGACGTTCAGATCCTCCCGCGCAATCACCGCCGCAATGGGCAGGATCCCCCCGCCCAACGCTTTGCCCAGCGTGACGATATCCGGCGTGATCCCGTCATGCTCGAAGGCAAACATCCGCCCCGTCTTGCCAAGCCCCGTCGGGATCTCATCCATGATGAGAAGCGCCCCGTGCCGGTGGCAGGCCTCCTGCACCTCCTGCCAGTATCCCGCAGGCGGCACAACAGGCACCGCCCGCATCGGCTCGGCAATCACCGCCGCTACATCGCCCTCGCGGCCAAGCACATAGTCAACCATCTTCGCGCAGGCGAGGCTGCAGCTTTCCGGCCCCGAATGGCCATAGGCGCAGTGATAGCAGTGGAACGGCGCGATATGCTCCGCCCCCGGCAGAAGCGGCCCCGCGATATGGCTGCGGAAAGTGGCCTCGCCGCCCACCGACGAGGCGCCAAACCCCGCGCCGTGGAAGGCATCCCAGAAGCTCAGAGTCTTGAACCGCCCTGTCGCCGCCCGCGCAAGCCGCAGCGCCACCTCGTTGGCATCTGATCCGCCCGTGGTGAATAGAACTCGCCCCAGATCCCCCGGTGCAATGGCCATCAGCTTCTCGGCCAGCTCGACCGAGACCTCATTGGTAAACCGCCGCGGCGAAAAGGGCAGGACGTCGAGTTGCGCCTTGATTGCCGCCACCAGCCGGGGGTGCCCGTAGCCGATGTGATGAACCGAGTTGCCGTGGAAATCCATATACCGCCGCCCGGCGGTATCCTCGATCCAGATGCCCTCGGCCTTCGCAATCGTAGAAACGCAGGGCGACGAGAGCGACTGATGCAGGAAGGCTTCTGCATCCCGCCGCAAAAGATCGCGTGTCGCCCCATCTTCCTCCCGCGCGGCCCACTCGGCCCGCGCCTTCGAAGTGTTGGCTTCGCCTTCGGTATGGCGCATCACGCGGGCTCCTCGATGTCATCGGCGTGGATCGCGATCCGGTCGTCGGCCACCCAGATCACCCCATAGGCTGGGCGTTCATCGGGCGAGACGAAATCGGCCCAGTCGGTCAGGGCATGGCCCGGCCGCACCTGATGCGCGAGCGCCCGTAGTGTCGTGAACGGCACCCCTCTGATGACGCCGGATACGGGCCGGTGCACATGGCCGCAGAAAAGGTATTCGAGCGCCGCGCTCGATTTTAGAAGCGCAAGGAAAGCCTCAGGCTCGTGCAACATGATGCCGTCCTGCAGCCCCAGCCACAGCGCGCCGGGCGGATGATGGATAAACACCAAGACCCGCCGGTCGGCACAATCAGCCAGCTGCGCTTCAAGCCATTCAAGCCGCGCGGTATCAAGCCGACCGCCATCCTCGCCGGGCGAATTGCTGTCGAGGCAGAGAAGCGACAGATCGCCCGCATCCCAACGGAATTGCTGATAGTCCTCCATTGCCTCGCCCGGAGGGGGCAGGGCGGCCCGAAAAGCACCGCGCAGGTCGTGATTGCCGATCATGGGCAGGAAGGGCATCGGCAGGCGCGCGGTGATCCGGGCAACGTCGGCATAGGCTTCGGGCTCGCCCCGGTCGGTCAGATCGCCGGTTCCGATACAGGCCAGCGCGTCGCCATGATAGCGGGCAATCTGATCGACGGCTTGTTCAAGCCGCGCGGTGCTGGCCACGCCCTCTACCGTCCCGCTTGCGGTCAGGTGGGTGTCTGAAATCCAGGCGAGCTTGCGCGGCGCTGCCATGTTCGGCCCTAGGGCCAAGGCAACGAATAGGTCTTCACATTGGTGAAGAACTTCATCGCCTCGCTGACCCCTTCCTTCACGCCATTGCCAGAATCCTTGATTCCGCCAAACGGCGAAGTCTCGATCCGGTAGCCGGGCTGTTCCCAGATATTCACCGTGCCGACATTCAGCCCCTCGATGAAGGCCTGCATCCGGCGGAAATCGTTGGTGCAAACGCCGGAGGAGAGGCCAAACGCGGTCGAATTGGAAATCCGCATCACCTCGGCATCATCGTCCGGCACACGGACGATGGGGACGATCGGCCCAAAGGTCTCTTCCATAACCAATTCGCTGTCATGCGGCACATGATCGACGACGATCGGCGGCAAAAGCGCCCCCTTGCGGCCCGGATCGTAGAGCACCTTCGCGCCCTGCGCCTCTGCCATGTAAACGCGCTTCTCAAAGAGCTCGGCCGCCTTGGAATGGATGACACAGCCCAATTCGGTCGCAGGGTCCATCGGATCGCCGAACTTGATCGCCTTGGCCTTGGCCAGAACCATAGGGACAAAGCGATCCGCCACGCTCTCCTGCACGAGGATGCGCTTCACGGCGGTGCAGCGCTGGCCGGAATTACCGGTCGCCCCCGCCACGGCAATCGTCGCGGCCTTCTCGAGATCGGCATCGTCGAGGTCATTGAGAATGATGATCGGATCATTGCCGCCCAGCTCCAGCGCCGTTCGCTTGTAGCCCGCTTTGCCGGCGATCATCTTGCCCACCGGCACGCCGCCGGTGAAGGTGATGATGTCGATATTCTCGTTGGTGATCATCTCGTCGCCGATATCGGCCGGAAGGCCGGTGACGATCTGGAACATCTCGGGCGGCAGGCCCGCTTCATAGAGGATATCGGCCAGCGCGATAGCGGTGAGAGGCGTGAGTTCGGTCGGCTTGCAGACCATTTTGTTGTTGGTGGCAATCGAGGGCGCGATCTTGTGGCTGACCATGTTGAGCGGGTGATTGAACGGCGTGATGGCCGAGATCGCCCGCGCCGGCTCGCGCTTGGTATAGATCTTCCGCGCCTTGCCGTTGTGGGTCAGATCGCAGGAGAAGATCTGCCCGTCATCCTGAAGCGCCTGAGCCGCGGCGAAGGTATAGACATCCTGTGCGCGCTTGGTCTCGTAGATGGCGTGCTGCCAGCAGATGCCCAGCTCAAATACGAGCCACTTCGCCAGATACTCGCGCCGCTCGCCGATCAATTCACCGGTGCGCTTGAGGATCTGGCTGCGCTCGTAGCGGGTGAGCTTCGATTGGTAGTTCGCGGCGATCTCAAAGGCGCGGCGGGCGTGTTCGGCGGTGCCTGCTGGAACAGTGCCGACCACCTCGTCGGTATAGGGATAGCGGACCTCGATCACCTTGTCGGTGAAGACCTTCTCGCCCCCAATGCGCATGCCCTCGTGGCGGATTTCGATATTCGTCATGGTCTCCCCCGTCTCAAAGCGCCGCGGCGCGGGTGGCGTAGAAGAAGGCGTCAAAGTTGCGCAGCTTGGGCGCATTTGGCACTTCGAGCACGCGGTTGACGATGAAGGGTACCTCCTGCTCGGTCAGCCCGCCATGCGAGCGCAGGGGCTCTTTCAGCGCGGCAAGGTCGTGCCGGTGGGCCGAGGTGCCGATGGTCATGTTGACGGTCGAGATCATCGTCAGATCGCCAATCCGGTCGGCGGGCAGCTCGTAGGTAGCAACCGCCTCTTCCTTGGTCAGCACCTCGAGCATCTGCGGCAGGGCCTTGAGGCGGGCAATGATCTTGGCCCGATCCGTCCCTTTCGGCAGATAGGCCGTGGCGAAGGAACCGAGCGCGCCGTGGTGCACCACATACGGATCGGTGATCGGCAGGATCACGCGGGCGGCATCCTTGCCGAGCCACTTGTCCATCAGATCCTGCACATAGATCACCGCAGGCTCGCCCCTCTCGTCGTGCTTGGGCTTCATGCCGTGGTCGGCGGTGACGACGATTGCAGCGCCAAGCGCGTCAAGCTCGCCCAGATATCGGTCGAACATGGCGTAGAAATCCTTGGCGCCCTGCTCGTCGGGGGCGAACTTGTGCTGGATGTAGTCGGTGGTCGAGAGATACATCACATCCGGCGCCCATTCTTTCAGAAGCTTCACGCCAGCGGCAAAGACAAACTCCGAAAGCCCTGCCGAATAGACCTCAGGCACCGGCATCCCGAGCCAATCGCTCGCCTTGTCGATGCCGTGCTCGGCCTTGTTCGTGGTGCCGGAGCGTTCCGAGGAAAAGGCAATCGCCCGATCCTCGTCAAACCGCAGCCCCGCGCCGAGAAGGGCGCGCAGCTTGTCCTTGGCGGTGACGACCGCGACGCGGGCACCTGCCTCGTAGAAGCGGGAGAAGATCGTCGGCACCCGCAGGAAGCGCACGTCGTTCATCATCACCTCTTCGCCGGTCTCGGGATCGTAGAGATAGTTGCCGCAGATGCCGTGAACGGCGGGGGGGCGGCCCGTGGCGATGGAAAGGTTGTTGGGATTGGTGAAGGAGGGGATCACCGAATGGGCGAGGCGGTCGGTCCCTGTCTCGCGCATCCGTTTGAGGTTGGGCATCAGCCCCTCGGCAATCGCCACGTCAAGGTATTCCGGCTCGCAGCCGTCAAGGCAGATGGCGATGGCGCAGGTTTTCGGGGCGGGATAGGTGCGATCGTTCGCCGTCACCTCTGTCTGAATGGTCATCGGTCTTTCCTTATCTCAAGCGGCAAGTTTCTTGCGTTCTTCCAAAGCGGCGGCGGGCGGGGCGGCGCTTTCGACACCCATCTCCGCCAGCCCCTCACGCGCGGCCTCGACCACGCGGGTCATGACGTGTTCATCCATCCGGCCAATGACGCCGATGCGGAAGCTGTCC
>JALRLK010000023.1 GCA_023254495.1 Marivivens sp. | reverse complement strand
CTGGTCGAAGATGCCCACCTGCGCCACATAGGGCGGACGGTGGCGCGGCATGCCGCGGTTGCCCTCGATCGACTCGATCATCGCCGATTCCTCGCCGCAGATATAGGCGCCCGCGCCGCGGCGCAGGTCGATATATCCGGGGGCGACGAGGCCCGCATCCTCAAGAGCGGCGATCTCGCTGTGCAGAATGTGCAGGACGGCGGGATATTCGTCGCGCATATAGATGAAGCACTTATCCGCCTCGACCGCCCAAGCGGCTATCAGCATACCTTCCAGCATCAGGTGCGGCGTGCGCTCGAGGTAGAAGCGGTCCTTGAAGGTCCCCGGCTCGCCCTCATCGCCATTCACGGCCAGATAGCGGGGGCCTGCGTTCGCACGGACAAAGCCCCATTTGCGGCCCGAGGGGAACCCCGCGCCGCCAAGGCCGCGCAGGCCCGAGGCGAGGATGGTTTCCTGAACCTTCTCCCAATCGCCGTTTGCACGCAGATCGAGGAGCTTCGCATAGCCGCCCGCTGCGCGATAGGCGGCGAGGGCCTCATAGGCGGGGATATGGGCGTGGGTGTCGGAGGCCGCGATGGCCGCCTCGACCTTTTCCGGCGTGGCATGGTCGATGTGATGATGCCCGATCTCAAGGACCGGCGCGGTGTCGCAGCGTCCCATGCAGGGCGCGCGCAAAACGCGGACCTTTGCCGGGTCCATCCCCGCTTCAAGCGCGGCGATCAGCTGTTCGGAGCCTGCCAACTCGCAAGAAAGCGACTCGCAGACACGGATCGTTAGGTCGGGGGGCGTCTCTTCGCCTTCGCGGACCGGATCGAAATGGGCGTAGAAGGTCGCCACTTCCCAGACCTCGGCCATCGAAAGGCGCATTTCCTCGGCCAGCGCCCGCAGATGCGGGGCGGAAAGGTGGCCGTGGGCGTCTTGAATGAGGTGCAGATGCTCGATCAAAAGATCGCGGCTGCGTGGCCGATCGCCCAAGAGCGTACGCACTTCGGCCCATGCGGCATCGTCAAGCTGGCGCCCCTTCGGCGTTCTGCGACCTTTGCCTCGGCCGGATTTCCAAACACCTTTGCCGTCGTCGAGGGCCATATCGTTTTCCTTATCAGCGGCGCATAGAACCTGGCGACTTTCTGACAGATTGTCGCGCCCGACAATGGACAGTTTCTGACCCTTTGCATAACTTTTGCGCCATGACATGGGATGAGGAAATCGACGCGACTGGGCTCTTGTGCCCTTTGCCTGTGCTCAAGGCCCGCAAGCGGCTGTCCCAGATGCAGGCGGGGCAGGTCTTGCGCCTTCTGGCGAGCGATCCGATGGCGGTCGTGGATGTGCCGCATTTTTGCAATGAGGCGGGGCATGAGTTTCAGGGAATGGCCGAACTGGTCGGCACCCGCGCCTATCTGATCCGGCGGGGCTAGGTCAGGCCGAAGGAGGCGTAGGGGATATAGCGCACCGGCACGCCCGGAGTGATCTCGGCGGCGCCATCCGGCAGCTCGACGATCCCGTCCGCCCATGACAGCCCGCTGATCCGGCCCGAACCTTCCGAGGCAAAGATCTCGGCCGCGCCCTCGGCGTTGATCCGCGCCCTCAGGTATTCGCGCCGGCCCGGTTTCTTGGACTTGGAGAAGGCGGCAGGCACGGTGAAGCCTTGCGGCGCGGTCCAGTCGCCGCCCGCGAGCATCGACAGGGCAGGGCGGCCGAAGATCAAAGCGCAAACCAAGGCGGCGACCGGATTTCCCGGAAGGCCGATCACCGGAACCCCCTCCCACAGCGCCAGTGCCAAGGGCCGCCCCGGTTTCATGGCGATGCGCCAGCTTGAGAGCGTGCCTTTCTCTCGCAAGAGGCGGGAGACGTGATCCTCGTCGCCTGCCGAAGCGCCGCCCGAGGTCAGGACAACATCCACTTCGCGCGCGGCGCGGTCGAGCTTGCCGGCGATGGTGGCGGGCCTGTCGGGGGCGTGGCCGAGGTCGATAGCCAGGTGGCCCCACTGGCGGGCGAGCGCCAAAAGCATGGGCCGGTTGGCGTCATAGATCTGGTGCGGCAGGGCAGGCCTGTCGGGCGATGCGATGATCTCGTCGCCGGTCGAGAGGACGCCCACCCGCAAGGGGCGGTGAACCGTCACCTCGCCGATCCCCAGCGCCGAAAGAAGCGCAAGATCAGGCGGGCGGAGGTGATGTCCCGCCTTGAGGGCCACCGCGCCTTCCACTACATCCTCGCCCGCCTTGCGGGTATTGGCGCGGGGCTTTACCGGCCCGTCGAAGGTCACGCTGGCGCTATCGGTGGCGCAGTCTTCTTCGAGAACCACGGAATCGACACCCTCGGGCAGGGTCGCGCCGGTGAGGATGCGGACGGCGTGGCCGGGCGGGATCGCGCCCGCGAGGGGCTGGCCCGCGGCGGCGCGGCCCGCGACGAGAGGCAGGCGGTTGACGCCAGCTTTGGTCGAGGCATGGGCGAAGCCATAGCCATCCACCGCCGAATTGGGGCGCGGTGGGTTCGAGCGGCGGGCGACGCAGTCGGCGGCGAGGATGCGACCGCAGGCGGTGGCGGTCCGAAGGGTTTCGGTGCCTGTCACGGGCGCAAGCGCGGTTCTCAGACGCTCCAGAGCTTCATCGACGGGCACCCAACTCACGCCTTGTGGCATGGCGAAACAATCGTCGCGCAGGCGCGGGGGGAGCTGGCTTGCCGGAATCGCGGCGCGGAGGGCGGGGCCGTGGCCGGTGCCGAGGGTCCAGCCTTCCTCGCGCAGGAGGGCGGTGTCGACGTCGGTCTCGAAGAGAGGGCTCAGGCGGTCGGTCTGGGCGAGGTTCCAGAAGGCGGTGGAGAGTAGTTCGACCTCCGCCGCATCGCGGACCTTGCCCCGCGCCTCGAGCGCCCTAACGTCAGGGCCGATGAAGGCAGCATAGATTTCCGCAATGACGATGGCTTTCCCTTCGATTGGCTCGAAGGGCCAGACGGCGCATTCGGCCCCGAGCGCGGCCCTGAGCCGGTGCAGCATCGGCATCCCCAGAAGGCTCTGCGCCCCCACGGCTCCGGCCCCGGCAAGTTGCCAGAGCGTTTTGGGCGCAAACCCCTCGGCCTTGCTCTGCTGGTCGCAGCGGCGATGTTCGGCCAACCAGTCAGGCAGGGCGGGCTTTGTGCGCGGCAGCCCGTCGAAATCGGTTTTGCTGCCATTGCCCCAGAACGGCCCGCCGCCGGGTAGCGTGGCGTTCATCTCGCCGGCGATGGCGCGATAGTTGTTGTGGTTGCGGGCGTCGTCGGTGATCCGCTCGGCGAGCCATGCCCAAAGGGCCGTGGCTTCGGCCTTGCCGGTCAGGTGCTTTGCCAGACCGGCAGGCGCACCGAAATTCAGATCGGCTCCGATCAGCAGGCGCTCGCCTGTGCGAATGGCCTCATGCGCGAGAGCAAGGACGGCAGCTTCTGCCTCGGTCCGCGTGGCGATGTTGCGGCTTGTGGTGCCGCTGGCGTCTGACACGCCGATCCAGATCGAATCCTTGCCCGTCTTGGGTGCGCCCGAGGCCGACCAATCGAGGATGGCGACCCGATCGAACATCAGAGGCCCGTCTCGGCGAGGATGAAATCAGCGATGCCGCGGATGTCGTCAAGGTCGAAGACCGGCACAGTGACCGGGATGTGCGAGATATCCGAGGCCACGGCACGGATCGTCGGGTTCTCGCCCGCCATCAAGGGGTGGCCCATCTCCTCGCGGTGGGCCTCGATCTTGGGGTGCGGCGCACGTTTGAAGCCTTCGATGATCACTAGATCGACAGGTGCAAGACGCGCAATCAGATCCTCAACCTTCGGTTCAGGCGCACCGCGCAATTCATGCATCAAGGCCCAGCGTTCCGGGGTGGCGAGCATGACTTCGCGGGCCCCCGCTTCGCGGTGGCGGAAACTGTCGCGCCCCGGCTCGTCGATATCGGCGGAATGGTGAGCGTGTTTGATAGTTGAAACCGTTAGGCCGCGGCCGGAAATCTCGGTCACGAGCCGCTCCACGAGGGTTGTCTTGCCCGCGTTCTTCCAGCCGGTGACGCCATAGACCTTCATGCGAGCTCCGCCAGTTTCTCGGCCTCGGCGATATCGTCGGGCGTGTTGATGTTGAAGAATGGATCGAAGGGCGTGCAAGGAAAAGACGCCGTTCCCGCCCCGTACCGGTCGGTCCAGAGGACGACCTTGCGAAGGCCGCCCTTCAGCGCCTCGCGCAGATCGTCGCGCAGGGCGACGGGCCAAAGGCCAAAGGTCGGGTGATGCCAGAGCTTGCCGGTCTCGTCAGGCGAGGCGGCGAGAGCAAGGCCCGAGGGGCCTGCGGCGGCCTCAAGGCGCTCGACAAGATCGCGGGGGAAGAAGGGCGTGTCGGCGGCGACCGAAACCACGGCGTCGGCGCCAATGCTGGCGGCCCAATCCATCCCGGCGAGCACTCCGGCAAGGGGGCCGGGGTGATCGGGCAGGCTGTCGGGCAGGACCGGCAGGCCGAGATCGGCAAAGCGCGTGGGATCGCCATTGGCATTAAGCGCAATCGGCCCGCATTGGGGCGCAATACGGGCGATCACGCGGTCGATCAGGCGCTCGCCCCCGACTTCGCGCAGGCCCTTGTCGCCGCCGCCCATGCGGGTCGAGCGGCCGCCCGCGAGGATGATTGCCGGCGGCCTATTCATCGCCTGCCCCCTTGCGCCGGTGCTTGCGGTCTTCTTCCTCGCCCGAAAGCGCCGCGTCGCGGATCAGCCGTTCCTCGCCGGAAAGGCAGACAAACCGCTGGCCGCGCATCCGCCCGATGAGCGTGAGGCCCACCTGCCGCGCAATCTCAACGCCCCAGGCGGTGAAGCCTGAACGCGAGACAAGCACGGGTATCCCCATCTGGGCGGTCTTGATCACCATTTCCGAAGTGAGGCGGCCGGTGGTGTAGAGGATCTTGTCGGCGCCACTTACCTGATGGCGGAACATGAAGCCCGCGATCTTGTCGACCGCGTTGTGGCGGCCAACATCTTCCATATAGACCAAAGGCTTGTCGCCTTGGCAGAGGACCGTCCCGTGGATCGCCCCCGCTTCGAGATAGAGCGAGGGCAGGGTGTTGATCGTCTTGGCGAGGGGATAGAGCCAGCTGGTTCTGACCTCTGCTTCGGGCAGGGTCAGCCCTTCGATACCTTCCATCATGTCGCCAAAGACGGTGCCCACCGCACAGCCCGAGGTGCGGGTCTTTTTGCGGACTTTGTCCTCGTAGGAGGTGCGGCGTTCGGTGCGGACGACGATGGTGTCGATCTCGGGCTCATAGTCGATCGCGGTGATCACATCGTCGTCGCGCAGCATCCGCTGGTTGCGCAGGAAACCGACCGCGAGATAGTCGGGGTAGTCGCCGATCGTCATGGCGGTGACGATTTCTTGGGAGTTGAGGAAGATCGTCAGGGGCCGTTCCTCGACCACCGATGTCTCGACCTCGGCACCGGTATGGTCGATGCCGCTGACCTTGCGGGTCAGGCCGGGGGCGGTGGGGTCGGGCAGGATGGGCAGCACAGGCGGCATGGGGCGCTTTCCTCGTTTGCGGGTATACTGTAATCGGGGGGGAGCAGTTGCAAGAGGATGGGCGATGCGGCTCGGCTATGTGGTTCCCGGCGAAAGCATGACGGCGGATACTGTTTTGGTGCAGGTCGCCCAATCGCTTCTGGCGCGTGGTGTGCGCGTGGCCGGTGCGATCCAGCACAATCACGGGGCCGCCTCGAACGGGCGCTGCCATATGGACCTCGAGATCCTGACGGGCAACCGGGTCGTGCGGATCAGTCAGGATCTGGGGCCCCATGCGCGCGGCTGCCGGCTTGATCCCGGCGCGCTTGAGGAGGCGGTTGGCGAGGTTATTGCGGCGATCAGCGCCGGCCGGGCCGAAGGGCCGGAGATCCTGATCGTAAACAAATTCGGCAAGCAGGAGATCGAAGGGCGCGGCTTTCGTCCGGCGATCGGTGCTGCCATGGCGGCGGATATGCCGGTGTTTGTGATCGTTCCTGCCGCGAGTCTCGAGGCTTTCGATGTCTTCACCGAAGGCATGGGTGAGGCCATTTCAGGCGGAGCGGAAGAGATTGCCGGTTGGTGCCTTGCGGCGGCCGGAGGAGGGGGCTCTGCCCCCGACCCCGCCTAACGGCGGGGCCTCCCCCGGAGTATTTCAGGCCAAAAGAAGCCTAGACCGTGTAGAGGTAGAGGTCGAAATCCACGTTGGAGATGGTGCGGGCGACGCGGGCGTATTCGGCGGCTTTGACGGCGGTGAAGGTGCGGTGCATGTCTTCGCCGAGGGCGTCTTTGAGGAACTCTGACTTGGTGGCCGCGGCGATGGCTTCGTTCCAGTCGCGGGGGACCGAGAGCGTGTCGTCGCCTTCATAGCCGTTGCCGGTCGTTTCGGGGCCGGGGTCGATCCGGCCATCAAGGCCGTGGCGGATGCCGGCGAGGACGATGGCGGCGACAAGGTAGGGGTTGGCATCGACGCCCGAAGGGCGGTGTTCGATGCGGCGGGCCTGTTTCGAGCCGGCGGGGACGCGCAGGGCCACCGAGCGGTTATTGACGCCCCAGGAGGGCGAGACAGGCGCGTAGGATTGCGAGGAGAAGCGGCGCCAGCTGTTGGCGTGGGGGGCGAAGACGAGCATCGCCTCGCCCATCGTGACGCGCAGGCCGCCGAGGGCGTGGAGGAGGGTTTCGTTCCACTGGCCTTCGGTGTCTTCGACGAAGACGTTGCGGCCGTTGTCGTCGAGCATCGAGACGTGGAAGTGCATACCGGAGCCTGCGTATTCCTCGACAGGCTTGGCCATGAAACAGGCGGTGACGCCATGGGCGCGGGCTTGGGCACGGACGATGCGCTTGAGGCGCATGAGATCGTCGGCGGCCTGCATCACGTCTTCGCGGTAGTGCAGCGTCAGCTCATATTGGCCGGGCGCATATTCCGAAATCATCGTTTCGGCCTTGATCCCGGCCTTCTCGGCGCCCGCGTAGATATCGGAGAAGAGGGGCAGCATTCCGTGCAGGTGATCGACGGAATAGACTTCGGTCTTGGAGCTATGTCGGCCATCGAGCACGTCGGCGGCGGGACGGACCTTGCCATTTGCGTCGCGGTCGTTGGCGAGGAGGAAGAATTCGAGCTCGAAAGCGCCGGCGGGGTGGAGGCCGCGCGCGGCAAAGGCATCGACCTGACGTTGCAGGGCGTGGCGCGGGTCGGAGGTCATGGGGCGGCCGTCTAGCTCGTAGAGCGACAGGAAGACCTCGGCGCGGGGCGGTGTGGTGTTGTGCAGGGGCTTCAATGTCCCGGGGATCGGCCAGGCGCGCAGGTCGCCATCGCCCTGATCCCAGATCAGGCCCGTTTCGTGCACATCCTCGCCGCAGATATCGAGGCCGAGGATCGAGATCGGCATATGCCGCCCGCCGGTATAGAGCGACATGAGCTCATGGCGGCGGATGATCTTGCCGCGGCCGATGCCGTTGCCGTCATGCAGGACAATGTCGATGGCCTCGATCTCGGGGTGGGCGGAGAGGAAGACTTCGGCTTCGGCGGGCGTGGCGCCCGAGGGGCAGGTCGTCATGGAAAGGGCTTTCAGGCAAAGAGCTCGTCTAGGACATCATTGAAGGCCGCCACCAGTCGGTCGATCTGGGCCGGTTTGGTCGAGGGCGATACGAGCATCATATTATGGAACGGCGCGATGAGGCAGCCGCGATTGAGAAGGGCCGCGTGGAGCGCGGCCTCGAGGTTCGATTTATGCGCTTCTGCCGCCTCTTTTCCGTCGCGAAGGGGGGTCGGATAGCAGATAAATTCAACCCTCGCGCCGACGCGGACAACGTGCCAGGGGGCCTTGTGGGCCTTGATCGCCTTGCCGAGGCCGCGGTGGAGGCGGGCGGCGCCTTTCTCCATCTTGGCATAGTTCTTTTCGGTCATCACTTCGCCGAGCGTGGCCTTGAGGCAGGCGAATTGCATCGGGTTGGCGGATAGGGTCGTGCCCATGCCGGAATGGCCCGAGGCGCGGCCGGCGTTGACCTCGAGATAGCGCTGGGCGATTTCGGGGCTGAGGCCCCAGACGCTGGTGGGCATCCCGCCCGCGACGCATTTGCCGACGACGAAGATATCAGGCTTGAGCCCATGCACGCGGGTATAGCCGCCATGGCCGGACGAGATCGTATGCGTCTCGTCGATCATCAGGAGCGTGCCGTATTTGGTGGCAAGCCCGCGCAGGCCTTCGTGGAAGCCGGGTTCGGGCAGGACCATGCAGGAGTTGGTCATCACCGGCTCGGTCAGGATCGCGGCAACGTCGCCTTTGGCCAGCGCGGCCTCGACACCGGCCAGATCGTTGAATTCGCAACAGACGCCGGTGAGGGTCAGGTCGGCGGCTTGGCCCAGAAGGCCGGGGCGGGTGATTGTGGTGCCGTCGGCGTCGAGCGTGACCATCGCCTCGTCGATCGTGCCGTGATAGCAGCCGTTGAACACCAGAACCTTGGATCGGCCGGTTACAGCGCGGGCCACGCGCAGGGCGAAACGGTTGGCATCGGTCGCGGTGGTGGCGATCTGCCAGCGCATATCGCCGAAGGTCGCGGACAAAAGCGCAGCTGCGGCGAGGGCGTCTTCGGTGGGCAGCATATAGGTCAGGCCATTGCCCGCCTGCTGCTTGATGGCGCGGGCGACGGGGGCGGGCGAATGGCCGAACATCGAGCCGGTATCGCCCAGACAGAAATCGTCGAGCTCGTTGCCGTCGATATCGACGAGGGTCGCGCCTTTGGCTTGGGCGACGAGCATCGGGAAGGGCTGGGGCCAGTCCTTCATCCAGTGGAGCGGCACGCCATCAAGATAATTGGCGGCGCCCGCCTGAAGGGCGGCGCGGGTCTTGGGCCGTGCGGCGGAATAGGCCTCGGCCTCGCGGGCGGCAAGGGCGGCGATGCGATCGTTGGAAACACCGGCGGTCTGGGTCATGGCAATTACAGTCGGCTGAGGTAGGCCCGATATTCGGAGGGCGGGATGATGCGGGTGAGGATCGCGGCCTCGTCGCGTTTGATCTCGGTAAAGACGTGATGGAAGGTCGGGCCGAAGATGTCTTTGGCTACGTCAGAGGCGGCAAATCCGTCGATCGCAGCGATCCAGTCGTGGGTCAGTTTCGTCTTTGACGAGGTATCTTTGGGGCCAAGGGCGGGCTGCAATTCCGGCTTGGTTTCAAGGCCATGCAGGATTCCGCCAAGGATCGCAGCCAAAACGAGATAGGGGTTCACGTCCGCGCCCGAGATACGGTGTTCAAGCCTTGCGGCGGGGCCCGCGACATCGGGAAGACGCACAGCCACGCCGCGATGGTCGATGCCCCAGTCGGGCGAGGTGGGCGCAAAACTTCCGAGCTGAAAGCGGCGGAAGGAATTGAGGTGCGGTGCAAAGACGAGGTGCAATTCGTGCATGGTCTTCAAGACACCGGCAACAGCGAGGCCGAGGTTTTCACTGACGCCGTGATCGGCGGAGAAAACGTTGTTTCCTGCCTCGTCGATCAACGAGACATGGACGTGCATCCCATTGCCGGGGTGATCGGCATAGGGTTTGGCCATGAAAGTGGCCTCGAGGTCGTGCTGGTGCACAACGCCGCTGACGAGCTTGCGAAACAAAACAGCTGTATCGGCGGCGAAAAGGACATCGTCCGTGTGGTTGAAATTCACCTCAAACTGGCCGGGGCCATATTCGGCGATAAGGGCGTCGGTCGGCATACCTTGGGTTTGCGCGGCCGAAATGATCTCGGCCATGATTTCTTCGGATCGCACAAGGGCGCCCATTTCGTAGTTGCGGGCGCGGCCAAGCCCTGTGGGGGGCTCGGGCGCTTCGTCGGAATCCTCGCGGGCGCGGCAAATATAGAATTCAAGCTCGGTCGCCACCACAGGGCGCAGGCCGAGCGCAGCGAAACGTGCGACGATATTGGCAAGGATGCCGCGTGGCGACAGAACGCTCGTGACGCCGTCGTCATCTGTCATTTCGAGCAGAACCTGCGCGACATTGCCCTCGAGCCAAGGCACGGGCTTGAGCGTTCCAATGACAGGGACAAGCTCTCCATCGGGATCGCCCTTGACGCTGCCAAGGCCGGTGGCGTCCACCTCTTCGCCGAAGATGTTGGGCGCATAGGCGGCTTCGGGAATGCGAAGCCCGCCCTTGATCAGCTTGCCGACATCCTTGCCCGGAACCCACTTGCCTCTCGGGATCGCGTTGGCGTCGAAGAACATGGCTTCGATGCGATCAGGCACGCCGAAAGACGCGCAGTACGCGTCATACTCGGCTTTGAAGCTGGTCATGATGCGGCGGCCTCTTGTTCGTCCCTGAGCCGCTTGGTCACGCTACGCTTGTTGATCAGCGAGGCGGTGATGACGCCAAAGGCGACAATCGCGATCATGATGGTCGAGAGCGCGTTGATCTTGGGGCTGACGCCGAGGCGCACGGCCGAGAAGATCTTGATCGGCAGCGTGGTTGAGGACGGACCCGAGACAAAGCTCGCCAGCACCAGATCGTCGAGCGAAAGCGTGAAGGCCAGAAGCCAGCCCGAGATCACCGCAGGCGCAATGATCGGCAACGTCACCGATTTGAAGGCGTCCCACGGGGTGCAGCCGAGGTCAAGCGCGGCCTCTTCAAGCGATTGGTCGAAGGTCACAAGGCGCGAGGAGACAACCACCGAGACAAAGCACATCGTAAAGGTCGTATGCGCCAGAACGATGGTGACAAGGCCGCGGTCAAGGCCAATGGCGATGAACAGCAAGAGAAGCGACAGGCCGGTGATCACCTCGGGCATCACGATCGGGGCATAAAGCATCCCCGACATGACCGTGCGGCCCTTGAAGCGCCCGCCGCGGACGATGACATAGGCCGCCATCGTTCCGAGGATCGTTGCAAGGGTCGAGGACATCAGGCCGACCCGAAGGGTCACCCAAGCCGCATCAAGGAAGGCCTTATCGCGGAACAGCTCGCCATACCATTTGGTCGAGAACCCCGCCCAGATGGCGACGTTGCGGCCGCCGTTGAACGAATAGACGATCAGGATGAGCATCGGCAGGTAGAGGAAGGTGAAGCCGAGCGTTAGAGAGGTTGCGTTGAACCAGCTAAAGCGTCTCATTTCTGGGCCTCCGCCTGACGTTCCTGACTGCGCTGGAAGAGCACGATCGGCACAACGACGATCAACAGCAGGAGCACGGCCACGGCGCTGGCCACCGGCCAGTCGCGGTTGGAACTGAACTCTTCGAACAAGACCTTGCCGATCATCAGTGTGTTCGAGCCGCCAAGAAGCGACGGGATCACGAACTCGCCGATTACCGGGATAAAGACAAGGAAGCAGCCCGCCACGATGCCCGGCCGCGAGAGCGGCAGCGTCACCAGCCAGAAGGCCGAGGTGCGGGTGCAGCCGAGGTCTTCGGCGGCTTCGAGAAGCGAGATGTCGAGCTTTTCGAGCGCGGCGTAGATCGGCAGGATCATGAAGGGCAGATAGGTATAGACGATGCCGATATAGACGGCGGTGTTGGTGTTCAGGATCGTCAGCGGCTCGTCGATAAAGCCCAGCCAGATCAGTGCCGAATTGAAGAAACCCTCTTTGCCAAGGATGCCCATCCACGAATAGACGCGGATGAGGAAAGAGGTCCAGAAGGGCAGGATCACCAGCATCATCAGCGTCGCACGCCATTCTTCAGGCGCGCGGGCCATGCCATAGGCGATGGGATAGCCCACGAGAAGGGTCATGGTCGTCGACAGGATCGCAATCTGAAGGCTCGAGACATAGGCCTTCCAGTAAAGCGGGTCGGACTTCAGGAAGAGGAAGTTGTCAAAGTCGAGCTTGCTGAAGAAATCCTTGATGCCCGCCCAGCCTTCGGCAAGGTCGAGCGTAGGCGTATAGGGCGGGATCGATAGCGCGATATCCGACAGAGAGATCTTCAAAACGATGATGAAGGGCACCAGAAACAGCGCCAGAAGCCAGACGTAGGGAATACCGATCAGAAACAGGCGGCGGTAGTTCATGGCGCCCCCCTATTCGGTCAGGATGACACCGGCGGTGTCGGTGAACGAAAGCCAGACCTTGTCTTCCCAAGTGAAGTGGCGGTTGGCGAGGCGGCGGGTGTTGGATTCCTGCGCCTTGATGACCTGACCGGTGGGCAGCATTACGTGATAGGTCGAGATATTTCCGAGGTAGGCGATATCGTGGACCGTGCCCTGAATGGCGTTGGCCGCGTCTTTGGGTTTGTCGGCAGAAATCGCCACCTTTTCGGGGCGGATCGCATAGGTGACGCGGGTGCCATCGGCAATCTCGCGCGGGCAAGAGCCGCGCAGGGCGGCCTGGCCTTCGGCCCAGCTAACTTCGTATTTGTCACCGCCGGCTTTCTTGGCGTTGCCCTCGATCAGGTTCACCTCGCCGATGAAATCGGCAACGTAGACGCTATTCGGGGTTTCGTAGATGGCGGCAGGCGTAGCGACCTGAATGAGTTTGCCGTGGTCCATGACGGCCACGCGGCTTGCCACGGTCATCGCCTCTTCCTGATCATGGGTCACGATCACGAAGGTGGTGCCGGTCTTTTCCTGAATGTCCATCAGCTCGAACTGGGTGTCGTGGCGTAGCTTCTTGTCGAGCGCGCCAAGCGGTTCGTCGAGGAGGAGGAGCTTGGGGGCCTTGGCGAGGCTGCGGGCAAGGGCCACGCGCTGGCGCTGGCCGCCGGAAATCTGGTGCGGTTTGCGCTTGGCGAATTTCTCCATGCGCGTCAGGCGGAGCATCTCGTCAACGCGGGCGCCGATCTCGTCTTTGGGCATCGAGGAGCGACGCAGGCCAAAGGCGATGTTGTCCCAAACGGAGAGATGCGGGAAGAGGGCGTAGGACTGAAACATCATGTTCACAGGGCGCTTGTTCGGCGGAACCGGGCTGATGTCTTTGCCGCCAAGAAGAATGGTCCCTTCGGTCGCAGTCTCGAAACCGGCGAGCATCCGCATGATCGTGGTCTTGCCGCAGCCCGAGGGGCCAAGAAGGGCAAAGAACTCGCGCTCAAAGATGTCGAGGCTGAGATTGTCGATCGCCGTGAAATTGCCGAAGCGCTTGGTCACATTCTTGAATTGAATGATCGGCTTCTGGGTCTCGTCTTCCCAAGGGGCGAACACGACAGGGGTCTTGGATGGCTGCGCCATAATATCCTCGGATCACAGAAAAACCCCGCGCCGGGATCCGGCGCGGGGCGATATCTTCTAAATCTCTTACGTGCCCGACTTGACGCGGGTCCAGAGCCGGGTGACGACACGCTGAACAGCGGCGTCGTAGGGCATCGTGGTGTAGAGATTTTCCAGAGTGGCTTCGTCCGGATAGATCGCGGTATCGCCGATCACGTCTTCCACGAGGAACTCTTGCGAGGCCTTGTTGCCGTTGGCGTAGTAGACGTAGTTTAAAAAAATAGGCTAGAAAAAAAAAAATTTTAGACTAGTATTTAGTCCTATGAGAAAACTATTCTTTTTTTTATTAATAGCTTTATTGCCTAGCACATTGGGATTCGCTGATGCTGCTAAAACAAAGGCTGGTAAAGAGATTTTTAATGGAAAAGGGATGTGTGCAGGTTGTCACGTATTAAAAAATGCTGGTGCCAATGGAAATATTGGTCCAAGTTTGGATCAGTTAAAACCTAGCATGGAAAGGGTTACAGCTGCTGTAAATGGAGGATTAGGTATTATGCCTGCTTTTGGAGCTACTGGAATGCTAACACCTAAAG
>JALRLK010000175.1 GCA_023254495.1 Marivivens sp. | reverse complement strand
ACTTGTCCAGCCCAACGGCGATATCTACGAGGGCGATTTCGTGTCCGGCCGACGCCAAGGTTCGGGGACAGTGACTTACGCCAATGGCGACGTCTATCAAGGCGGCTTTCAGAACGACAAGCGCCACGGTCAGGGCAATTTCAGAGGTATCGACGGCTATACCTATTCCGGCGATTGGTCCGAGGGCCGGATCGAAGGGCAAGGCCAAGTGACCTATCCCGATGGCTCGGTCTATGTCGGCACCTTCCATCTCGATCTGCCCGAAGGAAACGGCAAGATCACCTATCCCGATGGCTCGACATATGATGGTGACTGGAAGGCCGGCGTGATTAGCGGTGCGGGCACCGCAACCTATGCCAATGGAACCGTCTACGTCGGCGGCTTTGCCAATGCCAAAAACGATGGCCAAGGCAGAATGACCCTGCCCGATGGCTATAGCTATGAGGGCGACTGGAAGAACGGCCAGCGCCACGGAACCGGCACGGCAACTTATCCCGACGGGTCGATTTACGTCGGCGAGTTCAGCGAAGACCGCCGCCAAGGCAAAGGCAAGATCACCATGGCTGATGGCTTTGTCTATGAAGGCGAATTCAGCGAGGGCAAGATCTCGGGCTTTGGCATCGCGACCTATCCCAACGGCGATGTCTATGAAGGAATGTTCGAGGGCGGCTTCCGGCAAGGCACCGGCATCATGCGCTATGCCACCGGCGAAACCGCCGAAGGGGACTGGCAGGAGGGCGCTCTTGTCGAAGATGCCCCGACTGAGGCGCCCGCAGAACCAGCCGGAAACTGACAAAAACAGGCCAAAAGCTCTTTTCCTCGCCAGAAACGCGGCTATAGTCGCGGCCATGAAGAACCGCGCCGATCAGTATCAGCCGATTTCTCGCGGGCTTGGCCTGCTGAGCCTGCTTCTCCTTAGCCGCCTCTGAGCGTGCCATTCGGCGCGACCGCTCAGGGGAGGATCAGCGCCGGATCGAAACGCTAAGGACCAAGGAATAGACCCATGACAAAAGACCGCGTGTTGATTTTCGACACAACCCTGCGTGACGGTGAGCAGTCTCCCGGCGCAACCATGACCCACGAGGAAAAGCTCGAGATCGCCGAGTTTCTCGACGAGATGGGCGTCGATATCATCGAGGCCGGCTTTCCGATCGCCTCGGAAGGCGATTTCCGCGCCGTAAGCGAGATTGCCGAGCGCACCAAGAACGCCACGATCTGTGGCCTTGCCCGCGCCAACTACAAGGATATCGACCGCTGCTGGGAGGCGGTGAAGCACGCGAAATCGCCGCGTATTCACACCTTCATCGGCACCTCGCCCCTGCACCGCGCCATCCCCAACCTCGACATGGACCAGATGGCCGAGCGCATCCACGACACCGTGACCCACGCCCGCAACCTTTGCGACAACGTCCAATGGTCGCCGATGGACGCGACGCGGACCGAGTGGGATTATCTCTGCCGCGTGGTCGAGATTGCCATCAAGGCGGGCGCGACCACGATCAACATCCCCGATACCGTGGGTTACACCGCTCCGGCCGAGAGCGCCGACCTAATCAAGCGGCTCCTCGAGACGGTGCCGGGCGCGGATGACATCATCATTGCGACCCACTGCCACAACGACCTCGGTATGGCGACCGCCAACGCCCTTGCCGCCGTTCTGGGCGGGGCGCGCCAGATCGAATGCACGATCAACGGCCTTGGCGAGCGGGCGGGCAATACCGCGCTTGAAGAGGTGGTTATGGCGCTCAAGGTGCGGGGCGATATCATGCCCTATTATACCGGCGTCGACACCACCAAGATCATGAACATCTCGCGCCGTGTCGCCACTGTCTCGGGCTTCCCGGTTCAGTTCAACAAGGCCATCGTCGGCAAAAACGCCTTCGCCCACGAGAGCGGGATCCATCAGGACGGGATGCTCAAGAACTCGGAAACCTTCGAGATCATGCGCCCCTCGGACGTGGGCCTTTCAGGCACCTCGCTGCCCTTGGGCAAACATTCGGGCCGCGCCGCGCTGCGGGCCAAGCTCAAGGAGCTGGGCTTTGATCTGGCCGATAACCAGCTCAACGACATTTTCGTGCGCTTCAAGGATCTGGCCGACCGCAAGAAGGAAGTATACGACGACGACCTCATCGCGCTCATCCGCCAGAACGACACGGTCGAGGATCACCTCAAGCTCAAGCAACTGCGCGTAGTCTGCGGCACCGAGGGGCCGCAAACCGCCGATCTAACGCTCGAGATCGACGGCGAGGAGAAATCGGTTTATGCCACGGGCGACGGTCCGGTCGACTCGGCCTTCAACGCGGTGAAGGCGCTATTCAAGCATCACGCACGGTTGCAGCTTTATCAGGTCCATGCCGTGACCGAAGGCACCGACGCGCAGGCAACCGTTTCGGTCCGCCTCGAGGAAGACGGGCGCATCGCCACCGGCCAGTCGGCCGATACCGATACGGTTGTCGCTTCGGTCAAAGCCTATATCAACGCGCTCAACCGCCTCATCGTCCGCCGCGAAAAGACCGCGCCGGGCGAGGATGTGAAGGGCGTGAGCTACAAAGACGTCAACTGATTAAAAGGGCGCCTTCGGGCGCCCTTCTCCTAATCGGCTGGCGGCGACCTGCGACGCTACTTCGCAGAGGGATCGCGATTTTCAGCTGGCCGGCGACTTGCGCTTGGCATCCTTGTGACCTAGGCGTGGATCACGGAGGGCCCCCGACGACGCCGCAACGACGCTGCCCCGGGCCGAGCTTGAAATTCGGAACCGCTCCAGATGCACTTTTACCTTCCCGTGGCCGAGGTTTCGGTCAACCTTTTCCTACTCCTCGGGATCGGGGGCACCGTCGGAATCCTATCGGGCCTTTTCGGTGTTGGCGGCGGTTTCCTGATTACGCCGCTTCTCTTCTTCGTCGGCATTCCTCCAGCCGTGGCCGTCGCCACATCGGCCAACCAGATCGTCGCAAGCTCAGTCTCGGCACTGATGGCCCATGTGCGGCGACGGGGCGTGGATTTCTGGATGGGAACGGTGCTTTTGATCGGCGGCCTCATCGGTTCTGCCATCGGCGTGCAGATCTTCAACTATCTGAAATCGCTCGGACAAGTCGATCTCTTCGTCAATCTCTGCTATGTTTTCTTCTTGGGCGGGATCGGCTCTTTGATGATGGTCGAGAGCATCCAGGCCTTCATCAAAAGCGGCAAACAAGCGCCCAAAAGGCGCAAGCACAACTGGATTCACAAGCTCCCCTTCAAGGTCAAGTTTCGGGTGTCCGGCCTCTATATTTCGGTGATCCCTCCCCTTTTGGTGGGCGCACTTGTCGGTCTATTGGGCGCGGTCATGGGCGTTGGCGGCGGTTTCATCATGGTTCCAGCGATGATCTATCTGCTGAAGATGCCGACAAAGGTTGTTGTCGGAACCTCCCTCTTCCAGATCATTTTCGTCGCCGCGTTCAACACGATGATGCACGCCATAACCAACCATACAGTTGATATGGTGCTCGCTCTGCTGCTTCTGATCGGAGGAGTGTTCGGGGCGCAGATCGGCTCTCGCTTTGGCGCAAAGCTGCGCGGTGAACAACTCCGCATCCTGCTTGCTGCGCTTGTTCTCGGTGTCGGCATTAAACTTGGGCTCGATCTTCGGATCGAACCGAGCGAGCTCTATGCTCTGGCGGCGACGACTGCCGGCTAGGCCCGAAGCAGATCCTGGATACCCAGAAGCCGGAACACCCACGAAAACACGGACGGGAAACTGCGCGAAAAGCGCCGCCGGCCCATGTGGTCGGCGATAATCTTGGCGGCCTTTTGATCGTCCATGATAAAAGGCATTCGGAACCTGTTTTTGCGCGTCAGGCGCGTATCCACAAAACCCGGGTTCACAAGCTGAACCCGCACGCCCGTTGCCTTCAGGTCTGCCCGCATATCCCGCGCTAGCTGCATGACAGCGGCCTTGCTCGACCCGTAGCCAATGGCCCCGGGGAGGCCAGTGAAACCCGCAAGAGAGCCAACAACGACAATATGACCACGATCGCGCTTGGCAAAGCCTGGAACAACAGCGCCAAAGACACGCAACGCACCGTTGAAGTTGACGTCGGCGATGCGGAGCGCCCTTTCGGAATCCCACTCGGCGGCGGTCATTGGCTCATAATCGCCGGCCATATAGATCACCCCGTCGATCCCTCCCAGTTCGCTCGTGACTCTAGCCACCGATAGGCTATCGGTCACATCGCAAGGAATGATCAGCACCGATCTCGAGAGTGTTTTGGTCACTTCTTTGAGCCGCTCCTCAGATCGCCCGGACAAGACCAATCCAGCGCCACGCTTGTCAAGCTCGCGCGCCAGTGCTGCGCCGATCCCGAAGCTCGCACCAACAAGCCAGTAGGTCTTTCCGTTCAAAGTCCGGTCCATTCTAGCGGCT
>JALRLK010000020.1 GCA_023254495.1 Marivivens sp. | reverse complement strand
TTGATGAAACCTTCAAGCTTCCTAAAATTACCTTTGCCAAATCTCCAAAAATTAATCTGATAATAAATGCTGGAATATTTGGAAAGAAATAAGGTCTATGATAGGCCTTCGCCAAGGATTGCATTAAAAATTCTTGTCTCCAAGCCGTGGCTCGTGCCTGCATAGTTAGGGTTAGGGTTTTCTCAATCTGCCTGCTGACAGAGATATCACCATAGATGAAGCCCACAGTGGGCCTGTCCGGCTCCCAAGGCATCGTGTCAAAGTCCAGCGTTCTTCCGGCGAGTATGCCGGCGGACGCCCAAACCGGCGCTCCCAGCGACGGATAAAGAACTTGCAACCGACCGCCCAACATAAAGAGCGGGTCAGTTCCGGGTGGGGTGTCGTAATCGCTTGACGCAGTTAACTGGCGTTCAAGCAGGCCATCAAATTCCAAGCCTTCATCCATGCTGACTGTGATAGACTGCCGTCTGGAACCGCCAGAGCCGAAGCCACTCTGAAGGCTGACAAGGCCGGAGGAAAGAATCGCACCGCTCCTTATTAGAAACCCATCCATTGGCCTCGTCGCCTCAAGTGGCGGGCTTTTGAACCTGCTGTCTCGACGACCCGGTTGATAGATAAATTGCGCGCCGAGCATCGTTGTGGAACCGTCGGGAGGCAAAACCAATCCGGACGACGCGTCGGTCCCCGCGACCCTATTCGTTGCATAAATGTCTAGTTGACCCGCCTCGGCAACTTCTATGCGCGTACCAACCGTCCACGCCAGACTATTAGACAGACGTCCGTCGGCATCAAATGTATTTCCACTCCCCGAGATTAAATTTGTTAATTCGAAGTAGGTTAGTAGACGTTCACTTGCCTGCCAGGAGAGCCCTGCACCCAGAAATAGCGCCTTCCCGAAACCTTCTCCGCCTTTAAATTGATCGGGAAGGTCTACAACCGACGGATCAAAATGCAGGTCCAAGTCTTGGTTGATAGAGATCGTAATTGGAGAGTGCACTGCCCATGAGAGGTGGTCCGTACTATCATCTGAAGGGCTGCGGGACCCGAAAGATAAACCCTCAACGGACCCGACAACAGACCAGCCCAATTTATCAGTCTGAACAAGCGCCTTCTTGATATTGAGACCAATACCGATCAGCGACAAATGGCCAAAATCTTGCGTCATAGGTGGCGGGGGCATGTCATCGTAACTCGAAAACCGCAACCCAACTTGCAAGGCATCAAAGGAGTAATCGGCGCTTGCTTCGTAGACTTGGAGACCCGTCCCCATTCCGCTCACAGTGTCCTGGTGAGACCCAAGCCGAAATTCGAGCGTCTTCGGGGTCAGCAAGCGCCCCGTTTCAATTGAATGGAAACGCGACGGGCTGCCATTTGCACCGAACGGTACAAGGCAAAATACGAGACACAAAATCCGATAAAATGAATTCACTATAACTTAGACTTTCGACCGCGGATGGGTATTCGATCTGACTTCATTGGCCCGTACATCGGCTCTCATCGATACTCCATACTTCACATTCGCAACAAATCGCAATTTCTTATCTTCGACGACATCCACGACCGAAGCTGCAACGCCCCGCTATTAAGGGCGCGATTGTAAATCCGCTTGATTGCCGCCTACCGCAAGTCGGGCTAGAGTGGCTTGCTAGCTGCGATTTCCGACAGGTAAAAGTCAAATTAGTCACCCTGTAAACCCCTAGTTTGACTGGCTTTTGTTAGAGATCAATTCCCGCTCTTCTGGGCTTCGATCGCCCGCCAAGCCGCCACGTTTCTGTTGTGATCCGCGAGGTTATCGGCAAAAGCGTGCCCGCCCGTGCCATCGGCCACAAAGAAGATGAAGGGCGTATCATCCGGGTTCAGCGCCGCCAGAATGCTCGCCCGCCCGGGGTTGGCAATCGGCGTCGGCGGCAACCCGTCGATGACATAGGTGTTATAGGGCGTTTCCCGCTGCAGCTCGCTCTGGCGCAGGCCGCGACCCAAGATCCCCTCGCCCTTGGTGATGCCATAGATCACCGTGGGGTCGGTCTGAAGGCGGATCCCTTTGTTCAACCGATTGACAAAGACACTCGCCACCTGCCCGCGCTCCTCCGGAACGCCGGTTTCCTTCTCGATGATCGAAGCAAGGATCAGCGCCTCTTCGGGCGACGAGATCGGCAAATCGGCTGCCCTCTCGGCCCAGGCCTCTGCCAAAATACGGGCCTGTGCCGTCTCCATCCGCTCAAGAATCGAGGCGACCGTGGCGCCCGGTTTGAATTCATAGCTGTCTGGCGCAAGGCTGCCTTCTGCGGGAATGTCGCTGACAGGGCCGCTCAGCGATGACATCGCATTGAGTGCGGTCAACACCTGCCAGCTTGTCGTGCCTTCCGCCATCGCCACCCGATAGCGCGTATCGGCCTCGCCCGTGACCTTTGTATAGGCCTCCGGCGTTTCCTCCGTTGCCGGATCGAACTCGGCCACTTCAATGAAACGGCTCGTCGCCGGCTCAAGCTCGCGCACTTGAATAACGGTCTTGTTGACGCCAATCCGATAGACAACCTCGGTTCCGCAGGTGCTCTGGCCGCCCCGTGTGACGATATCGACGATCTCTTCCATCGAGGCCGCTTCAGGAACCATATAGCTTCCGGCTTTCAGAAGGTTGGCCCTTTCGGAATAATCCGCACCGATCCGCAAGACCGCCCCGCTCGTCACCGCGCCTTGCGCTTCGAGATCACGGCTGACCGCCCGGAAATTGGTGCCGCTTTCAACCTTGACGCAAATCGCCGCTTCAAGCGGTCCGGGCTCGGAATACATCCGAGCCCCCCACGCCACCGCACCCGCAACCAGAAGCAGGGCCACAACAAAGAAGGTCAGCGCGATCGAAGCGAGGTGTCGCCACATCAGCGAGGTTTGCCTACGATCACGCTGGCATTGGTCCCGCCAAAGCCAAAGGAATTAGACAGAGCGACGGAGACTGGCTTCTCGCGCTTGGCGTTCGGCGCAAGATCAACCTTCGTTTCAACCGCCACGTTGTCGAGATTGATCGTCGGTGGGCAGACATCGTCGCGCACTGCGAGGATCGCGAAGATCGCTTCGATCGCACCAGCGGCGCCCAGAAGGTGGCCGGTCATCGACTTGGTCGACGACATAGTAACCTTGCCGGCCGCATCGCCCATCATGCGCTCGACCGCGCCCAGCTCGATCGTATCTGCCATCGTCGAGGTGCCATGCGCGTTGATATAATCAACGTCCTTCGGCTCAAGGCCCGCATCCGCCAAAGCCGCCCGCATCGACCGCTCGCCGCCTTCGCCATCCTCGGACGGCGCGGTGATGTGATAGGCATCGCCCGACATCCCATAGCCCAGAACCTCGGCATAGATCTTGGCGCCACGCGCCTTGGCGTGTTCGTATTCCTCAAGAACCACGATGCCCGCGCCCTCGCCCATGACAAAACCGTCACGGTCCGCATCATAAGGGCGGCTGGCCTTCTGCGGATCATCGCCGCGCTTGGTCGACAGCGCCTTGCAGGCGTTGAAGCCAGCAATGCCGATCTCGCAAATGGCAGCTTCCGCGCCGCCTGCGATCATCACATCCGCCGCGCCGTATTTGATGATCCGGCTGGCATCGCCGATTGCATGGGCGCCGGTCGAACAGGCGGTCACAACCGAATGGTTGGGCCCCTTGAACCCGTAACGGATCGAAACCTGACCCGAGATCAGGTTGATGAGCGCCCCGGGAATAAAGAACGGCGAAACCCGACGCGGGCCCTTTTCCTTGATAAGAATGGCCGTTTCGGCAATCGATTTGAGCCCGCCGATGCCCGACCCGATCAAAACGCCGGTCCGGTTCTGTTTCTCCGGCGTATCCGCAACCCAGCCCGAATCCTCGACCGCCTGCTGCGCCGCGGCCACGCCGAAGAGGATGAAATCATCCACCTTCCGCTGCTCTTTTGGCTCCATGTATTTGTCGGCGTTGAACGTGCCGTCCGACCCATCGCCGCGCTTCACTTCGCAAGCATAAGTGGTGGCAAGGCCACTTGCGTCAAACTGAGTAATCGTACCAGCGCCCGACTGCCCTTCGAGCAGACGCTTCCAGCTTTCTTCGACACCATCCGCCAGCGGCGTGACAAGCCCAAGTCCGGTTACAACGACACGGCGCATATTCTGCCCTCACCTCGATAGAAATTATAGGCCCTGATACCCTAGGGTTGGATGGAGGAGCAAGGGTGCAGGGCGCTGAGAGACTTCAGACAAAAAGAAAACGGCGCCCGAGGGGCGCCGTCTGATCCTTGCATCGGGAAAGCCTACTGAGCTTCGCTGATGAATTTGACCGCATCGCCGAAGGTCTGGATGGTCTCGGCGGCGTCATCGGGGATCTCGATGCCGAACTCTTCTTCGAAAGCCATCACCAGCTCGACGGTGTCGAGGCTGTCGGCGCCCAGATCGTCGATGAACGAAGCGGTCTCGGTAACCTTGTCCCCTTCAACACCAAGGTGCTCTACAACGATCTTACGCACACGGTCTGCGACGTCGCTCATGTCTGTTCCTCACATTTAAGGGCTTCAGCCCGTTATATCATGCCCCCGCGGGGCCGTTGGATTGCCCGAAGCGGGGCAAAACCGACAAGCGCATAACGCACCTTCCGGAAAAACTTCGTGGCCTATAGCAGAGATTTTCCCGAAGGCAAATCCTTTCCCTACAGGCCCTGCCTCATCAAAGAATGGCGTTGGTACGGGCCGATTTCAAGCCTCCTCGGAGCCGCTGTCCAAGTCTGTGTCGCCATCGTCGTCCGTGGTCGAGCCGCCAGAGCCACTCGCCGAAACCATCGCGAAAAGTGTGTTCAGGATCAGCGGCTTTACCTTATGAAAGCTATGCGGCTCCCCCACATAGCCCGCCACAATCCTCTGCGGCAGCTCAAAAAGACCAAGCTGCGCCCTGATCGGATCGAGGCCATTCTGCTCGATGAATCCAGCAACCCGGCCTGCTTACTCCGCTTTTTCCCGCGCAATCTCTGCCTCCAGCGACTCGCCTGCAGCACCCCTCACCAGAACCCGCTCCGGGACACAGAACAAATGCCGTGCAAGCGCTGGCCGCGCCTCGGCCCAACGCCCAGAGTGCAAAGCGATTCTGCGCATCGGACCTTCACCAAGCCGGCCCAAAGGCCGACCCATCCCCGTCCTGTAGCTGCGCGCCGCGGTGAGCCATGCTGTCGCCAGAAGACCATCCATCGAGCCATATCGATGATAGATCGAGCCGACCGAAACCCCGGTGCCTTTTGAGACCTGCTGCACTGTTACCGACGGCGCCGCGGCCAAATGTCGCCCGAGCCAATCAAAGACCTCAATGTCGGTGAACTGTGCCTTGCGCCCCATAAGGCCTCCGCATCGTTTTGATACAAAGATTCTACAAAAAAGGGGCGGCCTATGGCCACCCCCAAATTCACTTATTTCCCGAGGGATCAGAGCATCGCCATGCCGCCATTGACGTGAAGGGTCGCGCCCGTCACATAGCCGGCCTCGTTGCTGGCAAGATAGAGAACCGCGGCCGCAATTTCTTCGGGCGAGCCCATGCGCGCCGCCGGGATCTGCACGTTGATCTTTTCCTTCTGCTCGTCATTGAGCTTGTCGGTCATCGCCGTAGCAATGAACCCCGGTGCCACACAGTTGACCGTGATCCCGCGGCTCGCGACCTCATATGCGATGGATTTCGACATCCCCACCATGCCCGCCTTCGACGCCGCATAGTTTGCCTGCCCCGGATTGCCCGTGGCGCCGACAATTGACGAGATATTCACGATCCGGCCCCAACGCGCCTTCATCATGCCGCGCACCACGCCTTTGCACAGGCGCATTGTGGCCGTGAGGTTCACATCGAGGACACTCGCCCACTCCTCGTCCGACATCCGCATGAAGAGGTTGTCCTTGGTGATGCCCGCGTTGTTGACGAGGATATCGACGCTGCCCATCGCCTCGGCCGCCTGCTTGGGAAGGGCCTCGACCGCCGCCGCGTCCGACAGGTTGCAGGGCAAGACGTGAACGCGATCGCCCAGCTCCGCCGCCAACGCCTCGAGCGGTTCGATGCGGGTGCCGGAAATCGCAAGGGTTGCCCCGGCGCCGTGCAGCGCCTTGGCAATTGCGGCACCAATCCCGCCCGAAGCGCCGGTCACCAGCGCGGTCTTGCCTGTCAGATCAAACATATTCTGTCCTTCCTCGTTCTATTTTCTGGCCGATCAGCCGTTTAGGGCTTCGACCGCTGCCTTCACATCCTCGGGCTTCCCGAGGGCCCGCGTGGCCATCTCCGGCGCGATTCGACGGATCATGCCCGAAAGGGCTTTGCCCGCGCCGATTTCCCAAGCCTCGGTCACGCCCTTTGCCGTCATCCAGGCCACGCTCTCGCGCCAACGGACCGAGCCGGTGATCTGCTGGACCAACAGCGAGCGGATCGCCGCGGGGTCGGATACATCCGAAGCAATCACATTTGCCACCACAGGCACGGCAGGTTCGTTGATTTCCACATCGTCCAGAGCTTCGGCCATCACCCGCGCCGCAGGCGCCATCAACTCGCAATGGAACGGCGCGGAGACCGGCAAAAGAAGCGCCCGTTTGGCCCCCTTGGCCTTGGCGATCTCGACAGCGCGTTCGATCGCCTCGCGGTGCCCCGAAACCACGACCTGTGCCGGATCGTTGTCGTTGGCGGCCTGACAGACCTGCCCCTGCGCCGCTTCCGTGGCAACTTCGGTCGCCGCCGCGAAATCGAGACCCAAAAGCGCAGCCATCGCCCCCACGCCAACCGGAACGGCCTCCTGCATGGCGGTGCCGCGCGTCCGCAAAAGCCGCGCCGCGTCTGTGACGGAAATCGCACCCGCCGCCGCCAGAGCCGAGTATTCCCCGAGGGAATGTCCTGCCACATAGGACGCGACACCGATCGCAATCCCTTCTGCCTCAAGCGCACGCATCACAGCGAGCGAGGTCGCCATCAGCGCCGGCTGGGCATTGCGGGTGAGCGTCAACTCGGCAATGTCGCCTTCCCAAATCAGGGAGGACAGGCTTTCGCCCAGCGCTGCATCCACCTCGTCAAAGACAGCTTTCGCGGCTGGATAGGCATCGGCCAGCGCCTTGCCCATTCCAATAGCCTGAGCGCCCTGCCCCGGAAAAACGAATGCCCGCATAGTTATCTCCTTCGTTTGCTTATCCCTGCTCTACCGTGCCCGTTCCCCCACGACAAGAAACCCCGTTCAAAACGGGGCTCTTCAGATGGCTTGGAGTGTTGGTGCGCCCTAGCGCCGCCCTTGGGCCTGACGCTGGGTGACCGCCAAAAGATCGCGGCCAAGTCGATTGCGCAAATGCTCTAGATGTTCGGTCGGGCCGACTGCGACAAGCATCACCTTGGGCGTGTTCAGGAACCGCAGAAGCAAAGCGGTTTCGCCCCTGTCGGCGTTGGTGCGGTCAAGAAAGACGCCACCGATCATATCGAAACGAAGTTTGCTGATCAAAGAGGTCCCGCCAGCGCTGTTGCGAACAATCTCGCGAATTTCGCCCAGTTTTGTGTCCACCTGAATCTCGGTCCGCACGCCCCGGCTAGCATACCAGATGAGCAGGCTGGCGATCCCGCCCAACAAAGTGCTTAGGCCGAACTTCATCGCCATCACGTCGCTGGCAACACTTGCCCCCGGCAAAAGCCAAAGCCCGATAGCCGCAACCATGAACGCCATGCCGGCGACCCAGCTTGCGGTCTGGCCAACCTCGGCCCAGCGACGGTCGGCAAGCGGAGAGGCGATGATGTATCCCCAGTAGGCATCGTTGACCACGACCGAGGGAGAAACAACTCCTCCGTTTGAAAGATATAGCGTGGATTTCCGCGGTTGATTTGTTGAAGCGACTGACATCCTGGTGGCACTCCCTTGGCCGGATGCTTCCATTTGCGGTAATAACTTGGGCGATTTGCGGGCAAGGTCTTGGCCATGGCCGCACAAGTTTGAGACAATCCTGTGCGGCCGCTCGACCCGAGACCGGAAACAGGACAGGCCAAACGCAGGCTGCGCCGCCGCATCCGAGAATGCCGGCCGGCCCTATGTTTTACGGCCGTTTTACCCTTGTCTCGGCTGCCGGCTTCTGTATAAGACCGCATCCTTCCGCGATGTCTTAGAACCGCGCAGTCTCTCGTGGATGGGGTGCGGAAGCTCTAACGCCCCGTCCTTTGAAATGCGCCGCAGAAATGAATGGAGCACACATGCCGCTTTACGAGCATGTCTTTATCTCGCGTCAGGACCTGTCCAACGCGCAGGCCGAAAGCCTCATCGAACATTTCTCGACCGTGCTTGCCGACAACGGCGGCAAGGTTGTCGAGAATGAATATTGGGGCGTCAAAACGATGGCCTATAAGATCAACAAGAACCGCAAAGGCCACTACGCCTACCTCCGCACCGACGCCCCCGCGGCGGCCGTTCTGGAGATGGAGCGCTTGATGCGCCTGCATGACGACGTGATGCGCGTCCTGACCATCAAGGTCGACGCCCACGAAGAAGGCCCCTCGGTTCAGATGCAGAAGCGCGACGAGCGCGACCGTGGCGATCGTGGTGACCGCCCCGAACGCCGTGAACGCCGCTAAGTTGATCGCGAAAGGATACTAAGTCATGGCTACCAAACCGTTTTTCCGTCGCCGCAAGTCTGATCCGTTCGAGGGCGAAGGCGCCCCGGTGATCGACTACAAAGACACCCGTCTTCTGCAGCGTTACATCTCCGAGCGTGGCAAGATCGTCCCCGCCCGTATCACCGCCGTCGGTGCAAAGAATCAGCGCAAGCTCGCCCAGGCGATCAAGCGCGCTCGGTTCCTCGCCCTGCTGCCCTACGCCGTGAAGTAAGGAGGTCTCAAATGGACGTTATTCTTCTCGAACGCGTGGCCAAGCTCGGCCAGATGGGCGAAGTCGTCAAAGTCAAGGACGGCTACGCACGCAACTTCCTTCTGCCGCAAGGCAAGGCTCTGCGCGCCAACGCTTCCAACATTGCCAAGTTCGAATCCGACAAGGCTCAGCTTGAAGCCCGCAACCTCGAGACCCGCAAAGAGGCCGAAGCCCTCGGTGCGAAACTCGATGGTCAGGTCTTTATCGTGATTCGCTCGGCTTCCGACGGCGGCTCGCTCTACGGCTCGGTCACCCCACGTGACGCCGCCGAAGCGGCAACCGAAGCCGGCTTCACCGTTGATCGCAAGCAGGTCGTTCTGACCGGCCCGATCAAGGATCTCGGCCTGCACAGCGTCAGCGTTGTGCTGCACCCGGAAGTCACTGTCTCGATCTCGCTCAACGTCGCCCGTTCGACCGAAGAGGCCGAGCTTCAGGCTTCGGGCAAGTCGATCCAGGAACTGGCTGCCGAAGAAGAGGCTGCGGCCGATTTCGAAATTCAGGAGCTCTTCGACGATATCGGCGGCGCTGCCTCCGAAGACGACGAAGCCTGATCTTCGCCATAGAATTGAGAAAGGGCCGCGGATTTCCGCGGCCCTTTGTCTTTGTATCACTGGTAACTTTATTTGAAGGTTTCGAGTGAAAGGACTGCGTCGCAATAATTGCCGTCGAAGGTGCCGACCCAAACATCGAGATAGCCGTCGGCCGGATGGGTCAAGACGATCTTTGGATCGAGATCCCCGTTGTCATCATCGTCATAATACCAATTGACCGACGCCGTATTGATCAGAAGCGCTGAATCGCAGGCGCTGACCACGCTGATCACCAGCTTGTATCCCGCCATTTTCGACAATTCGAAGGTAAAGTCCGGCGCGGTCGGGAAATAGCCTGCGCCGCGATCTGTGCCGGGCCGGATGCTCGGACAATCCCAAATATAGTTCTCGCCGCCCGCAACAACGCCGAAATCTCGACGGGAATAAAGATCTACGGCGGTTGCCAGATAGGATTCGCCCCACTGGTTGAAATCAGGACAGGCTTCTGCGGCTCCAAAGGAGCCCAATAGGACTGCGCTGGCAAGGAACAGTGTTCTCATCGTTGCCTCCACGGTCATCGTTGGGCACAGCATAGCTTTGAACTAATTGAACACCAAGCCGGATCACAAATGAAAAGGGCGCCCGAAGGCGCCCGTTCCCTTTGCCTTTCGGCAAACCTTATTCTTCGTCGAGAGCCTCGACAGCCTTCTGAAGCGCGTCTTTGCTCACTTCTTTTTCGGTCACCTTGGCTTCTGCGAAGATGTGGTCGATGACCTTGTCCTCGAAGATCGGCGCCTGAAGCTGCTGGCGGAACTGGGCGTTCTTCTGAACGAAGTCGAAGAACTCGCGCTCCTGACCCGGATACTGGCGGGCCTGGTTCATCACGGCCTGGGTCAGCTCGGCGTCGGTCACCTTGATCTCGGCCTTCTGGCCGACATCGGCCAGCAGCAGGCCAAGCTTCACGCGGCGCACGGCGAGCTTGGTGTGCTCTTCCTTGGTTTCGATCGCGCCGTGATCGTGGCCGTGGTGATCCGGGTTTTCCTCGTGCCACAGCTGGTGGGCGATCTGGCTGGCCTCGGCTTCGACCAGCGAGGCGGGAAGGTCGAACTTGGCGGCCTTGTCGAGCTGGTCGAGAAGCGAACGCTTGGCGACCGCACGGGCGGCACCGGTGTATTCGGCCTCAAGGCGCTCCGAGATCTGGCCCTTGAGGGCAGCAAGATCCTCGGCGCCGAACTGCTTGGCGAGGTCGTCGTTGATCTCGGCCGCCTTCGGCTCTTTCACGGCCTTCACGGTGCAGGTGAAAACCGCGGCTTTGCCGGCAAGATTCTCGGCGCCGTAGTTTTCCGGGAAGGTCACGTCCACGTCCTTCTCTTCGCCGGCCTTCACGCCGACGAGGCCGGCCTCAAAGCCGGGGATGAAGGAGTTGGAACCCAGAACCAGCGGGTAATCCTCGGCCGAACCGCCTTCGAAGGCTTCGCCATCAACCTTGCCGACGAAGTCGATCACGACCTGATCGCCGTCTTTGGCCTTGGAACCCTTCTTGCGGTCTTCAAAGTTCTGCGCGGTCTTGGCGAGGTTCTCGAGGGCTTCGGTGACCGAAGCCTCGTCGGCCTTCACAACCAAGCGCTCGAGTTTGATCTTCTTGAAATCGACTTCAGGAACGTCCGGCAGGGTCTCGTAGAGAACCTCGACGTGAACATCGTCGCCCTCTTTCCAGGCCTCGTTGGTCATCTTGATTTCCGGCTGGGCAGCGGGGCGATGGCCCGAGGCCTCGAGATGGCTGTTGAGCGCACCGTCGATGGCATCCTGCATGGCTTCGCCAAGAAGGCGCTGGCCATACTGCTTGCGAAGGAGCGCCATCGGCACCTTACCCTTGCGGAAGCCCTTCATCTCGATCGAGGGCTGCGCCTCGACCAGCTTCTCGTTGACCTTCGCATCAAGCTCGCCCGCCGTCACAAAGATGGCATAACCGCGCTTGAGGCCTTCGTTCAGGGTCTCGGTGACCTGCATCTGTCGTCCTTCTTTCGTTACCTGGTGCGGGTGGAGGGACTTGAACCCCCACGCCTTGCGGCGCCAGAACCTAAATCTGGTGCGTCTGCCAATTTCGCCACACCCGCATGATGAAAGGGGGCAGGTCTGGGCCCACCCCCGAATTGGGGCGGTGTCTATCAAAGGCAGGCGCGGGATGCGAGGGGAAAAACAACCGAATTTTCAATGAAACTCTTCGGGCATGAACCGAATTTCGCCACATTTGCACCCGAAATATGGCTGGGAAGACAAAGACGAGCGCTGCCATGCCCCTCCTTGCCGAAAAATCACCGGCCCCCGAACATTTCGTGGCGGTCGAAACCGCCGGGCTGATTGCCGGAACGCGGGTCATGACGATCGAGGGCGAAGTCCCGGTCGAAGACCTTGCGCCGGGGGCACGGATCATCTCGCGCGATGCGGGTCTCGTCGTTCTGAAGGGGATAGAATCAGGCTGGATCCAGCTCGCACCGACTGCGATCAAGGCAGGCGCCCTCGGTCATACACGCCCCGCGCCGCGATATGCGCGTACCGCCGCAAGCCCTCGTCCACCTTCGCGACTGGCGGGCCGAGGTTCTGATCGGATCGACCTACGCCCTTGTCCCCTCCAAGCTCATGATCGACGATGATTTCGTTTTTCGCCGTAGCGAAGAGCGGCTGAAGGTCTTTGAACTGATGTTCGACCGCCAGCACATCATCTATGCCGACGGAATCGAGATCGCGACCGCCTCTGTCTGAGACTAGGCCCCTATTTCCCGAAGGATTGCGGGCAGGGCTTCGGGGATATCTTCGGCGATAAGGCCCGCACCGAGACGCCGCCCGGCGTCCTGATGGAGCCAAACGGCGGCGCAAGCCGCCACGACCGGCAAAAGACCCCGCGCCATCAAGCCGGCAATCATTCCCGCCAGAACATCACCAGAGCCGGCGGTCGCGAGCCAAGGCGCGGCCCGGTCATAGAAGGCTCCGCCGATCCAGATCCGCCCATCCGGCGCCGCGACGACCGTATCCGGCCCTTTCATAACCACGACACAGCCCACCCGCTCGGCCGCGGCGCGCACCCTTTCGGGCTTGTCGGGCCCGTTCAGATCAGGAAACAGCCGCGCAAACTCGCCCTCATGCGGGGTCAGGACACACCCTTCATGTAATTTCGCCTCAAAGCCGCCTTCGGACGCTAGAAGCGTGAGTGCATCAGCATCGAGCACCACAGGTACTCTGCGCCCATACCGCCGCAAATGGGCCGCGATCTGTGCGTCGGTTCCGTCAATCAGGGGCGCATCGGGCGGCAGGATCCAATCGAGCGCCGCGCCAACCAATCCGGCGGCACCTCTATCCAACCCGAGCCCCGGCCCAAGGCAAAGCGCGGTGATCCTCGGATCGGCCAGAGCCAGACCAAGATCCTCGCCCCCATCGATCCGGCGCAGCATAATGGCATCGAGCCGCGCCGCGTTTTCGGCAAGCGCCTCGTCGCAAGCCCCCAGCGTGACAAGCCCGGCCCCCACCCGCAACGCGCCCCGCGCCGCCAGCCTGCCAGCGCCGCCCTTTGTTGCACCCCCCGCCAGAACAAGCGCGTGACCATGCCCATATTTATGGCCCAGCAGCCCTTTGGTGACCTGCTCGGGCTCGGGGGCTTCCAGCAAACGAACCACGCTATCCCCGTCCGGCAGCTCAACCCCGATCGGAACGACCACGAGTCGGCCAGATCTTGCCGGCAAGGAACCAGTAAAATGCCCCAGCCGCGGCGCTTGAAAGGTAACTGTAATGTCAGCCCGCAAGCGCACGGGATAATCGTTGGAACCTTCTGGCAAATGCCCGCTATCGCTGGAAAATCCCGACAAGACATCAACCGCGACCAGCTTTGATGTGCGGGGGCGTTCTGAGGCTACCCCAAGCGCGGCAAGGAACTCACCCGAAACCGGTCGCGCCAGCCCCGTGCCGAAAAGGGCGTCTACGATGATATCCTCACTGCTTGAAGCGTAGTCAGAAAGGGGCCGGGTTGGCCCCTGCCAATGCCGAAAGGCGGAAAACGCATTTTCAGGGAGCTTGCTCGGGTCTCCATTGAAATAGGCGGTCACGGCCCAGCCCAGATCGGACAGCAGCCTTGCCACGACAAACCCGTCCCCGCCATTGTTGCCCGGCCCGCACAGGATTGCAGCCGTCGCACCGCCCGCGGCCAGCTCGGGCCAAGCCGTGCAGATCGCCTCGAAAACCCCGCGCCCCGCCCGCTCCATGAGCACCGCGCCACTCACCCGCCCGGACCTGATGGCTCGCTCTTCAGCGGCCCGCATCTTTGACGCTCTTAGCAAAACGCTCATGCAAACCGCTCCAAAGTTTTCATTTCGCCCGCTTTCGCGCCTATCTGCCTAAATTTTGTGCAAACCTGTGATTTTGACCCGGGCGAAGCCCTCCCCGCCACCCTAGCCAATTGTTCCCCTGCAAGAGAAGTGCTCAGTCGCCTTGAACCGCTCATAAGGGGGAGTCGAAGTCCATGAAGAAGATCGAAGCGATCATCAAGCCTTTCAAACTTGACGAGGTGAAAGAGGCGCTTCAGGAGGCCGGCGTTCAGGGCCTCAGCGTTGTCGAGGTCAAGGGCTTCGGCCGCCAGAAAGGCCATACCGAGCTCTATCGCGGTGCCGAATATGTCGTCGACTTCCTGCCCAAGGTAAAGATCGAGGTCGTCCTCTCTGACGATCAGGTCGATGCCGCCATCGCCGCCATCATCGGCGCTGCCAAGACCGACAAGATCGGCGACGGCAAGATCTTCGTCTACCCCGTCGAACAAGCCATTCGCATCCGCACCGGTGAAACCGGTGACGATGCCGTCTAATCACCCGGAATTCATCTCGGAAGGACCCATCTGATGAACAACGCTGACGTTCTCAAACTGATCAAGGACGAGGAAATCGACTACGTCGACATCCGCTTCACTGATCCCAAAGGCAAACTCCAGCACGTGACCGTCGATAGCGACCTCGTGGACGAAGACTTCCTCGAAGAAGGCTTCATGTTCGACGGCTCGTCGATCGCCGGCTGGAAATCCATCGACCAGTCCGACATGAAGCTGATGCCGGATGCCTCCTCGGCCTATGTCGATCCCTTCTACGCCGAAAAGACCCTTTGCATTCACTGTGACGTGGTCGAGCCCGACACCGGCGAAGCCTATCCGCGCTGCCCGCGTCAGACCGCCAAGAAGGCCGAAGCCTACCTCAAGGCGTCCGGTATCGGCGACACCGCCTATTTCGGCCCGGAAGCCGAATTCTTCCTCTTTGACGATGTGCGCTACTCGGTCACTCCTTCGAAGGTCTCGTTCCAGATCGACAGCGAAGACGCTGCCTGGAACACCGACACCGAATATCAGGCCGGCAACCTTGCCCACCGCGCCGGCCACAAAGGCGGCTATTTCCCGGTCAACCCGATCGATGCCAGCCAGGATATCCGCTCCGAGATGCTTTCGACCATGAAGCGCATGGGCATGAAGGTCGACAAACACCACCACGAGGTGGCGACCGCCCAGCACGAGCTCGGCCTGATCTTCGGCGGCCTGACTGAGCAAGCAGACAACATCCAGAAATACAAATACGTCATCCACAACGTCGCGGCCGCCTATGGCAAGACCGTGACCTTCATGCCCAAGCCTATGAAGGGCGACAACGGCTCGGGGATGCACGTGAATATGTCGATCTGGAAAGACGGCAAGCCGCTCTTCTCGGGCGATAAATATGCCGATCTCTCGCAAGAAGCGCTCTACTTCATCGGCGGCATCCTCAAGCACGCCAAGGCGCTCAATGCGATCACCAACCCCTCGACCAACAGCTACAAGCGTCTGATCCCCGGCTTCGAGGCCCCCGTTCTGCGCGCCTACTCGGCCCGCAACCGCTCGGGCTGCGTCCGTATTCCGTGGACCGAGTCGCCCAAGGCCAAGCGCGTCGAAGCCCGTTTCCCCGATCCGGCAGCGAACCCATACCTCGCGTTTGCCGCTCTGATGATGGCCGGCCTCGACGGAATCAAGAACAAGATCGACCCGGGCGCCGCTTCGGACAAAGACCTTTACGATCTGCCGCCGGAAGAGCTGGCCCAGATCCCGACCGTCTGCGGCTCGCTGCGTGAAGCCCTCGAGGAGCTCGAGAAGGATCACGAGTTCCTGCTCGCCGGCGATGTCTTCACCCGCGACCAGCTCGATGGCTACATCGCGCTCAAGTGGGAAGAGGTCTATGCCTTCGAGCACACCCCGCACCCGATCGAGTACCAGATGTACTACAGCTGCTAATCGGCAGACCAAACCAAACAAAAAGGCGCCTTCGGGCGCCTTTTTCGTTTTTCTTGGACGGGACCGGTGCCTAAGTTTTGTCTCATTCGGGAACGGTCTGCCCGAAAATGCCCTATTTGTCCGGTATTCCCCCCACATTCTTCGCGCTGACTGATCCTGAACCACTCCGTTAGGATTCTTGTGATGAACGACCATCCGACCAGCACAATCGCCGCGCTTTGCTACGCCAAGCCGAACGGATTGGATTTCCGGTCTCTCGTCGACGAACTCGGTCAGGCTCTCTCTGACCATGAGGGAATCACCTGTAAGCAAATGTCGAAGTACGAGGATTTCGTTGTCTTTGACCTGACGACAGTGCGAATTTGCCTCGCCTACGCCGATTTCAAGCCCGATTTCCATGATCTTCCTGAGGCCCAGCGCTATGCCTCGGCGGTAATCGTTTCGATCGGTTCCAGCCCCGAATCCCAAGAACGCTGCCCGCTGTTCCTGCATCGGCAGGACGTATGCCGCGGCCTCGTAGAGCGGATCGAGGCCCAGCATACGTCGGATCGCTTCCTCTGGCTCGAGCTTGATCAGGTTTTCGACGAAAACGTGTTCGATACGGTGCTTGAGAAGATTTGGCCCGCCTTGGCCGAAGCTGCGGCCGAAGAAGAATACGAAGACGTCGATATCACCCCCGAGCCCCTTGTTGCCGCCGCGAAGACCCCGGGTCGTCGGCGTTCTCCGCAGGTCGATCCCGATTCAATCCTGCCGACACTCGAGCGTCGCTTCGACGCCGAGCTTGAAGCGCGAATGGTCGCCTCGGACGAAGTCCAGACCAACCTTCCTGATCCGTCTCGGGCGCGTCCCCGCCCAACGCATCCAGCGGCAATGGCCGATGCACCGCGCCGTGGCCGCGAGGTCGCAGCGCCGACAGAGACCGAACTGCCTGATTTCGACAGTCTGAGCCCTTTCAACGAAGGCGCATTCCACGCCTCTGTGCGGTCGGCGCTCTATGATCCGGTCGAGAAATCGGCTGCCAAAGCGATAATCGCAGAGCGTTCGCTTCAGGAACGCGCGGCAATCTACGCGGTGAATGCTTCGGTCGTCGCCCTATCGCTGCCCGTTGGGGTCGCCATGATGGCTTATTCGGCAATGGGCAAGGAAGACCTCAACAATTCGGCCCGCGCGCTTGCAGTTACCGGAGCCCTGATCGGCATCGCCCAGACCAGCATCGGAAACGGTGTTCTGTCGTTCCTGATCTGATCAGGCGCCTGCGCGCAGCACCATCGTCGTATGGATAGAAAACACCACGGCTCCCGTCCCCGGGAGCCGTAAGACTGTCTGGCGTTCGCTTCGCTCGTAGGGGCTTTGTTGATTGCCGACAGGACGCGGGTTCGCTTCCGTATGCGGCTGATAGAGATCGGGCAGGTCATAACGC
Source organism: Marivivens sp. (assembly GCA_023254495.1). GTDB lineage: Bacteria > Pseudomonadota > Alphaproteobacteria > Rhodobacterales > Rhodobacteraceae > RFZI01. The sequence continues at coordinate 3,006 of JALRLK010000020.1, read as the reverse complement.
AGGTGATTGGCCCGCCAAACGGGCCGCCCCGGCTGCACCCCGTCAAAAAGCCGCTGCACCCGCGCCGCGATCCCCGCGTCATAGCTTGGCACCGGAATGTGGATCGAGGTGAGCGGCCGGCCGATCTTCTCGGAAAGCGTCCAGGCAGACGGAAAACACAGGAGCGCGGCGGTTAGAACGTGCTCGTCCCCCTGCTTTTGCAGGATGCAGAAATCCTCCTGCATGAGACGCGAGAGCGTGTGCATAGGCGCATGGGTGTCGATCGTGACAAGCCGGTTGTCGGGGCGGCGCACCCCCTCGCCTTCCATCCGGTAGCGCGGGTTCAGCTCCAACTCGGCCATGACCACGGTCAGAAGCTCGCTCGCCGCATCCATCGCTTCGGGCCGCACCGCCATGACTTTCTCAGGCATCTCGGCAATCAGCCGCGCCTTTTCGGCCAGCTGGCCCGAAAAAGCCTCATCCTGCCGAAGCCACTCGCCGGGACGGACGGGCTGCATGGCGGGCAATCGTGCCGCGGCGGCGGCGCGTTGCTCTTCGGGAATGGCATCTTGAAGGATCGGATTCGGCTGCATCCCTCCTTTCACCGCATCCACCGTGGAGAATCCACACCCGGAAATGTCGATTTCGTGCCGGACAGGCGCGGCGCAGCGTCTCAGCATGGGCAAAACCAGCACGGAGCCCCCGATGGAAGCCCCCTACCGCGAACGCCGCAAGATCGATCCCGCCCGTGGCGCCCGCCTCGCCGATGGCACCCCGAACGACAACGACCGGATGGAAATCGGGCCGACCCAACTCGCCTTCGCCGAATGGGCGGCGGCCGGCCTTGTCGCGCCCGATCTCGAACGGATGCGCGCCTTCCGGCACAAGCGCCTCGTCGATGCGGTTAACGCTCGCGATTACGGCGCGATCCTGATGTTTGACCCCCTCAACATCCGCTACGCGACCGACTCGACCAATATGCAGCTCTGGAACACCCACAACGCCTTCCGCGCCTGCCTTGTCTGCGCCGATGGCTATATGGTCGTCTGGGACTACAAGAACGCCATGTTCCTCAGCAAGTTCAACCACTTGGTGAAGGAACAGCGCAGCGGCGCCGATTTCTTCTATTTCGACCGCGGCGACAAGATCGAACCGGCGGCCGACCTCTTCTCGAACGAGGTGCGCCAGCTCCTGAAAGAGCACGCCGGCGGCAATCTGCGGATCGGCGTCGACAAGGTGATGATCCACGGGCTTCGCGCGCTCGAGGCCTGCGGCATGAGCGTCCTGCCCGGCGAGGAGCTGACCGAGAAGGCCCGCTCGATCAAAGGCCCCGACGAGATCCTCGCCATGCGCTGCGCCAGCCACGCCTGCGAGACCGCCGTGGCCGAGATGGAACGCGCGGCGCGGGCGGGCGTGCCTCGCGGGCATATGTCGGAGGATGATATCTGGGCGGTCCTCCACGCCGAAAACATCCGCCGCGGCGGCGAGTGGATCGAGACACGCCTCCTCGCTTCCGGCCCGCGGACGAACCCGTGGTTTCAGGAATGCGGACCGAGGATCGTTCAAGAGAACGAGGTCGTCGCCTTCGACACCGACCTGATCGGCGCCTATGGCATCTGCGTCGATATCAGCCGCACATGGTGGATCGGCGACGAGAAGCCCCGCCCCGACATGATCGAAGCCATGAAGATCGGCGTCGATCACATCGCCCATAACATGAGCCTTCTGGCCCCGGGCGTCTCGATCCGCGACCTTACTTTCAAATCCCACAAGCTGCCGCAGATCTATCAGGAGCAGAAATACGGCTGCCTGATGCATGGGGTTGGCCTGTGCGATGAGTGGCCGCTCGTGGCCTACGAGAGCAATTTCGTCGAAGGCGCCTTTGATTACGAGCTTGAGCCGGGAATGTGCCTCTGTGTCGAGGCGCTCGTCAGCCCCGAAGGCGGCGATTTCTCGATCAAGCTCGAGGATCAGGTGGTGATCACCGAGACAGGCTTTCAAAACCTGACCCGCTATCCCTTCGATCCCGCCCTCTTGGGGGCCTAGCCGCGGGTATAGACCGTGACTGAGGTGTAATCCTTGCGAGGGCCTTTCACGGTCCAGATGGCCCGCCACTCGGGCCAGAGGGTGAAATCATATTCCACGCGGTAGAGGTCGGACCCGCAGGGATGATCCGTCCCCTTGGCATGGCCTGCCGGAACAAAGGCATGGAAATCGCGCCCGTCGGTGAAACTGACAGCGACCTTCTCGCCCTCGAAAGCCCAGCGGTATCCACGCGAGGCCTCGACGGGGGCATTCTCACCGAGCCGCAGCTCGCCCACCTCGTGATAGTCGAGCCGCCCGTCCGCCCGCGAGGTCAACTCCGCCTCGCCTTCCAACTCGCCGCGGAGTTTGGATTTTCGGTCGTCAATTTCTCGAATGATGCGCCAGACACCCACGAAATCGCCGGCCCCGAGTGAACGCATATCTGGCTCCCAACCATCGGCCGAATCACAAAATTCGGCTCTATCTCCAAGATGTCCAAATATCCTGGTAGAAGATGAAAAACCGTTCACTGAACACGGCTATCTGTGCACGCTGGGCAAAAAAGGCGTAATGATTGAAGTTGGCGCACAGCCACAAGGCGTGCTTCGTGAGGATGTGTATCAACTGACCCTCACCATGGCTGAAGCGATTCTGGATTTCTGTCTGGCCTGGAACAGCAATGATGCAGCGCTGGATTCTCTGCCTCCCTGCGAAGCGTTCCGTCTGGGCTATGAACTACAGTTTCCACTGGATGAAGATGGCATGCGTAAGGCTATGATTCATCACAGCATTCAGGATCAGGACTTTACGCCGCTGATGCCTGGTGCGCCTATGTTCCGGGGATTTGATGGCACTGACTATGTGTGGGATGGTGAGAAAGAAACCTATCCACACTTTGTGAATGAAGCAGCGTATCACAAGCTTGATGTGGCGTTCTCTACTTCAGATCGTATCGAATTCTGATCTCCATATTTCCCGATAAAAAAAGTCGCTTCACCTGTC
>JALRLK010000129.1 GCA_023254495.1 Marivivens sp. | reverse complement strand
CAACGGCTTTGTCAATCAATCGGCGTTGCGCCAGCGCGGTCTTGGTGATCTGCTCGTCATTCCGCTCCTTGCGGGCCTTTTCCCCCAGCGCTTTCTTGGCTTGTTTCCATTCCCGAAGGCTGATGATCGGAAAGCCGAGAGGTCGCGCGGATCAAGGCCAAGACCGATCTTCCTGTAATCGTGGGCTTCGGCATCAAGACGCCCGAGGCCGCCCAGACCATCGCCAGCGTCGCCGATGGCGCGGTGGTTGGCTCTGCCATTGTCGAGCGCATCGCCAAGGGCGAGAGCGTGGCCGATATTCTGGCCTTCGTCAAAAGCCTTGCCGACGGGGCGCATCGCGCCTGATTTGGGGATATTCCGATCTTGGTCTAGGCTGACCCTCTAGCTTTGGAGGGGAAAGATCATGTCGGACGGTTCCAAGCATTATGACGGAGGCTGCACCTGCGGCCATGTACGGTACCGGATGAGTTCGGGGCCGCTGGTTGTGCACGGCTGCCATTGCACATGGTGCCAGCGCCTGTCGGGCACGGCCTTTGCCACGAACGCGATAATCGAGTCAGATCGGGTGAGCCTGTTGCAGGGCGATGTCGAGGAAATGATGATCCCTTCCCCGGGGGGCAAGGGGCAGCTGATGGCGCGTTGTCCGAAATGCCGGGTGACGGTCTGGAGCCAGTATTACTTCGGTGGCTACCGGAAGTATTTCAAATTCATCCGGGCAGGGACATTGGACGATCCTACGGCGATGCCGCCCGATGTGCATATTTTCACAGCGACCAAGCAGCCTTGGGTCGTCTTGCCGCCGGAGCACAAGGTCGTCGAGGACTATTATGTGACGGAAGAGACATGGTCCCCTGAGAGCCTTGAGCGTCGAGCGGCTTTGCTCAAGGTCGCTGTTCGGGACAAGGAGTAGGGCCGGCAGCGGGCGCTGCCCCCTCCGGGCCTGACGGCCCGTCCACCCTCGGAGTATTTGCAGCCAAAAGAAGGGGCTAGAGCCCGAGCTTCTTGGTGACGAGGTCGTTGACCGCGGCCGGATTGGCCTTGCCGCCGGTGGCTTTCATCACCTGGCCGACAAACCAGCCTGCGAGCTTGGGGTTGGCCTTGGCCTTTTCGACCTGCGCGGGGTTTTCGGCGATGACCGCATCGACGGCGGCTTCGATCGCGCCGGTGTCGGTGACTTGCTTCATGCCGCGGGCTTCGACGATCTCTTCGGGGTCGCCGCCTTCGGTGTAGATGATCTCGAAGAGATCCTTGGCGATCTTGCCCGAGATATCTCCCTTGGTAATGAGGCCGACGATCTTGCCCAGTTGCTCGGGCGAGACGGGGCTTTCCTCGATCGAATGGTCCTCTTTCTTGAGGCGGCCGAAAAGTTCATTGATGACCCAGTTGGCGGCGAGTTTGCCGTCGCGGCGTTCGGCGACCTGTTCGAAATAGACGGCGTTGGCGAGTTCGGCGGTCAGCACCGAGGCGTCATAGTCCGACAGGCCAAAATCGCCCATGAAGCGGGCTTTCTTGTCGTCGGGAAGCTCAGGCAGTTTGGCGGCGATATCGTCGACCCAGGCCTGCTCGATCTCGAGGGGCAGGAGGTCGGGATCGGGGAAATAGCGGTAGTCGTGCGCCTCTTCCTTCGAGCGCATCGAGCGGGTCTCGTTGCGGTCGGGGTCGTAGAGGCGGGTTTCCTGGCTGACCTTGCCGCCATCCTCGAGGATCGCGATCTGGCGGCGGGCCTCGAATTCGATGGCCATCTGAATGAAGCGCATCGAGTTCATGTTCTTGATCTCGCAGCGGGTGCCGAGATGCGAGAAATCCTGCGTCGCCTGATATTTCTCGTAGTCGCCCGGGCGGCAGACCGAGACGTTCACGTCGGCGCGCAGGTTGCCGTTCTGCATATTGCCGTCGCAGGTGCCGAGGTAGCGCATGATCTGGCGCAGCTTGCCGACATAGGCGGCGGCTTCCTCAGGGCCGCGAATGTCGGGGCGCGAGACGATTTCCATGAGCGCCACGCCGGTGCGGTTGAGGTCGACGAAGGACATGGCTGGGTCCATGTCGTGGATCGACTTGCCGGCGTCCTGTTCGAGGTGGATGCGCTCGATCCGCACGCGGCGGGCGGTGCCATTGCCCATCTCGACGAGGACTTCGCCCTCGCCGACGATCGGGTTGTAAAGCTGCGAGATCTGATAGCCCTGCGGCAGATCGGGGTAGAAATAGTTCTTGCGGTCGAAGGCCGACCAGAGGTTGATCTCTGCCTTGAGGCCAAGGCCGGTGCGGACAGCCTGCGCCACGCAGCCCTCGTTGATCACCGGCAGCATCCCGGGCATTCCCGCGTCGACGAAGGCTACGTTGGAATTGGGCTCGGCGCCGAATTGGGTCGAGGCGCCGGAGAAGAGCTTGGCGGCGGTGGCCACCTGCGCGTGCACCTCGAGGCCGATCACCAGTTCCCAGTCGCCGGTGGCGCCGGCGATGACTTTGGGTTTGGGGGCGTCATAGGTCAAATCGAGCATGGGGCATTCCTCGCAACGTATTGCCAAGGCTTCTAGGACAGGGGCGCGGGCGGAGCAAGGGCGGTTGCAGGGCGGTTATTCGCGGATTGGTAAGGATATCTGACCGCGATCCTGTTGCCGATCGGAAACTTTTGCGCTAGGTCGGCGCAGAACACCCGCATACCAATGCATGCATTCGAGGGGAACGGTTAATGGTCGATCGCGTTGAGAGAGAAGGTCTGAAGGTCGCCGCAAAGCTTGCGACCTTTGTCGAAACAGAGGCGCTTGAGGGCACAGGTGTCAGCGCCGAGGCCTTCTGGAAGGGACTTTCGGGCCTTGTCCATGACCTTGGCCCCAAGAATCGGGCGCTACTGGCCAAGCGCGATGACCTTCAATCCAAGATCGACGCCTGGCACATCGCCCATCGCGGCAAGCCGCATGACAACGAGGCCTACAAAGCCTTCCTTGGCGAGATTGGCTATCTTGTCCCCGAGGGCGAGGATTTCCAGATCGGCACCTCGAATGTCGACCCCGAGATTGCCTCGGTCGCTGGCCCGCAGCTTGTGGTGCCGATCACCAATGCCCGCTATGCGCTGAACGCCGCCAACGCCCGCTGGGGCAGCCTTTATGATTGCCTTTATGGCACCGATGCCATGGCCGGCCCGATTGCCAAGGGCGGATACGAGCGCGGCCGGGGCGCGCGGGTTGTGGCGCGGGCGCGCGTGTTCCTTGACGAGGCTTTCCCGATTGCCGGCACAAGCCACGCCGATGTGCGCCGCTATCATGTGGAGAAGGGGCAGCTTCTGGTAGACGACCTGCCGCTTGTGAACCCTGAGAAATTCGTGGGCTACCGCGGCCACCCCAAGGCGCCGCATTCGGTGATCCTGCGCAACAACGGCTTGCACGTTGAGCTAGTGTTCGACCGCGCCCATTTCATCGGCAGCCGCGATCAGGCGCTTCTGGCGGATGTGCGCCTTGAGAGTGCCCTTTCGGCCATCATGGATTGCGAGGATTCGGTCGCCTGCGTCGATGCTGAGGACAAGGTTGTCGCCTATCGCAACTGGCTTGGCCTGATGAAGGGCGATCTGACGGAAGAAGTTTCGAAGGGTGAGCAGACCTTTACCCGCCGTCTTAATCCCGATCTGACCTTCCTTGATCCCAGCGGCAAGGAAACCTCGATCAAGGGCCGTGCGCTGCTGTGGATCCGCAACGTGGGCCACCTGATGACCAACCCCGCAATCCTCGATCGCAATGGCGACGAGGCTTTCGAGGGGCTGATGGATGCCGCGATCACGACGTTGATTGCTATCCACGACCTCAAGCAAAAGGGCGGCAATTCGGTCAAGGGCTCGGTCTATGTGGTCAAGCCCAAGATGCACGGGCCGGAAGAGGTGGCCTTTGCCGACGAGATCTTTACCCATGTGGAAAAGATGCTTGGCCTGCCTCAAGACACGGTGAAGCTCGGCGTCATGGACGAAGAGCGCCGGACCTCGGTCAACCTCAAGGAATGCATCCGCGCCGCGCAGAACCGGGTGGCTTTCATCAACACGGGCTTCCTCGACCGCACCGGCGACGAGATCCATACCTCGATGGAAGCGGGCCCCTTCAGCCGCAAGGACTTCATCAAGCGCAAGGGCTGGATCACCGCCTACGAGAACCAGAACGTCGATATCGGTCTCGAATGCGGCCTTTCCGGCAAGGCCCAGATCGGCAAGGGCATGTGGGCCATGCCCGACCAGATGGCGGCGATGCTCGAGCAGAAGATCGACCACCCCAAGGCGGGCGCCAACTGCGCTTGGGTGCCGTCGCCCACGGCAGCGACCCTGCACGCGCTGCATTATCACAAGGTCGATGTTTTCGCCGTTCAGGCGCGCCTCGCCAAAGTCGGTCGGCGTGCCTATGTGGATGCGCTTCTCGACATTCCGCTGGCGACCTATCGCAAATGGACGCCCGAGCAGATCATCCGCGAGGTCGAGAACAACGCCCAAGGCATCCTCGGCTATGTGGTGCGCTGGATCGATCAGGGGGTCGGCTGTTCCAAGGTGCCAGACATCCACGATGTCGGCCTGATGGAAGACCGCGCCACCTGCCGGATCTCGTCGCAGCATATCGCCAACTGGCTGCACCACGGCATCGTCAGCCATGACGACACGATGGCCGCGATGAAAAAGATGGCCGAGGTGGTTGACCGTCAGAACGCGGACGATCCGTTCTATCGTCCGATGGCCCCCGAGTTCAACGATATCGCCTTTCAGGCCGCCTGCGACCTTGTGTTCGAGGGACGTGTCCAGCCTTCGGGATATACAGAACCGGTCCTGCATCGCCGCCGCCTCGAGTTGAAGGCGCTCGGCCGCAACTAGGGCAGGCGTCATAGGGAGGACGACATGGCCGAAATTTCGAGCGCAAAGGCGCGAACCATCATCCGCAAGGCGATTGCCAAGGGGCGCGAGCTGAACCTTAAACCTCTTGCTGTCGTGGTTTTAGACAGTGGCGGCCATGTCAAAGCCTTTGAACGCGAGGACGGCGCCGCCCCCGGCCGCTTTGGGATCGCGCAGGGCAAGGCCTATGGCTCGGTCATGCTTGGCATGGCGGGCCGCGCCCAGATGGCGCGGGCCGAGCAGCAGGCCTATTTCATGGCCGCCATGAACGGCGTCTATGGTGGCAAGGTTGTTCCAGTGCCGGGCGGCGTTCTGGTGCGCGATAGGGCCGGCAAGATCATCGGTGCGGTTGGCGTGACCGGCGACACGAGCGACAACGATGTGATCTGCGCTTTGGCTGGGATCGAAGCGGCGGGTCTGACCGGCGAAGACTAGGCGAAATTCGGTTTGTTGCCGCACAAAAGTGTGCGCTGATGCAAAGCTCGCTCCTGTTTGCAGGGGGGTCCTGTGAGCATATACTTCACTCAAAATTTTGAGTGAGGAATTATGTCTCGCCCTGTCATCGGCATTATCGGCAACTCAAACATCCTTGGCGACGACTATCCGGTTCACGCGGTCGGGACGATGAATTCCTGCGCGATTGCCCATGTGTCGGGCGCAATGCCGCTTTTGATCCCTGCTGACCCGGAAATCGTATCGGTGCCGGAACTGCTCGAGGCCTGCGACGGGTTTCTGCTGACCGGCGGTCGCCCCAATGTCCATCCCGAGGAATATGGCGAGGACGAAACACCGGCGCACGGCACGTTTGACCGCAATCGCGATGCCATCACCCTTCCGCTTGTCAGGGCCTGTGTCGAGCGGGGCCAGCCCTTTTTGGGAATTTGCCGGGGCTTTCAAGAGGTCAATGTGGCCATGGGCGGCTCGCTCGATCCCGAAATCCGCGATTTGCCGGGGCGCGACAATCACCGGATGCCGCCAGACGGAACGCTTGCCAACAAATTTGCCATCCGCCACAAGGTCACGCTGACACCAGACGGCCCCTTTGCCAAGTTGTTCGGCGCGAGCGAGGTCATGACCAATACGCTCCACGGGCAGGGGATACGTCGGCCGGGAAAGAGAATCGTCGTCGACGGAACGGCCCCCGATGGAACCCCCGAAGCGATCTATGTCGAAGGGGCGCAAGGGTTTTGCCTCTCGGTTCAGTGGCATCCAGAATGGAATGCGGCCAATGATCCTGTATCTCGGCCATTGTTCCATGCTTTTGGTCAAGCAGCGCGGGAGTGGCGCGCAAATCGTTGATATTACTTCCGGTTGGGGTTATTAGTCGTAATTAAATTTTAAGTTGAAACAGAATTGAGCGGCAGAACTTTGACGACGTATGAATAGAACACTCTTTGCCTCGCTGGTGGGTCTTTTGGCGGCGTGTGTGATTGGCTATTTGGCCTACTCTCAACTGCTCACAAGCGATGGCGCTTCGGATCTCGGAGTGCCGATGGTGGATGTTGTTATGCCCGATCTGGGATCGGACGAGCTTGCTGGCAAAGTAGCATTCATTTCGTTCTGTGCCGACTGCCACGGCAGGAATGCAGGCGGGCGAATTATAGCCATGCTCCGCCTGCCCCAATAGATCGGTTGCACATAGCTCGGCATCTACCGTATCATCGGCAATCACCATGGTTTCGGTCGGACCTGCGAACAGATCAATGCCGACACGGCCAAACAACTGGCGCTTTGCCTCGGCGAC
>JALRLK010000127.1 GCA_023254495.1 Marivivens sp. | reverse complement strand
CGTCGTAGCCGAAGCTCACCTGCTCCAGGGCCAGCTCCCCCGCCACGGGGCCCAGGGCCTGGGCATGGGGTCGATCCGGCGGCTCCACCGCCTCCCGTTCGATCTGGCGCAGGCGCTTGTCCTTGAGGCCGTCGGGCACTTCGCCGTTGATGATGCGCTGGGCCAGGCCCTCGGCGATGGCGGTCTTGCCCACGCCGGGCTCGCCGATCAGCACCGGGTTGTTCTTGGTGCGACGCGACAGAACCTGCATGGCGCGGCGGATTTCCTCGTCGCGGCCTATGATCGGGTCGATCTTGCCCTGTTCGGCAGCCTCGGTCAGATCGCGCGCGTATTTCTTCAGCGCGTCATAGCCCTCTTCGGCGCTCGCCGTATCGGCGGTGCGGCCCTTTCGGATATCGTTGATCGCTGAATTGAGCGCCTGAGCGGTCACATTACCCGCCTCGAGCGCCTCTTTGGCCTTGGATTTGACCATGACAAGCGCCATCAGCATCCGCTCGACCGGTACGAAACTATCGCCCGCCTTGGTGGCCAGCTTTTCCGCCTCGTCGAGAACCTTGCCCGTGGCGCTATCAAGATAGACCTGCCCCGCATCGCCCGAGACCTTGGCCTGTTTTGATACAGCAAGATCAACCGCCTCGAGGACCCGCGCGGCATTGCCGCCCGAGCGGGTGATCAGATTGGCGGCAAGCCCCTGATCGTCGTCCATCAATGCTTTCAGAAGGTGTTCGGGTGCGAGCCGCTGATGGCTTTCCCGCATGGCGATCGTCTGGGCTGCCTGAACGAACCCGCGCGACCGCTCCGTGAACTTCTCTAAGTTCATCGCATTCTCCTTTTCAAAGCGCCCTGTTTGCCGGTGCCCGACTTTGCGGCACACCCTGTTCCGGGCCTCTACTCTGAGATGGGAAGAATGTTTGTCTCTCGCAAGAGCAAGAAGCCGAAAAACCGACTCCAATCAGGGCCACTCGGCCCCCGCCCTTGACAGGGCCGCCCTGCGGGATCATGTGCCCCCGAACCCCACCGAGAAAGGACCGAACATGTCGAAGCCGCTTGCCGACGACCGCCTGATCGTTGCCCTAGACGTTCCCAATGCCCTCGAGGGGCTGAAGCTGGCCGAACAGCTGGGCGATGCTGTCAGCTTCTACAAGATTGGCCTCGGGATGCTCACCGGCGGCGGCCTTGCGCTGGCCAACGAGCTCAAGGGCGAGTTCGGCAAGAAGATCTTTCTCGACATGAAGCTCTTTGACATCGGTGCAACCGTCGAGGCCGCTGTGCGTGGCCTTGCCCAGTTCGATCTCGATTTCCTGACGGTGCATGGCGATCCCCATGTGGTCCGCGCCGCCAAGGCGGGCGCGGGTGGCAAAGACCTCAAGATCCTCGCCGTGACGATACTGACCTCGCTCGACCGGGCCGACCTTGACGCCAGCCTGATCAAAGAGGGCGCGCTGGCCGATCTCGTCGTCGAACGTGCAGGCCGCGCTTTCGAGGCTGGCGCCGACGGCATCATCGCCTCGCCGCAAGAAGCCGCTATGATCCGCGCCTTGCCCGAGGCCAAGGGCAAGCTGATCGTGACCCCCGGCGTCCGCCCCGCAGGCGCCGCGCTTGGCGACCAGAAGCGCGTGATGACCCCAGCCGAAGCAATTGCCGCTGGCGCCGATCACGTCGTCGTCGGCCGCCCGATCTGGACCGTCCGAGATCCCCGCGCAGCAGCCGAGGCCGTCGTGGCCGAAATCAACTCGCCTCAGGCGAAGCGCCCGAACCACTAGATCGTCAATCCATTGAAGGCAAAAGGCGTAGGGCGTATCCTCGCAGGGCCATGCCCGCCCTTTGCCGCGACTGTCTGACCACCTTTGAGACCGGCACCCGCTGCCCGGCCTGTCGCAGCCCGCGCGTCACCTCGCACCCCGAGCTTTTCGACCTCACCATCGCGCATATGGATTGCGATGCCTTCTATGCCAGCGTCGAAAAGCGCGACAATCCCGAACTGCGCGACGAGCCGATCATCATCGGCGGCGGCAAGCGCGGCGTGGTCTCGACCGCCTGCTATGTGGCGCGGATCAAAGGCGTGAAATCGGCGATGCCGATGTTTCAGGCGCTCAAGCTCTGCCCCGAGGCTATCGTCATCCGCCCCCGGATGGAGGCCTATGCCGAAGCCTCTCGCGCCGTGCGAGCGCTGATGGACGAACTTACCCCAGTGGTCGAACCCCTCTCGCTTGATGAAGCCTTCATGGACCTCACCGGCACCGCCCGCCTGCACGGCGCACCGCCCGCTGTGATGCTGGCGCGGCTCGTGAAGCGGATGCAGAGCGAGCTGGGCCTCACCGGCTCGATTGGCCTTTCGCACAACAAATTCCTCGCCAAGGTCGCCTCTGATCTGGACAAGCCGCGCGGTTTCTCGGTGATCGGCAAGGCGGAGACGGTCGAGTTTCTCCGGCCAAAGCCCGTGCGCCTGATCTGGGGCATCGGCCCCGCCGCGCAGGAATCTTTGGAAGCGGCTGGCATCCGCACTTTCGACGATCTCTCCCGCTGGGAGGTCGACGCGCTGCGCCAGCGGTTCGGCGGCATGGGCGAAAGGCTCTGGCATCTGGCGCGGGGCGAGGATGCGCGGCGGGTCTCGGCCCATACGCCAATCAAGAGCATCTCGAACGAGACGACCTTCTATGAGGACACCGCCGACCCCGACATCCTTGACGGCCATATCTGGCGTCTGGCCGAGCAAGTCAGCGCCCGCGCCAAGGCCCGCGAGTTCGCGGGGAACGTGGTGACCCTTAAGCTCAAGCGAGCCAACCACCGGTTGCTTTCCCGCCAGCTGGCTTTGCACCAACCGACCCAATTGGCCGACACGATCTATCGAACAGCCCGCAGCCTTTTCGATCAGGTCGGGGCGGAAGGGCCATACCGCCTCCTAGGGGTTGGCATTTCCGATCTGGTTCCCTCGGCAGACGCCGACCGCGAGGGTGATCTTCTCGATCCGGGTGCCGGACGGCGGGCAGACGCCGAACGCGCAGCAGACAAAATTCGCGCCAAATTCGGTAAGGATGCCATCGTGAAGGGCCGCGCATTGCGCTAGCTATTCGGCGGCCAGCCAGCCAGCCTCAGGTTGGCCGATCTGGACGATCCGCTCGACGACCTTTTCGACAAGCGCCTGAAAGGCCGCGAAATCGGCACGCGGCGCGATGGTGACCTCATCCATATAGAGCGACCGGTCGATCTCGATTTGGATCGCGTGCTGGCCGCGCGACGGGCGGCCATAGGTCTGAAGTATATGCGCCCCTGCAAACGGAATGTTTCGAGCCACACGCAGCCCGGCGCCCCGAAAGATGGCCTCGATCTCGTCAACCAGATGTCGCGCCGCGGTCGATCCAAACCGGTCGCCCAAGACGATCTCAGGGCGGCCGGTTGGGCGCGCTCCCAGTTGGGCCAGCGCCTCGTGGGGCATCGAATGACAGTCGATCAGAATCGCCTCGCCAAAGCTGCGGTGATTCTCGTCAAGCAGCGCCTGAAGCGCGTCGTGATAGGGCCGCCAATAGCCATCGATCCGGTCGAATGCTTCGTCGATCGACAGCTTACCTCTGTAAATCGCTCGGCCATTGGCCACGACGCGGGGAATGACGCCAAGTCCGCTGGCAACGCGCGGGTTATTCGAGCCTTTGCCAACTCCGTCGATAAGCGCGGGATCAAGCTCGTCGGACGCCCGGTTGAAATCGACAAACGCCCTTGGCGCCCGCGCCATGAGAAACGCAGCACCTTGCTTTGGCGCACTGGCAAAAAGCCTGTCGACAAAGGCATCCTCTGAAGATCTGATTTCGGTCTCATCAAGATCGGATCTCGAGAGGAACTCCGGCAAATAGTAGGCGCCCGAATGTGGCGTGGCAAAGACAACGCTTGTCAAGCGGCGTTCCGGCAGGTCGATCCTGTAGGCAGGATGCGTCAAATGCTGTCTCCTTTGCCTTTACGATAGAACACAAAAGAGATTTTCCAAAAGCCCTTGATCACCCCTCCGACTCCTTCTATAGACCCCACACCCGACGCGGATCAGCCCGCGTCCTTATTCGTTTAGGGATGCGCTGATTGTTAGGGTCATGGGCGGTTAGCTCAGCGGTAGAGCACTACGTTGACATCGTAGTGGCCACTGGTTCGATCCCAGTACCGCCCACCATGAATTCACCGGGCCGCAAGGCCTGAACCGAAACCCAAGGCGCAATCGCCGCGCCGCGACATTGGAGAGATGGACATGAAGATCCGTAACTCGCTCCGCTCGCTCAAGCAGCGCCACCGCGATTGCCGCATCGTGCGCCGCAAAGGCCGCGTCTACGTCATCAACAAGACGCAGCGCCGGTTCAAAGCCCGTCAGGGCTAACGAGCGCCGGCCCCACAAGGCCGAAGGTTTCAAACCCCGCCCTAACCGGCGGGGTTTATCTTTTTCGTCAGGGATTCTTGATCATTCCGGTTTCGGGTCTGGCCAGGCGGATGGCCGAGGGCGTAGTCTTTGGCCATCCGCTTTTTCGGAGGGACGCGATATGACAACCAAGACAATTCGGGCCGGGGCAACGTTGGCGCTTCTGCTCGGTTCTACATCCCCCTTGGCGGCCCAAAGCACCTGCGCGGGAATCGGCAGGGATGGCGTCTGGATCGGTGGCGCCGAGGCATCGTCGGATCTATCGAATGCCGGCACCTATCAGGAACAGATGGCCCTGGTTCTGGGTGGCGGCGAATACACGGCCCTCTTCACCCTCTCGTCGCCAACCGATCTTCGCATCGAAGCCGCGGGCCGTGGCGGCACTGATCCCGTGATGGATCTTTTCGACGGGGCCGGCGCTCTCGTCGCCACGGACGACGATTCGGGTGGCAATGGGGCCACAAGGATCGAAACCAGTCTCGAGCCGGGATTCTACTGCGCTGTTGTGCGGTCCTATGACAATGCGCCGATGACTGCATTTGTCCGGATCGGACGGAACGAACACGAGCCGCTCACCGAAGGCGCGAGCGGTGAAGAAATCTCGATCGACGACAGCGTCCGCCCCTGCGATTCAGAGACCTTCGCCGAAACCCTGACGCTTGGTGTTCCAGGGATCGCCTCCTCCGCGGAAGTTCCCTATTGGCGGTTTGATCTTCCTGAGGGCGGCGCACTGACGATCACCGCCGAGAATGAAGTCGCCGATCCCTTGATCACGCTCTTTGATGAGAGCGGCAGTTGGGTCGCCGAGAATGATGATGCAATCGGCCTCAATTCACGGATCGACCTCGCCGATCCTCTTCCCCCCGGCAGCTATTGCATCGCTGTTCAGGCCCTCTCCGATGCAAGCGCACCCATCACTGTGCAAGTCGGCGATTTTGATGCCACTGGCGCGATGCAGGTCCAGTTCGAGTCTGGCAACATAGCCCCCCCTCTCGACGGCAGCTATCCAGTGATCGATGCGGGATCCCTCCAGACCCGTCTGCGCCAAGACGCCATGATCGACGGTGCGACCACCTGGTTCAGCTTTGACGTGCCGGAATATGGCCTTGTCGTCGTCGAGGCGATTGCCGCCTCGGAAGGCGGCGATCCGCACCTCGTCCTCTTCGACGATCTGGGACGCAAACTGACCGAGAATGACGACACCGGCGAGGGGCTCGATTCGATGGTCGCCGCGCGGCTCATTCGCGGCACCTATCTCTTCGGGGTCAAAGATATCGCCAGCGCCGCACCAGTTCCGGTGCGTCTGGCGCTCGAGCGTTTCGTTCCTGCCGAATAGTCTAGCGGTTGATGGTGATGCCGGTGTCCGCGAGGATACGGATCAGCGTCGCTTCGTTTAGATAGCCAGTCACCGAGAGATCTCGTGAGGCCTGATACCGACGCAGGGCGCGGCGGGTACTATCATCAAACCGCCCGTCAACCACACCCGGATCAAAGCCGAGGGTTTTTAGACGCGCCTCGACAAGGCGTGCGGTAATCGGATTGAGCTTGAGCCGCTGCTCCGCCTCGGCCGCCGCCGCGATGGAAGAGGCATCGGCCTGCGACCGGTTGAGTTCGGTAATATTCGCCCGAGCATCGCTTGCAAAAGCGCCATTGGGATAGAGCGTCAGATAATTTTGATAGGAGGCGACTGTATTGATCGCGCGGGCAGCATCCCACGAGGCCCGCTCTTCCACCGAAACGTTCTGACGTTTGGCGAGGGCGATCTCCTCAAGGGCGGCTTGCGCCTGCTCCGAATGGATCCCGTCGGGATAGCGCTCAAGATAGGCCCGCAGGCCGACCTCGGTTCCGCGTGCGCCGGTTTCTTCCCAATAGGCTTAGTCAAGCCGCGCCTGCTCGGCCCGCTTGCGGTTCAGCTTCGGCTTCAAGTTCGGCGGCGCGAACGCTCGCCTGTGCGTCAAGGCGCTGGATTTGATCGGCGCTAAGATAGGTCGTCTGTGGATAGCCGTTGACCTGCTGCCAATTGGCAATGGCGCGGCGGGTTCCCTGAC
>JALRLK010000094.1 GCA_023254495.1 Marivivens sp. | reverse complement strand
CGATTTCTCTGATTCAGAGGTCCTCGAAGTTGCAATTGTCGAGAATATCCAGCGCGCCGATCTCAACGCAATCGACGAGGCGGCGGCCTATCGCCAGCTCATGGATCGCTTTGGCCACACGCAGGAACAGATTGCGACCGGCCTCGGCAAGAGTCGCAGTCACATCGCCAACGTTCTGCGCCTACTTACGCTCCCCAACGATGTTCAGGCGCTTGTAACCGATGGCCGCCTAAGCGCCGGCCATGCCCGGGCCCTTGTTGGGGTCGAAAACCCGATGGCGCTTGCGCGTCAAATCATTGTCAAAGGCCTCTCGGTTCGACAGACCGAGTCTCTCACGAAAAAAGCCTCTAACAAGGCCGAGAAGGCCGACAAGAAATCGAAATCCCGCCCCGAGCGCGACGCCGATACCATTGCGATCGAGAATGAACTCGCAGCGACGCTGAAGATGGGCGTATCGATCAAACACGAGTCAGGAAAAGAATCGGGCGAGATCACGCTCCGCTATCGGAACCTGGACCAGCTCGATGATCTTCTTCGCCTTCTGTCCGGCGGCTAAGCGCCGAGAATCTCGCGTAGAATGGCATTCAACACCGGACGGCCAAGGACGCTAGTGCGAAGCCGGCCGTCCGCAATCTCAAGATGCCCGGAGTCAATTAACCCGTTGTAATTCATTGCGAACTCAGCCGGTTTCAAGTGGTCCAAGCGGGCCAAATCAACACCCTCTCGAAGCCTTAGACCCATTAATAGAAATTCGGAAAATTGCTCCTCTGGGGTTAGGGCTTCAGACGAAAGCCCTCCGCTCCCATGGGCCTCGACCCGCTCAAGCCATGCGCCCGGCAAGCGTGGCATATCAGTCGCATAACGGATCCCGTCTAACGTCAGCCGGCCGTGCGCGCCTGGGCCGATTCCGGCGTAGTCGCCATACTCCCAATAGACGCGGTTGTGCAGGCTCTGGGCACCGGTTTTGGCGTGATTAGAGACTTCATAAGCCGGAAACCCGGCGTTTTCGCAAAGCTCTTGGGTCGCCTCATAAAGATCCGCGGCTAGGTCTTCGTCAGGAAGGCCGCGCAGTTTTCCTGCGGCTGCCCTGGTGCCAAACGCAGTGCCGTCTTCAATTGTCAGCTGATACAGCGATAGATGATCCACAGCGAGCGAAAGCGCTCTGCCAAGCTCTTCTCGCCAGGCAGCCAGCGATTGATCCTGCCTCGCATAGATCAGATCGAAGCTGACGCGATCAAAAAGACGACGCGCTATCTCAAAGGCCTTTAACGCCTCGGCCGCGCTATGAAGCCGCCCGAGTGCTTTGAGGTCGGGGTCGTTAAGCGCCTGAATTCCCATGGAAATCCGGTTGACACCGGCATCACGATAGCCGGCAAAACGCCCCGCCTCGACAGAAGTGGGGTTGGCCTCGAGCGTGACCTCGAATGAATTGCTGGTGCGCCAGCTGCGGCGGATTCTCTCAAGAATTGCGGCAACGAGATCGGGGTGCATCAAGCTCGGCGTACCACCACCGAAAAAGACAGAGCGAAGGACGCGCCCGGATGTCAGACCTGCAACGCGGTCAACCTCGACAAGATAGGCGCGCTCCCAGCGGGCTTGGTCAATCTCGGCGGCAACATGGCTGTTGAAATCGCAATAGGGGCACTTCGATTGGCAAAAGGGCCAGTGAAGATAAAGGGCAAAGCCCCCGTTTTCCCAATCCTCAAGCAAAACAACCTGCAACGAGCTTGCGGAAGGCATCCGCGCGGTGGCTGATTTTGTTCTTCTCCCAGCGGTCCATCTCGCCGAAGGTTTGGGCATAGCCTTCGGGCTGGAAGATTGGATCATATCCGTGGCCCTGATGGCCGCGCATCGGCCATACGACCTCGCCCTTCATCACTCCGGGAAACACTTCATCATGTCCATCGGGCCAAGCGAGAACGAGCGTGCAACAGAACCGCGCAGTACGCGGGTAGGGTGCGCTCGCCTCTTCCAGCATGGTCCAAGTCTTGGTCATAGCCCGCACGAAATCGCGCCCATTCGATCCCTCGGCCCAATCGGCGGTATAGACCCCCGGTTGGCCTCCAAGCCCGTCGACCTCTATCCCGCTGTCATCGGCAAGTGCCGGAAGGCCGGTCGCCTTGGCGGCAGCATGGGCCTTGATCCGCGCGTTGCCGGCAAAGGTGGTTTCGGTTTCCTCCGGCTCTGGCAATCCGTGATCGGCGTTGGAGCTGACGGAAATCCCGTAGGGTTCAAGCAACGCCTGAATTTCCTCGAGCTTGCCCGCGTTGTGCGTCGCGACGACGAGGTGGGAGCCGTCAAACTTGCGGGTCATTTCGTGGCCGCCAACTGTGCCGCCACAAGCTCGCCCACCCCCTTCTCGGCAAGATCGAGAAGCGCATTCATCTGGGCGCGGGAATAGGTCGAGCCCTCGGCCGACATCTGGACCTCGATCAGCTTTGATCCAGCCATAACGAAATTGCCGTCAACGCCGGCCTCGCTATCTTCGGGATAGTCGAGGTCGAGCACCGGCTGACCGGCATAGATCCCGCAGCTGACCGCCGCGACCGGATCCATCAGCGGGTCGGTGACGATGGCGCCAGCCTTCAAAAGCTTGTTGACCGCGAGCCGCAGCGCAACCCACCCGCCGGTGATCGATGCGCAGCGGGTGCCGCCATCGGCCTGAATCACATCACAGTCGATGACGATCTGGCGCTCGCCCAAAGCCACGCGATCCACACCCGCACGAAGGCTCCGGCCGATCAAGCGCTGAATCTCCTGCGTGCGGCCCGATTGGCCGTCTTTCGCCTCGCGCCGCATCCTCGTGTTGGTCGCCCGCGGCAGCATCCCGTATTCGGCAGTCACCCAGCCGAGGCCGCTGTTCCGCAGAAACGGCGGAACCTTTTCGTCAATCGTCGCGGTGCATAGCACATGGGTATCCCCCGCCTTGATCAGGCAAGAACCCTCTGCATGGCGGCTGACGCCCACCTCAATGGAAATCGGGCGAAGCTCATCGGTCTTCCGGCCGGACGGGCGCATGGCATTCTCCTGTCGTTTCAGGGCCAGATACGCGTCCCTCGGCTCAAATCCAACCCCGATTGACGTTGCCTCGCGCATCGCTTTAATTTCTTCGGTCCCTGACGGAGTGGCGAATGCCCTACAAGACGCCAATGATGGATGAGCTGAACGACCGCTCGCGCGAGGTTTTCCGGCGTGTGGTCGAGGCCTATCTGGAAACAGGCGCGCCAGTCGGGTCGCGGACATTGACGCGAACCCTATCCGAAAAGGTCAGCGCCGCG
>JALRLK010000063.1 GCA_023254495.1 Marivivens sp. | reverse complement strand
ACAAACGCAGAGCGTAAAGAAAGGATGAAGAGATGAAACTAGAGTATAGTAGTGATAGCAACCCACTCATTAAACAGATGTCAGAATCAATGGAGTTGTGGCGAGAGTATTGCGACAAGTATTGGGGTAAACCTGACAAGTTTATTGAGGATAACCAAAAGCAAATGGAGAGTTATATCAACGCTTCCAAACTAATGCTTGCCTACCTTGGAGTTAAAGTAGACAATTGCCAGGCTGCGCGCATGGAGTGTGGGGCAGTGTCCTAGCAGATGCTCAAGATGAGACATTCCTTGTGAAGATCCTGGTCCTGGTCGAATTCAGGGAGGTTTCACCCTCCTTGCGGGTGTAGGGGCGATCCCAGTCGCTGGCGAGGTCTTCGACCGTATGCGGCGCGTTGCAGAGCGGGTTGTTGTCCTGCGGCCAGTCGCCCGCCTCGACCTTGGCGATCTCGGCGCGGATATCGAGCATGGCGTTGCAGAAACGGTCAAGCTCGGCCTTGGTTTCCGACTCGGTGGGCTCCACCATCAGCGTGCCGGCCACCGGCCAGCTCATGGTCGGGGCGTGGAAGCCGTTGTCGATCAGGCGCTTGGCGATATCGTCGACCGTAACGCCCGCGCTCTCGGCGAAGGGGCGGGTGTCGAGGATGCACTCATGCGCCACGCGGCCATTGCGGCCCGAATAGGCGATGTCGTAGCCGGCCTCGAGCCGCTTGGCGATGTAGTTGGCGTTGAGGATCGCCACCTTCGTCGCCTGCGTCAGGCCCCTGCCCCCCATCATCAGCACATAGGCCCATGAGATCAGCAGGATCGAAGCCGAGCCCCACGGTGCCGCGGATACCGGCCCTTCGGCGCCGCCGGATTCAGGATGGCCGGGCAGATAGGGCGCGAGGTGCGCCTTGACGCCGATCGGGCCCATGCCGGGGCCGCCGCCGCCGTGCGGGATGGCGAAGGTCTTGTGCAGGTTGAGGTGGCTCACATCGCCGCCCAGATCGCCGGGGCGGGCAAGGCCAACCATGGCGTTCATATTGGCGCCGTCGATATAGACCTGACCGCCGAACGTATGCGTGATCTCGCAAACCTCGCGGACGGTCTCTTCAAAGACACCGAAGGTCGAAGGATAGGTGATCATGCAAGCCGCCAGCCGGTCGCCAGCCGCCTCGGCCTTGGCGCGGAAATCGGCCACGTCGATGTTGCCCTCTTCGGTCGATTTCACCACGACCACTTCCATGCCGCACATCTGGGCCGAGGCCGGGTTGGTGCCGTGGGCCGAGACGGGGATGAGGCAAATCTTGCGTTCGGTATCGCCGCGGGCGCGGTGATAGGCCATGATCGTCAGAAGGCCGGCATATTCGCCCTGCGCACCCGAGTTGGGCTGCATCGACATGGCGTCATAGCCGGTGATGGTGCAGAGCTTGGCGGAAAGATCGGTGATCATCTCCTGATAGCCTGCGGCCTGATCGAGCGGCACAAAGGGGTGCAGGAAGGCAAACTCGGGCCATGTGATCGGCATCATCTCGACCGCGGCATTGAGCTTCATGGTGCAGGAGCCGAGGGGGATCATGGCGCGATCGAGCGCGAGGTCGCGGTCGGAGAGGCGGCGCATATAGCGCATCATCTCGGTCTCGGCGCGGTTCATGTGGAAGATCGGGTGGGTGAGATACTCGCTCTGGCGGTGCAGCTCTTCGGGCACGCGATAGCGATGGGTCAGATCGTCGTCCTTGCGATCAATGCCGAAGGCGCGCCAGACGGCCTCGATGGTCGAGCGGCGGGTGCGCTCGTCGAGACTGATACCGACCTTGTTGGCGCCCACCTTGCGCAGGTTGATGCCATTCTCGACCGCGAGCTGCATGACAGCGGCCTGAAGCGGGCCTACCTCGACAGTGATCGTGTCGAAGAACACCGCCGGCTCGACCTTGAAACCGGCCTCCTCAAGCCCGCGGGCAAGGCGGACGGTCTTGCGGTGGATCCGCTGGGCGATGGCCTGAAGGCCCTTGGGGCCATGGAACACCGCATACATCGAGGCCATGACCGCCAGAAGCGCCTGCGCGGTGCAGACGTTGGAGGTGGCCTTCTCGCGGCGGATGTGCTGCTCGCGGGTCTGGAGCGAGAGGCGATAGGCGGGGTGGCCGTGGCTATCGACCGAAACGCCGACGATCCGGCCCGGCATGGAGCGTTTGTATTCGTCTTTGCAGGCGAAATAGGCGGCGTGCGGGCCGCCATAGCCCAAGGGCACGCCGAAGCGCTGGGTCGAGCCAACAGCGATATCGGCACCCATCGCGCCCGGCTCTTTCAGGAGCGTGAGCGACAGGGGATCGGCCGCGACAATGGCGATGGCCTTGGCGGCGTGGAGCTTGGCGATCACGTCCGAGAAATCGCGGACATGGCCATAGGTGCCGGGATACTGGAAGATCCCGCCGAAGACGGCGTCGGCGTCGATCTCGTCGGGGTTGCCGACGATGACCTCGATGCCCAAAGGCGCGGCGCGGGTCTGGATCACGGCGATGTTCTGGGGGTGGCAGTCCTGATCGACGAAGAAGGCCTTGGCCTTCGATTTGGCAACGCGCTGCGCCATGGTCATGGCCTCGGCGGCGGCAGTAGCTTCATCGAGGAGCGAGGCGTTGGCGATCTCGAGGCCGGTAAGGTCGCAGATCATCGTCTGGTAGTTCAGGAGCGCCTCGAGGCGGCCCTGCGAAATCTCGGGCTGATAGGGCGTATATGCGGTATACCACGCCGGGTTTTCCAGAATGTTGCGCTGGATCGCGGGGGGCGTGACCGTGCCGTAATAGCCCTGACCGATGAGCGAGGTCAGAACCTGGTTCTTCTTGGCAACCTGACCGAGGAAGAACAGAAGCTCGCCCTCCGACTTGGGCTTGCCGAAATCCAATGGCTCGTGCTGGCGCAAGGAGCGCGGCACGGTCTCGTCGATGAGCGCATCGAGGCTTTCGGCGCCAACGACCTTGAGCATCTCGGCCATTTCCTCGGGCGACGGGCCGATGTGGCGGCGGTTGGCGAAGTCGTAGGGAAGATAGTCGGTCGGTTCAAACGGCATGGTGCCACTCCCAAAGGGATTACGGGGGTGCGGGGGCGATGGCCGCCCCCGCCGGAAGGTTTCAAAAGGCTAGGTTCAGCCGATGAAGTCTTTGTAGGCGGCTTCGTCCATCAGATCGTCGAGGACGGAGAGATCTTCGACCTTCATCTTGAAGAACCAGCCGTCGCCCAGCGGGTCTTCGTTCACGAGGCCCGGATTGTCGGCGAGAACGTCGTTCACCTCGACCACAGTGCCATCAAGCGGCGCGAGGATGTCGGAGGCGGCCTTGACGCTTTCGATCACGGCGACTTCGTCATCCTTGGCGACCTCGGTGTCGGCCTCTGGCAGATCGACGAAAACGATATCGCCCAGCTGCTCGCTGGCGTGCTCGGTGATGCCGACGACGATCAGATCGCCCTCAACGCGGAGCCATTCGTGTTCTTCGGTATACTTCATTTATGTTTCTCCAGTTGGACTTAGCGTTTGTATCCGGCCGGGCGGAATGGCATGGCCGTTACCACCGCAGGAAGTCTTTTGCCACGGACTTCGCCCCATATTTGGGTGCCTGCGGCGGAATGTTCCGATGCGATATAGCCCATCGACATCGGGCGCCCGATCGAGGGGCCGAAGGCGCCTGAGGTCACGGTGCCAATCGGTTCGCCACCGGTTTCCGAGGCGAAAAGCGGGGTCTCGGCGCGCATGGGGGCGCGGCCTTCGGGCAGAAGGCCGATGCGCAGGCGGGTGGGGTCACCTGCCAGCTCGCCAAGGATACGGGCAGCTCCGGGGAAGCCGCCTTCGCGGTCGCCACCGGCGCGGCGGGCTTTCTGCATGGCCCAGTTGAGCGCGGCCTCAACAGGGGTCGTCGTGGTGTCGAGGTCGGAGCCGTAGAGGCAGAGGCCCGCTTCGAGGCGAAGGCTGTCACGGGCGCCGAGGCCAATGGGAGCCACGCGCTCGTCGACCAAAAGGGCGCGGGTGAGGGCCACGGCCTGATCGTTGGCCACGGAAATCTCGTAGCCATCCTCGCCGGAATAGCCCGAACGGGAAATCCACAACTCGCCAAAGGCGGAAGGGGCGATGATCACGTCCATGAAGGCCATTTCGGCCACGGCGGGGACATGGGCGGCCAGCGCTACCTCGGCGTCGGGGCCTTGCAGGGCCAGAAGGGCGCGGTCGGTGATCACGTCGATCGCGCAGGCGCCCGAGAGGTGGGCCGCCAGATGCGCGGCGTCTGCCTCTTTGCAAGCGGCGTTGACGACGAGGAACAGGTGATCGCCACGATTGGCGACCATCAGATCGTCAAGGATGCCGCCCTCGTCATTGGTGAAAAGCGCATAGCGCTGGCGCCCCTCTTTCAAGCCGAGGATATCGACCGGCACGAGGCTTTCGAGGGCAAGGGCGGCATCGGCGGTAGTGCCCGACTTCGCCCGCAGAATAATCTGGCCCATATGGCTCACATCGAAGAGGCCGGCCTTGGCGCGGGTGTGCAGGTGTTCCTGCATCACGCCCATCGGGTATTGCACCGGCATCTCATAGCCCGCGAAGGGGACCATCTTGGCCCCAAGCTCGAGGTGCAGGTCGTAAAGCGGGGTGCGCTTCAGGTCGGTCATCATTCCTCCAGTATCACCGGTGGCGCATGACCGTCCGGCATCGTCGCAAGGCTCCGCCTCGCTGTTCGATGCCCCCTCTGTCCTTTCGCCTGAGATCGTTATCCCTTCGGCGTGCGCTGGTGCGCCTCTCTCCAGAGTTCTAGGTGTGCGTCGGTCCGTTTGCCTGAGAGTTTACCGGGGCGGTTGCTCCTTCGGCACTGGCGGGTCCAGTTCTCCCGTCGCACCTCTCCGCTTTAGTGGATTCGGCCCGCATCCGGCAAGCCCCTTTCGGCATACAGTTGAATACCGTTGCCTACAGAATTGGACTCGCAAGTGTGCTAAGATGCGATTACAGATTGCGAAAGTTGAATATGATCGCGGGAGGCTCACAATGCGCGTGACACCCGGCCAGCGGATTTTCCGCCGTGGCGATCAGATCGGACAACTGGCGCAGCGCGGCGTCGGGCAGCGTCGGGGTGGTATCGCGCAGATAGGCCAAGGGCGGCACGGATTCTTTATGCCCCTTC
>JALRLK010000049.1 GCA_023254495.1 Marivivens sp. | reverse complement strand
AACCAGCGCGATCGCGCTCATGGACATCAGGCGAAGGGACATCGGCGGCTCCGGAGACTCAGGGGAAGCCGGACCCTAGCGCCGCCCGTCGGAGGCCGAAAGGCTCAGCCGTTCTGGAAGTAGGGCTCGACCGTTCCCTGCAGCTTGACCGTCAGGGCCTTGCCCGCGCTGTGATGGAAGGCGAGGACGGGTTAATCCTGCGTTCCTCCTGCGCCGGTGCTGACGACGACGACATCGCCGAAGACATCGCCGCCATGGCCGACCTTGCCGATGCCGTCATGGCCGACGCTGAAGGCACCGAGCCCGAAGCGCTCACCGAAGGCGATGGCCCCCATGTTCTGGCATGGCGAGAATGGACGATCCCGGCCGATGTCATCACCGATGAGGGCTCTTTCGCCACCCACGGCATCCTCGACCAGATCGAGGCGCTGAAAGGCCCGCTGGTGAGCTTGGGCGAGGGGACGATGTATGTCGAAGCCACCCGCGCCCTCGTCGCGGTCGATGTGAACACCGGCGGCGACACTTCGCCCGCCGCCGCGCTCAAGGCCAACCTCGCCGCCTGCCGCGCCCTGCCGCGCGCCCTGCGCCTGCGCGGCCTTGGCGGCCAGATCGCCGTCGATTTCGCGCCGATGTCGAAGGCGCACCGAAAGCAGGTCGAGCAATCGCTCCGGGCCTCGTTCAATAACGATCCGATCGAGACCTCGCTCGTCGGCTGGACGCAGATGGGCCTCTTCGAGCTGCAGCGCAAACGCGAGCGGCTGAACACGGCTCAGATGCTGGCGGGGCTCGGCTGATGGCCTGCCCGATCTGCGGAAAAGACACGGCCAAAGCCTATCGCCCCTTCTGCTCGAAACGCTGCGCCGACGTCGATCTTTCGCGTTGGCTCGGCGAGCGCTATGCCATCCCATCGGACGATCCCGAAGACGCCGAAGAGGCCGCCCGCGCCGCCGAAGAGGCAACCCCGAAACCCCACTGAATTTTTTCCGCAATACCCTCTGGACACCCCCGCGGCCCCCGTCTAGAAGCCTCTCACCCAACGGACCGAACAGGCCGTTTCCCGTGCCCGGGTAGCTCAGGGGTAGAGCAGTGGATTGAAAATCCTCGTGTCGGTGGTTCGATTCCGCCCCCGGGCACCACTTTCCTAGCGAAACCCAAAGCTCTCTCGCAGTCATCTTATTGATATCTCTCAATGTTTGATGGGTATCGAGAGACCTAGTTCGACACAAGTAGGCACATTTTGGTAAGTAATTTGGTCAGTACTGAAGAGACCACGAACTGATACCCGGCTTGGTCTTCCTGCTTTTGTTACATAAGCCTGAGGTGATGGTTTAGGTTGGTAGTGTGCGTATTGGGTGGCTCAGCCTCGTTTCCCCTCTCCATTGGGGAGTGACAGCCCCGTCTAAATCCCGTTCAACTAGGTCCATCCAACCCGGAGGCCCCATTGGCATTCACTCTGCGCCAGCTTCAGTTCTTCGTCGCCGCGGCCGAGCAGGGCTCAGTCTCGGGCGCGGCGCGGATGCTGTCGATCTCGCAATCCTCGGTGACCGAAGCGATCCGCGCGCTCGAGGATGATCTGGGCGTCACCCTCTTCGAGCGGCAGGCTCGGGGCCTCGGGATCACCCACAAGGGCTCGGCCTTCCTGCGCCACGCCCGCCAGATCCTTTCCGATGTGGCGGGCGCCCGTCAGGCCTTTCGCGACGAGGCCGAACAGGCCACAGGTCGCCTTTCGCTCGGCGTGACCTCACTCGTTGCGGGCTATGTCCTCTCGGACCTTCTCGCCCGCTTCCGCCGCGCCTATCCGCAGGTCGATCTGAACGTGATCGAGGATAGCGGTGAGTACCTACAGCACCTCCTGATCGGTGGCGAGTTGGACGTGGCCGTGCTGTTGACCTCGTCGGTCAAGGATCGCCTCGCCCTTCACGTCGAGACGCTCCTCGTCTCGCCCTATCGCCTCTGGCTTCCGCTCGGCCATCCGCTGGCACAGCAAGAGGCTATTGAGCTTGAGGAACTGGCGGGCGAGCAGCTTATCCAATTGATGGTCGACGAGATCGAGGAGAGCACGCGTGAGCTCATGGGGGCCATGGCCTCGCGGCCTGAGATCAGCTTCCGCACTCGCTCAGTCGAAGCCGTCCGCAGCCTTGTGGCCACCGGAGCAGGCATCGCCATTCTGCCGGGCCTCGTCTATCGCCCTTGGTCGCTCGAGGGCGACCGGATCGAGATTCGCGATGTCTCGGGGGATTTGCCCAATGTGCAGGTCGGTCTTGCCTGGCGCCGTGGCGCGCCTCTCTCGCCTCCGGCCCTTAATTTCGTCCGCTCGGCGCAAAGCGCGATCCCGAACCACTGATTTTTTAGGACTCCAAAAGATATCGGAAAAACCGATAACCCTTTTCTGCGTTTTGAATTTGCGATTTCTCGTGGGCTTCCTATCGTTGCGGCGATTACCAAGGCTGCAGCTTTAATGCGGCCAGGATCGTCAGGGAGTAAAAAAATGAAATCAATTCGACTTATGGGTAATACCGCCGTTGCCGTCGCGATGGCTGTCACCCCCGCGCTGGCGCAGGTCGCCTCGCTTGGATCCCCCGAGGGCCAGGTGAGCATCGTCGCATGGCCGGGCTATATCGAGCGCGGCGAGACCATGGCCGAGTTCGACTGGGTCACCAAGTTTGAAGAGGCCACCGGCTGTCAGGTTGTCATCAAGACCGCCAACACCTCCGACGAGATGGTGGCGCTGATGAACGAAGGCGGCTTCGACCTCGTCACCGCTTCGGGCGACGCCTCGCTGCGCCTTGTCGCCGGCAAGCGCGTCCAACCGGTCAATATCGACCTGATCCCCTCCTGGACCAACGTCGATGAACGCCTCAAGAATGCCCCGTGGCACACCGTGGACGGCGTCCACTATGGCGTTCCCTATCAGTGGGGCCCGAACGTCTTGATGTACAACACCGAGGTCTTCGGCGACACGCCTCCCACCTCGTGGAGCGTCGTCTTCGAAGAGCAGACCCTGCCGGACGGCTCGTCCAACGTTGGCCGCGTTCAGGCCTATGATGGCCCAATCCACATCGCCGATGCCGCTCAGTATCTCATGGCGCACCGCCCCGAGTTGGGCATCACCTCGCCCTATGAGCTGAACGCGGATCAATATGCCGCAGCGCTAGACCTCCTGCGCGCTCAGCGCAAGCTTGTCGGCCGCTACTGGCACGATGCCTTCATCCAAATGGACGACTTCAAGAACGAGGGCGTTGTCGCCTCCGGGTCCTGGCCGTTCCAGGTGGGCCTCTTGAAGGCTGAGGGTTTCCCGGTTTCGAGCGTGATCCCTGAGGAAGGCTCCACCGGCTGGGCCGACACTACCATGATGCACGTCGATGCGCCGCATCCGACCTGCTCGTATCTGTGGATGGAGCACACCCTTTCGTCGAACCTTCAGGCCGATCTCTCGGTCTGGTTCGGTGCCAACCCGGTTGTCCTTTCGGCTTGTACCGATGGCTCGGGTATGCAGACCGCCGAGGGCTGTACCGCCAACGGTCTGGATGACTTTGAGAAGATCAAGTTCTGGACGACCCCGGTTAGCCAGTGCGAAAGCCAGGGCGAATGCGTGCCTTATTATCGCTGGGTCTCCGACTATATCGGTGTGATCGGCGGCCGCTGATCACACTGGTTCTGGCCCCGCCAACCCTGAAGGGCGGGGCCATTTTACCCATTTTCCCTTCGACGGCCCCGAACGCCGGGACCGCAAGGATAAGAAATGACCAACGCTGTTACGTTCCAAAATGTCTCGCGCCACTACGGCAAGGTGAAGGCGGTTGATGCTGTCGATCTGTCGATTGCCGAGGGCAGCTTTTTCGCGATGCTCGGCCCCTCGGGCTCGGGCAAGACAACCTGCCTGCGCCTGATCTCGGGCTTTGAAAAACCCACGGCAGGCGAGATCCGCATTTTCGGGCGGGACGTGAGCGATACGCCCCCCAACCGGCGCAACGTGAACACGGTCTTTCAGGATTACGCCCTTTTCCCCCATATGAACGTGCGCGATAACGTTGCCTACGGGCCGATGGTGGCGGGCGTCGGCAAGGCCGAGCGCTACATCAAGGCCGAAGAGATGCTCGCCCTCGTCAAGCTCGACGGCTACGGCGATCGCAAGCCGGGCCAGCTTTCCGGCGGCCAGCGCCAGCGAGTGGCCTTGGCCCGCGCACTCGTCAACGAGCCTCGAGTCCTTCTTCTGGACGAGCCGCTCGGCGCGCTTGATCTCAAGCTGCGCGAGGCCATGCAGGACGAATTGAAAGCCCTGCAAAAGCGCCTTGGCATCACCTTTGTTTTCGTCACCCACGATCAGCACGAAGCTCTGTCGATGGCCGACCAGCTCGCCGTGTTCAACGAAGGTAAGATCGCCCAGATCGGGTCTCCTTCCGAAGTCTACGACCGCCCCGCAACGCCCTTCGTTGCCGATTTCGTTGGCTCCTCGAATGTCCTACCGCCATCACTCACGGCTCAACTCGGCGGGGCAGCTGCGTGGGCGAGCCTAAGGCCCGAGGCGATCCGCCTCGTGGCCAAGGGCAAAGGTAAGATGAACGGCACAGTTGCGGCGCTGCGCTATCTCGGAGCGGGCAGCCGTGTCAGCGTCATGGTCGGAGAGACCGAAATCGCTGCACTTGTTCCGGCTGGCGACGCCGCGCCCAAAGCCGGCGCCGAGGTGGGTATCACTTTCGAGACTTCGGCCCTTCATGTTATGGCCGAATCATGAGCCGCAGCGCGATACTTCCAAACCGCGGCTTGGCCGACCGGCTGAGCGCGCTTTTCTGGCGCCACCCACGCGTGCTCCTGCTTTTGCTGATCACCCCGCCGCTTCTCTGGCTGGGCGTGGTTTACCTTGGCTCTCTTGGCGCGCTACTCTTGCAGAGCTTCTATTCGATCGACGAATTCTCGGGCGTCGTTGTCGAGGAATTCACCCTCAAGACCTATGGCGAGCTCTTCCGCGCCGCCAATATGGATATCATCCTGCGCACGCTGACCATGTCGGCCTCGGTCACTCTGGCCTCGGCGGTGATCGGCTTTCCGGTCGCCTATTTCGCCGCCCGCTTTGCCCGTGGCCGCTGGAAAGCGGTGTTCTATCTCGGGATCATGCTGCCCCTTTGGTCGTCCTATCTGGTCAAGGTCTATGCGTGGAAGCTGATCCTCGCCAAGGAAGGCATCATCACATGGGCCGCCGATAGCGTGGGCCTTGGCTTTTTGCTCGACGCCGTGCTGGCGCTGCCGGGGGTAGGGGGCAACTCGCTCTCGACCTCGTTCATAGGCACATGGATCGTCTTCGTCTACGTCTGGCTGCCCTACATGATCCTGCCGATGCAGGCCTCGCTCGAGCGCGTGCCGGTCTCGATGCTCGAAGCCTCCTCCGACCTCGGCGCCACCCTTGGCCAGACCTTCCGCACCGTGATCCTGCCGCTCGCCATGCCGGGCGTGATCGCGGGCTCGATCTTCACCTTCTCGCTGACCATGGGCGATTACATCATCCCCCAGATTGTCGGCACCTCGGCCCGTTTCATCGGCCAGGCCGTTTATCAGCTTCAGGGCACCGCCGGAAACATCCCGCTCGCCGCCGCCTTCGCGGTCGTGCCGATCCTGATCATGCTGGTCTATCTATCCTTGGCAAAGAGAGGAGGGGCCTTCGATGCACTCTGAAGCGCGCCCCTCCAAAGGCCTCACAGCGGCCGCCATCGGCGGATTGCTGTTCCTGCACCTGCCGATCCTTCTGATCTTTCTCTACGCCTTCACGACCGAGGACCGCACCTATCAGTTCCCGCCGCCGGGCCTGACGACCAAGTGGTTTGCCGTCGCGTGGAACCGCGCCGATATCTGGCCGCCGCTCTATCTCTCGCTCCGGGTCGCCGCGATTTCGACCGCGATGGCGATGGTGCTGGGAACGCTCGTCGCCGCCGCCATGGCCCGCTCGCGGTTCTTCGGGCGCGAGCAGATCTCGCTTCTCATCATCCTGCCCATCGCGCTTCCCGGTGTGATCACCGGCATGTCGCTGCGCTCGGCCTTCGCGATCATGGATATCCCCTTCTCGACTTTGACCATCGTCATGGGCCACGCGACCTTCTGTATCGTGATCGTCTATAACAACGCCGTCGCCCGTTTCCGCCGCCTTTCAGGTGCGGTTCTCGAGGCGTCGGCCGATCTCGGCGCCAACGGCTTCCAGAGCTTCCGCTAT
>JALRLK010000090.1 GCA_023254495.1 Marivivens sp. | reverse complement strand
ACCTTCGAGTGTCTTCTCTGTTTGGATTGAACTGGTTTGGTTTTAATCGGGGGACGTTGTCCCCCAAACTTTGGAGGGTGTTGAGATGCAGCAGTTAAATTTTTGGGAAGGGCAACCCATTGTAAAAGACCCACAACAAATCAAAGCGTACTTAGCGCGGCTGATGCGCATACTGAAAGGGGAGGAAATATGCGAGAAGTAAAGAAGCATTGGAACGACGGCACAAGACCGCGACAGAAAGGGGCGATGCTAGTAAAGCAACGAAGCCTGTGCGGCAGGGAGTTTGTGTTCGGAGGCTTTGCGAACGCAAAGCGGAAGGTAAGTTGTAAATCATGCGCCAAGATATTGGCGGGTTATCAAGGAGAAGCAAAATGAGTATCTGGAACGACAAAGCAGCAACTGAAAAAATACTGGCGGAGCTACCGCCACAACCAGAAATGAAAACGTACGAAGTGCAGTTTGTGCGGGTAGAGCATAAGGTAGCCGTGATCGAAGTACACGCACAGAACCCAGAAGATGCCGCTGATGTGGCGAGAGAAGTAATTAAACACAACGGGCTCGAGGCGGCGATGATGGCGACGGTCACGGCATCGGTCAGTGCCTGCGCGAGAAGCAGGAGATAGGCCCCAAGACCAAAGGCCAGCCCGCCGATCAGCGCCCCCTTGCCCCAGCGGGCGTGAAGCAGGCGGCGCGGGCCGTCGATCATCGCCCAAAGCGGGATCAGGATGCAGAGCGCGACGAGAAATCGGGCAGTTGCCGCGGCGAGGGGATCCCAGATTGTCAGCAGGTGTTCGGCTGCCGGAAACCCAGCCGCCCAGGAGATCATCGACACCATGCAGACCGCATTGGCGGCGATCATGCCGCCTGCGGGCTTGGGGGCGATGGGGGAATGGGTATCGGCCATATGTAAACGCGAAATCTCTTTGCGCCGTGATGATCCGTCTGGCGAATTTGGTCTTGCTCATTTCCGACCGTTTGCCACAAACACTTGTGTCGCTATCGGACCCGATGAGAGCTCAATGCCCAAAGCCTGCGCCAACCTGACCCTTCTCTTCACAGAGCTACCCATGTCCGAGCGTTTTGGCGCAGCACGATCGGCGAGGTTTGACACGGTCGAAATCCTCTTTCCCTACGATATGTCCGCGCCCGAGATCCGGCGGCTACTCGAGATCAACGACCTCACGCTCGCGCTCATCAACTGCCCGCCGCCCAATTATGCCGATGGCCCACGCGGCTTTGCCGCCGTGCCGGGGGCAGAGGAGCGGTTCCGCAAGGATTTCCGCCGCACCCTGCGCTATGCCGAGGCTTTGGGCGCAAAGTTCATCCACATCATGGCAGGCGTGGCCGAAGGCCCCAAGGCCGAGGCCGCCATGATCGACAACCTGCGCTGGGCCGCGGCCGAGGCACCCGAGCAGGCGCTCACCATCGAGCCGATCAACCGTGTCGATATGCCGGGCTATTTCCTTGCCGACTACGACCTCGCCGCCCGCGTCCTAGATGCCGTGGCCGCGCCAAACCTCGGGCTGCAATTCGACGCCTATCACGCCCACCGGATCACCGGCGATGTGATGGGGACTTGGGAGAAGATGCGCCATCGCGTGACCCATGTTCAGGTCGGCGGATTTCCGGGGCGGCACGAACCCGTGGCCTGCGATATCGATTATCCGGCCTTCTTCGCCCGGCTCGACCGGGACGGATATCAGGGCTGGGTCAGTGGGGAATATCATCCTGCCGGACGGACCGAAGAGGGCCTCGGCTGGATCAGGTTTTAGGTCCGATTTTAGGCCGGAGCACCGACGGGCGCTCCGGCCACGCTGTCCTTAGACGGACAGGCAGATGTATTTCATCTCGAGGTAATCCTCGATGCCGTGGTGGCTGCCTTCGCGGCCGAGGCCCGACTGCTTGACGCCGCCGAAGGGGGCGACCTCGGTCGAGATGATGCCGGTGTTGATGCCGACGATGCCATATTCCAGCGCCTCGGCAACCTTGGTCACGCGGCTGACGTCTTTGGCGTAGAAATAGGAGGCAAGGCCAAAGATCGTGTCGTTGGCCTGTTCGATCACGTCGTCCTCGTCTTCGAACATGAAGAGCGGGGCGAAGGGGCCGAAGGTCTCGTCATTGGCCACGACCATATCTTTGGTCGCGTTGGTCACGATGGTTGGCTGGAAGAAGTTGCCGCCAAGTTCATGCTCTTTGCCGCCCGTGAGAACCTGACCGCCCTTTGCGAGCGCGTCCTTGAGGTGCTCGCGCACCTTGTCGACAGCCGAAGCCTCGATCAGCGGGCCGAGGGCTGTGCCCGCGGTGAGGCCGTCGCCCACGGGAAGCGCCTCGACCGCGATCTTCAGCTTAGCGGCGAACTCGTCGTAGACGCCCTTCTGGACATAGATGCGGTTGGCGCAAACGCAGGTCTGGCCATTGTTGCGGAATTTGCAGGCGATGGCGCCGGCCACGGCTTCGTCGATGTCGGCGTCGTCAAAGACGATGAAGGGGGCGTTGCCGCCAAGCTCCATCGAGCATTTCATCACCCGATCGGCAGCCTGACGCAGCAGAATACGGCCAACCTCGGTCGAGCCGGTGAAGGTCAGCTTGCGGACCTTGTGGTTCTCGCAGAATTCCCTGCCGATGTCGGAGGCGCGGCTCGAGGTGACGATCGACAAAACGCCTTTGGGCACGCCCGCCTGTTCGGCAAGGACCGCGAGGGCCAGAGCCGAAAGCGGGGTTTGCGAGGCGGGGCGCAGGACGAAGGAACAACCGGCGGCGAGCGCGGGGGCGGCCTTGCGGGTGATCATCGCCGAAGGGAAGTTCCACGGCGTGATGCCAGCGGCGACGCCGATCGGCTGCTTGATCACCGTGATACGTTTGTCGGCCATGTGGCCAGGGATCGTCTCGCCGTAGATGCGCTTGGCTTCCTCGCCGAACCATTCCACGAAAGAGGCGGCATAGGCGATCTCGCCCTTGGCCTCGGCCACGGGCTTGCCTTGCTCGGCGGTCATGATGATC
>JALRLK010000082.1 GCA_023254495.1 Marivivens sp. | reverse complement strand
CGTGAGGTTCGAGTTGGCGATCAAAGCCGCAACATCGGGGTGCTCGGTCATCATACCGGGACGACCGTAGTTATAGGTCACGTCCTCCGGCCAGCCGGTCGCCGGCCAGGCTTCGTCGCTGTAGGGCGGAAGTTCCAGCGGAACGAGATCAAGCTCGGCGTGGATCCAGTGCGGCTCCCACGCGTAAGCGACGATCGGCTCTTGGCGGGCATAGGCCGCCTGCAGCTCTGCCCAGTGGGCGGTCTCCGAGCCAAGCTCGACGGCCATGAAGTTCACGCCCAGCATATCCATGCGCTTGGTGTCGTCGCATTCCCAGGCGGCAACCGGGCAGCCGAGGATACGACCCTTGTCGCCGGTCTCGAGCGCTTTGAAGAGATCAACGTAATTGTTGAGGTCTTGCAGGGTTTTGAGATCGGGGGCAGGGGCGCCGTCACCTTCCACGAGATAGCGCGGCACCTAGTAGGACGAGGCGCCGACAACGCCGACATTGCCAAACTTGACGACCGAGCCATCACCGCCATATTCGTTGATATACTCCTCTTTAGACGAGGAATAGGACGGCCATCCTTCGCAGGCGAAGTCGAGGTCGCCCGAGCGGAGGCCCTCATAGACACCGGCGCCGCTGGGCATGGTGATGTGGCGGACTTTGTGGCCCATCTCCTGTTCCATGATGGTGGTCAGGATGCGGCAAGTGACAAGGCCGCCTGTCCAGTCCGCGTCGGGGACATTAAACACATCGGCCTGCGCCGGAAAAGCGGCGGCGGCCGACAGGCCGAGCACTACTGCGCCGGCTTTGATTTTAATGTATTTGGTCATTTGGATCTCCCTAGTATCATCTTTTGATGTTCTTGGGTCTTCGTGATTTTTCATTCGATTGGGCAAGTCTTATCTTTCTTTGATCCTGCATCTGCATGCCAAAAAAGCCAAGCCTTTCCGTTTATAGCCCAAGTGCAATGCGTTGATTCTTGGTCCAGGCCTGCGTCAGTCGGTCGAGAACAATCGCCAAGAGGACGATCCCCGATCCGGCAACCACGCCGCGGCCCGTGTCGGCCAGGTTCATGGCGTGAAAGACTTCCTTGCCGAGGCCGAGGCCCGCAACGAGCGGTGTGATGACCTGCATGGCGAAGGCCATGACGACCGACTGGTTGACGCCCAGCATGATCGACGGCGAGGCCATGGGAAGGCGCACTTTGATCAGCGCCTGCAATTTGCTCGAGCCAAAGGAATCCGACACCTCGTTGATTTCGTCCGGAAGCTGCCTGAGGCCGAGGACCGTCATGCGGATGACAGGGGGTAGAGCATAGATCACGGTTGCGATCACCGCCGTCACCGGATTGCCGCCGAAGAACATCAGGACCGGGATCAGGTAGACGAAGGTCGGCATCGTCTGCATCGCGTCGAGGATCGGGCGGAGGATGGCGTCGAGCGTCCGGCTGTAGGCCGCGGCAATGCCGAGCGGCACGCCGATAATCACCGAGATGGCGACCGAGGCAATGGTCGCGGCCAGCGTATACATTGTCACATCCCAAAGGCCGGCAAGGCCGGTGAAGGCGAGAGATGCCACCACAACGAGAGCAAAGCTGAGGCTCGCCGAACGCCAGCAGATAAAGAAGAACGCCACCATCACATACCACCACGGCAAGCCCACAAAGAATTTGTCGAGCGGGTTCAGCGCATAGAGATAGATGATCGCCTTGAAGCCCTTGGTGAAGGCGATGAAGGTGGGCTCTACCGCCAGCCATTTCACCGCGTCATCCACCGGACCACGCAGCGAGATCCGCCAGTCACGCGGATAGTTGGGGATGGGCGAGACCCAGGCATCCCAAGCATAGATGGCGAGAATGATGAAAAGGCCGATGACAAGGCCAGGCCGTTCCTTGAGCCAGAGCTTCAGATTGGCGCCCCGCTCTGGACCAGCAAGCCCTGCGATCGCTCCAAGCCCGCCCGCAATCGCGCGGGTCAGGGCAGTCGAGACTGCGGCAACCGCGTCCCAAATCGCGTTGATACCCGTCTCAACAATCCGCGCCGGTTGCCAGTGCAGCCAGCGTTGCGGCAAGAGGCGGAAGGTCATTTGCGAAGGATCGACGATCCGCCTGCCGTGATCTCGTGCGCTCATGGCAAGCGACAGGCGGTCGAAGATGATCGCCATGAAAACGATAGACAGCCCCCCTTCGAGCGACCAGCCCACCTTGAGCCGCTGTAACGCCTTCCAGACCTCTTCGCCAAGCCCGCCCGCGCCGATGAATGTCGCCAGAACCGCAAGGCCCAGCGCCATCATAATCGTCTGGTTTATGCCCATCATGATCGACGGAAGCGCCTGCGGCAGCTGGACCTTGAAGAGAAGCTGCAAGCGGGTCGAGCCGAAAGACCGCGCCGCTTCGACGCTGTTTTCCGAAACTTGTCTGATGCCAAGGTTGGTCAGTCGCACGGCGGGAGGCATAGCATAAATTACGATGGCCAGAGCGGCAGAGGGGCCGCCGATGCCGAAGAAGAAGATCGCGGGGATCAAATAGACAAAAGAGGGCATCGTCTGCATCGTGTCGAGGATTGGCTTGATCGCCGCATCAACGCGGTCGCTCTGCGAGGTCCAGACGCCAACCGCAATCCCGAGCACGACCGAGATTGCCACTGACACCAACATGAGCGCCAGGGTCGACATGGCGCTGTCCCACATATTGACCGCGGCCCAGAAGAGGACACCCAGCATCGTGAATAGGGCAAGCCCGAGGCCGCCATAGACCAAGGCCGGAATGGTCAGCGCAACGACGACGGCGGGCCAGGGGGCTTCCCAAAGAAAGACCTCGACCCCTTCGAGCGCCACGCGGATGTAGTCGGCTATGGCGCGGGTCAACCAACGGAAATTGGCCTCGAGCCAGTCTTCGGCGGAATTTATCCATTCTGCGAAATGGAATTTGTCCGATATTTCCTTTGGAAACGCATATTGGCCATGAACCAGCGCCCATACAGTCAAAGAGACCACGAGAGCCGCGACCGCAAACCAACCACCGCTCGCGAAAATCGGGTTAGATGTCAAAATTTTTTTGACAGATACCGAGGCTGGTTGGGCAGACATCTGAGCTTCCGGGCAGTTTCTTATGAGACTTTCCTGAAATTGCCCCGACGGGTAAAGCGATTTCTTGCAGATATTTTTCTTGATCCTCCCGAGCTCTGGGAAACAGTATGGCCGAGACCCTACAAAACGAGACTGAACCGGGATGACGAAACCCACCAAAATATCCTGCCGCAACATCTGGAAGGTCTTTGGCCCGCACGCCAAACAGGTCTTGGCGAATATCGATTCCGCGAAATCGCGGGCCGAGGTGCAGAAGGAAACAGGTCACGTCGTTGCTGTGAAAGATGTTTCCTTCGATATCCGCAAGGGCGAGTGTTTCGTGGTCATGGGGCTTTCGGGCTCAGGCAAGTCCACGCTTGTGCGTTGTATCTCGCGGCTCATCGAGCCGACGGGCGGGCAGGTCCTGATTGATGGTCAGGATGTGACCGCGATGAATAAAGCGGACTTGCGGGACCTGCGCCGTCATAAGATGTCGATGGTGTTTCAGCACTTTGGCCTCTTTCCGCACCGCAAGGTGATCGACAACATCTCCTATGGGCTCGAGGTTCAGGGCGTCAAAAAAGCTGAACGCACCGCCAAGGCGATGGAGGTGCTGGAGCTTGTGGGCCTAAAGGGCTGGGAAGATCGCTATCCTCGCGAGCTTTCTGGCGGAATGCAGCAGCGCGTGGGTCTGGCCCGCGCCATGGCGGTCGATCCCGAGATCCTGATCTTCGATGAGCCGTTCTCGGCGCTTGATCCGCTGATCCGGCGCGAGATGCAGGACGAGCTTCTGAGCCTTCAGGCCAAGCTGCAGAAAACGATGGTCTTCATCACCCACGACTTTCTTGAGGCGATCAAGATGGGCGATCACATCGCCATCATGAAGGACGGCGAGATCAGCCAGATTGGCACACCGGAAGAAATCGTCGCCAATCCGGTCAACAAATATGTGAGCGATTTTACCGAGGACGTGCCGCGCTACAAGGTTCTGTCGGCGGGCAAGATCATGCGGCCAGCCAGCGCCAAGGCCAAGGGCGAGCCGGTCAAAGAGGGCACCAAGATCGAGAAGCTGATCGACAGGGTGGCCGAGAGTGATGCGCCGGTGCCGGTGGCAGACGCCGGAGGAGCCATCGTTGGCGAGATTGATCGGACGATGATCATCCGCGCCATGCAGTCGCGGAGCTGACATGGGGCAGGGGGCGCAGCGTGTCGCGATCGTCACCGGCGGCCTCACAGGGATTGGCCTTGCCGCGGCCAAAGCCTTGGCCGATCAAGGGCATCATGTCGCCATCGGCTCGCGGCAGGCGGACAATGTTCATGCCATCGAAAAGGCGCGGGCGCTTTTAGGAAAAGACGCCCATATCAGCCGCCTCGATGTCGCCTCGCAAGCCTCTGTCGATGCCTTCACCACCATCGTCCGGCACCACTTCGGCGCCCCTACTATTTTGGTGAACGCCGCAGGCATCTATCGCGAGGCCTTCTTTCCCGAGCATTCCGACCATGACTGGCTCGATCAGATCGAGATCAATCTCAATGGCCCCTTCCGCATGATCCGCGCCCTCTGGGGCGATATGGTTGAGGCCAAATGGGGCCGGATCGCCAATGTCGCATCCACGGCCGGAAGCGTGGGAGCGGCAGGCTATGCCGCTTATTGTGCCTCAAAGGCGGGGGTGATCGGGCTTTCGAAATCCGTGGGCGTCGAAGGGGCGCCGCATGGGATCAACTGTATCTCGGTCTCGCCCACATGGGTGGAAACGCCGATGATGGACAATGCCGTGGGGCGGATCGCCAAGGATAAAGGGATCACGGCGGAGGCGGCCCGTGAAAGGCTCACCCATTCCAACCCGCAGGGGCGCCTCGTGCAGCCCTCCGAGATCGCCAATCTCATCGGCTTTTTCTGCACCGATGCCTCGCTTGGCCTGACCAACGTCGATATACAGGTCAACGCCGGCGCGGACTGGTAAGCGGCGATGCCTTTCACGACCCTGCGCCTTTCCGACCGCATCAGCCTCATTCAGGAAACCGGCGTCGCCAATTTCATGCGCTGCAATATCTGGCATGTGCGGGGGCGCGAGTTCGATCTGGTGATTGATACGGGGATGGGCGTGAGCCCCCTGAAAGACTGGATCCTGCGCGAGAGCGACAGACCACTCAAAGCCATCGTCACCCACTGCCATTTCGACCACTCGGCCGGCCTGCACGAGTTTGACTGCCGCCTCGGCCATCCCGCCGAAGCGCATATCCTCGCACATCCGAGCAACCCCGATGTGGTCTATTCCGGCGCATGGACCGAGATCGACGTGATCGACCCGCGCCAGCATCCCGATTTCCGGCGCGAGCATTTCCACGTCACGCCCGCGCCGCTGACCGGCTATCTCGACGAGGGCGACGTGCTCGACCTCGGCGATGCAGCCTATCAGATCCTGCATCTGCCGGGGCATTCTCCGGGCTCGATCGGGCTTTGGGATGTGAAGTCCAAGACGCTGTTTTCGGGCGACGCGCTCTATGATGGCGAGTTGCTCGACAATCTCTACCACTCGGAGAAGGAAACCTACCGGCGAACGCTCGAGCGGATCGCAGGACTGGGCGCCGAGACCTTTCACGCGGGTCACTATCCTTCTTTCGGCAAGGAGAAGATGCAGGAGATCGTGAACCTCTACCTCCAAGGGCGCATGGCACTCACGGATGTGAAAAGCTGGTACCAAGAAGAATGCGCCAGCTCGGCAGACATCTATGTCCCGCAAGACTGGAGCAAGGCCAAGCGTGTTTAGGATGGGGCGCGAAAACGGGGCGTCGCTGGCGCTGTTCCTCGCGGCCTCGGCCTGGGGGCTTTACTGGTTTCCGCTGCGCGAGATGGAGAAGGTGGGCATCCACGGCACTTGGACTGTGGCGTGGTTCAACTTCTTTCCTGGCGTGATCCTGATCCCCTATGTCCTGTGGTTCCGCAAGACCGAGTGGAAAGAGCTGCGGAAGGTCTTGTTCATCGGTGCCGCGACAGGGATCGGGTTGGGCCTCTATGCCTCGTCGATGGTGTTTTCCTCGGTCATTCGCGCCACGCTTCTGTTCTATCTCACGCCCATCTGGGCCACGTTGATTGGCTGGCTCTGGCTGGGCGAGCGGCTGACAGCGGGGCGGTATCTCGCTATCGGCGGTGGCCTTCTGGGGCTTTGGATGATGCTGAGCGGGGCGAGCGGGGCGTCCGAGCCGCTCAATATCGGCGATCTCTTCGCGCTTCTCGCGGGGATGCTCTGGGGGCTTGGCGCGGCGGGGATGAAGCGCTGGCCAGAGGCGCCAGTCGCCACGACGAGCATGGCGCAATTCCTTCTCGCCTTGGTCTTTTGTGCCGCGGCGGGACAGTGGGCCACCTCCGATCCGGCGCCCACGCTCGAAATGCTGCGCGCCTCGTTTCCGCTCACCTTCTTTGGCTCGGCCTTCGTCCTTCTACCGTCGATCTTCGTCATCTTCTGGGCCTCGCGCATCGTCTATCCGGGGCGTGGGGGGATCCTGATGATGTCGGAGGTGATGGTGGCGATCCTTAGCGCCTCGATCCTACTGCCCGAGGAGACGCTCTCGACCCTGCAATGGATAGGTGGGGCCACGATCCTCGCGGCCTGCGTGATCGAAGTCAGAACAAGTGCCGCCTAGCGGCCCGCGCCTTCCCAAGCCTCGAACTCTTCCGGGCGCTTCTTCTCGAGGCGCGCAAGGGTCTCTGGCTTGAGCGCCAGCGCCATCGGCGGCGAGACATTGAGGCGCTTCAGCGCGATGGGTTCGCCGAATCTCTCCTCGAAGAAGGCCAGCATTTTGTGCTGATCCTCATAGCGGAATAGGTGATCGGGGCCAGGTTTGTCGTCGCCTCCAGAGGTGAGGAACTTGGCCTGACTGCCGACATCGGCAAAGGGGGCAGGCTTGCCCCTGGTGTATTCCACAATGAAGTCGTCAAAGCTGACACCGCGGGTGGAATTCGGCTGGCCCACCAGATCGTCGCGGTGGCGATAGCGATACCAGCTTCCAAGCCAATCGACGGGATGGCGGATGACGGCGAGGGTTTTGAGTTCAACTTGGCCTGCCTTCATGAGGAGAGGCTCGACCAGACGGCGATAGCGATAGAGCGGCGTGTGCTTGAGAATCGGCGGATCGCGGAACACGAGGGCGGCCTTCGGCGCAAGCGCGCCTTCAAGCGCGGTGGTGCCAGTCTTGGGCACTGCCAGAAACACCAGCCGCTCTTAGCAGAATACCAGCATCCTGCCTCCGGGTTCGTCCTGCTCTTTGTCGTAAACTATCCTTTAACCAAGATGGCGCAACAGTGGCGTTGCGGAAATATCGCTTGCAATGTTCTTGTTTTGATCTCATAAACCATAAGAACAAGAAGCGAACATCAGCAGCAATTGCCGCCCAGAACAGGGTGTGGAATAAGGATGGCTAGAATGGCAATGGCAGAAATTTTCGACATGAACGACAAGCGGACGGCTGAGAAACAAAAGGCGCTGGAATCAGCACTCGCGCAAATCGAGCGGCAGTTTGGCAAGGGCTCGATCATGAAGCTCGGCGGCGACAACAAGCTCGCCGATATCGAGGCGACCTCGACCGGATCGCTGGGCCTTGATATCGCGCTTGGCATCGGCGGCCTGCCCAAGGGGCGGATCATCGAGGTTTACGGCCCTGAATCGTCGGGCAAGACCACGCTGACGCTCCATGCGATTGCCGAAGAGCAGAAAAAGGGCGGCGTTTGCGCTTTTGTCGACGCCGAACACGCGCTCGATCCGCAATATGCCAAGAAGCTGGGCGTCAACCTTGACGAGCTTCTGATTTCCCAACCCGACACCGGCGAGCAGGCGCTCGAGATCGTCGATACGCTGGTGCGCTCGGGTGCGGTGAGCCTTGTGGTGGTCGACTCAGTCGCCGCACTCACGCCGAAATCCGAGCTTGAAGGCGACATGGGTGATTCCAGCGTGGGCGTTCACGCCCGCCTGATGAGTCAGGCGATGCGCAAGCTCACCGGTTCGATCAGCCGCTCGGGCTGTATGGTGATCTTCATCAACCAGATCCGCATGAAGATCGAGGGTGTGGGGCCGAATCTGCCCCCGGGAACCGTACCTTCGTTGGTGTATCAGGCGGCCGCACAACTGGCGGTTTCGCTGCCCGAATCACTCGCACCGCGGGTCAAGCACGTCACGGTGAGTGGACCCGAGTCGCTCGGGTTCACGTTGAAATCCGGTACCGAGGTGACCCTCGGAGCCCCGACGGACATCCGGAACAAGCTCATCAGCGTGCTGACCGTGCTCAACCAGCAGAACGTCGACTTCATCACCGGGATCGATGTATCCGCTGGACAGCCCGTGGTGAAAAACGACTAGTGTGCCTTCGGTAG
>JALRLK010000009.1 GCA_023254495.1 Marivivens sp. | reverse complement strand
CTCTTCCGCCCGCGCCTCGGTCAGCCGAACCTCGGCATCGGCCAGCGCCTTGGCGGCGGCGGTTCGGGCGGTCCACGCCTTGCGCGTCTGAGCCAGAAGTTCGCCCGCCTCGGCAAAGACATCGAGCAATTGCCTGTGCCCCCGCGGATTGAGAAGGCCGCGGTCATCGTGCTGGCCGTGGAGTTCGACAAGCCCCTCGGACAAGGCCCGCAAAACCTCGCCCGACACCCGCCGATCGTTAACCCACGCCGTCTAGCGGCCGTCGGCGGTGTTGACGCGTCGGAGGATCAACTCACCGTCCTCGGCCTCGATCCCTGTCTCGGCCAAGAC
This sequence comes from Marivivens sp., assembly GCA_023254495.1. Taxonomy (GTDB): domain Bacteria; phylum Pseudomonadota; class Alphaproteobacteria; order Rhodobacterales; family Rhodobacteraceae; genus RFZI01. The sequence goes on along the minus strand of JALRLK010000009.1, from coordinate 22,087 downwards.
CTCGTGCACCGGATGGCCGGGCTTGAGCTCGAAAACCGCCGTAACCTCGCCCTGCTCGGCCCCTGCCCGCACCAGCTCGGCCCGCCCGCGCCAGCCAAGGACAAAGCCCAATGCGTCAAGAAGGATGGATTTGCCGGCGCCCGTCTCGCCGGTCAGCACATTCAGGCCCGGCTGCAACTCGAGAGCAAGCCGATCGATGATCAGCATATCGCGGATATCGAGGCCCCGGAGCATGGCTCACCAAAGGCTTGGCGCGGCGCCTGCCTTCATCACAGCCACTCGCCCTTGACCATCTGCCGATAGATCGACGACAGCCAGCTGTTGCCTGAGGCCTTGGCCTCGAGGCCCTGCCCTGTCAGCAGATCATAGGCATCCTGATACCATTCGGTAGACTGGAAGTTGTGGCCGAGGATCGCACCGGCGGTCTGGGCTTCGTCGCGCAGACCAAGGGCCAGATAGCTTTCGACAAGGCGCAAGAGGGCTTCGGGCGTGTGGCGGGTGGTCTGATACTCTTCAACAACCAGACGGAACCGGTTGATGGCCGCCGCATAATGCCCGCGCTTGAGATAATAGCGGCCGACTTCCATCTCTTTGGCGGCGAGGTGGTCGAAGGCAAAATCGAACTTCAGGCGGGCAGAGCTTGCGTATTCGCTGTCGGCATAAAGTTCGATCACACGGCGCAACGCCTGCAGCGCCTTGATGGTAAGCCCCTGATCGCGTCCGATCTCGTCGATCTGGTCGTAATAGGACAGTGCCAGAAGATATTGGGCATAGGCGGCATCGCCGTCGGCCGGATAGAAATCGAGGAACCGCTGGGCGGCGGCAGCGCTATTGGCATAGTCCTTGTCGCGGTGATAGGCGAAAGCCTGCATAATGAGCCCGCGCTTGGCCCATTCGGAATAGGGATAGAGGCGCTCGATCTCGCTGAAATAGCGTGCTGCCTGAGGCTCCTTGCCACGCGAAAGCTCGTATTCGCCGCGCTGATAGATTTCCTCGGCGGTATAGTTCTCAAACGGAACCTCGTCTTCGAAGCTGAGCTTGCTGCACCCCGACAGAAGGGCGATGGCCAGAAGCGATCCGGTGAGCGTTGCTCGAAGCGTTGCGCCTGATTTTTGGCCTGACATTCAGCCCCCCGACATCCGTGCCTGTGATTGGAAGGGGATCGCCCCCGTCACCCATCCGTCTATCACAGAAAGATTGGGCGCAAAATGCCTTTTGCCTGTCGTCGCGCTTCAGGCGACGACCGCCAGATCGCTGGCGTGAAGGCCCGCGCCCGGCAGGCTTGCCGCGGTTGCAGTATCGCAATCCACATAGGCCCAAGCCTCGGGATCGGCAAAAAGGGCGCGCAAAAGTTTGTTGGTCAGGGCGTGGCCCGCGCGGATCCCAACATAGCGGCCGAGAATCGGTGCGCCAGCGGTATAGAGATCGCCAAGCGCATCGAGCATCTTGTGGCGCACGGCCTCGTCAGAATAGCGCAGGCCACCCGGCGTCAGGACCGTATCCCCTTCGACGACCACCGCATTGTCGTAGCTGCCGCCAAGGGCGAGCCCCGCCGCGTGCATCGCGTCCACATCTGCCTGCCGGCAAAAGGTCCGGCTGCTCGACAGTTCACGAACGAATGTGCCGTTGGCCATGCTGAGCATCTTGCTTTGCCGGCCAATGGCGGCATCGGCAAACTCGATGGAGAAATCGATTTGCAGGTTTGGCGACGGCAGGAGGCTCGCCTTTGCCGCACCATGAGACACTTCGACAGGCTTGAGCACTTTGATCGCCCGCAGCGGGGCGTTCTGGCGCTGGATACCGGCGGCGATAAGCCCGCGCACAAACTGGGCCGAGCTGCCATCGAGGATCGGCACTTCGGTTCCGTCGATTTCGATCAGAGCGTTATGGATCCCACACCCGGCCAGAGCGGCCATCAGATGTTCGACCGTTGCAACACTGACACCGCTTTCATTCTCGATCCGGGTATTCAGCGGTTCCTGAACCACCAGATCCCAACGGGCCGGAACCAGCGCATCGACCGCGACCACATCGGTGCGCCGAAAGACGATACCGTGCCCTGCAGGCGCCGGGCGCAAAACGACCTTGGCCGGACGACCGTGATGAAGGCCATGTCCGGCAAAGCGGACAGATTGTGAGAGCGTGCTCTGCAAAGGTGCCTCGTTTCTTGGGCAAGGAGGTATGCCTTCACGCGCGCGGGCTCAACTCACAGATTGCAACGGCCTGTAACAATCGCAATGACTTGATTCAAAAGCCAAATATTTGGCCGCCCCGCGTCACAAACGAAAACCGCCCCGATATCGGGGCGGTTTTGAAGGATATTGTGAATGCTCAGTTGGCTTGTCGACGCAGGAAAGCGGGAATCTCGATCTTTTCCTGATCGGGATCGGTTTCTACCGCGTGGCTCTGCGGGCGCGGCTGCGGCTGAAGCCGGTGATCGGCGGCAGGAGCCTGAGCGTGGCCGGTCATGCGGTTGATGAGCGCGTTGATGCCAAAGCGCGGCTTTTCGGGCTCGCCCAACGGACGCTGGGCCGACATCGGCTGACGCCAGGGGGCCGGGCTGCTGTCCGGCACCTTGGAAACAGCCGCTTGGAGGCGGCGCATTGCATCGGGCGACGGTGTTCCCGGGGCCCGCGGGGCAACGAAGGCATCGGGGGCACGATCCATCGGCGGCTCTGCACGCGGGGTGTAGGCCGGCGGCGGCAGGTCGTCCTCGGCCAGTTCCGGCTCGAATTCCTCAAAGATATCCTCGGCCTGCTCGACCGCAGTCATGTCCATCTCGTCCTCGAACAGGTTTTCCTGAAGGGGGTTGGATTGAACTACCTGTGTCCGCGCGGCGGAGACAGCTGCGGCAGCGGGGCGGGCGGCGGGTTGAGCCACTGGCTGAGCGGCGGGCTTGGGCGCCGGCTGTGCGGCGACGAGCGGCTGAGCCATCGACCGGCGCGGCAGCGGGGCTTCGGCTTTGCTTACCGCGGCATCGATGCCAGTCGCCACGACCGAGACGCGCATCCGGCCGTCCATCGAGGTATCGAGGGTCGAGCCGACGATGATGTTGGCTTCGGGATCGACCTTCTCGCGGATCTTGTTCGCGGCCTCGTCAAGTTCGAAGAGGGTAAGATCGTAGCCGCCGGTGATGTTGATAAGAACGCCGCGGGCGCCTTCGAGGCTGATCTCGTCCAGGAGCGGGTTGGCAATCGCCTTCTCGGCGGCCTCGATCGCGCGGCTTTCGCCTGTGGCTTCGCCGGTGCCCATCATGGCCTTGCCCATCTCGTCCATCACCGCGCGCACGTCGGCGAAATCGAGGTTGATCAGGCCCGGACGCACCATGAGGTCGGTCACGCCCTTGACGCCCTGATAAAGCACATCGTCGGCCAGGGCGAAGGCTTCGGTAAAGGTGGTGTGTTCGTTGGCAAGGCGGAACAGGTTCTGGTTGGGGATGATGATCAGCGTATCGACGACCTTCTGCAGCGCCTCAACGCCGTCCTCGGCCTGACGCATCCGCTTGGCGCCTTCAAACTGGAAGGGCTTGGTCACGACACCCACGGTCAGAACACCCAGCTCGCGGGCCGCCTGCGCGATGATCGGTGCAGCACCCGTCCCGGTGCCGCCGCCCATGCCGGCGGTGATAAAGCACATATGCGATCCGGCAAGGTGATCGACGATCTGCTCGATGCTTTCCTCCGCAGCCGCCGCGCCGACCGTCGCGCGTGCCCCTGCCCCGAGACCCTCGGTGACCTTGAGGCCCATCTGGATCTTCGACTTGGACTTGGATTGCTGGAGCGCCTGAGCATCCGTGTTGGCAACCACGAACTCGACGCCCTCGAGCTCTTTTTCGATCATGTTGTTAACCGCGTTGCCGCCAGCCCCGCCTACGCCAAATACGGTAATCCGGGGTTTCAGATCTTCTTGCCCGGGCATCGAGAGGTTCAACGTCATACTAAATCCGCCTGTCTGTTACGGGCCCGTCTTGGAGCGGGCACTCCTTGCCTAAATTGCTGCGATCCTATCGGCTTGCGGCCTTCAGGTCACGAGAAAAACACCGAAACTCCACAAAATATGGAGTCAGGCAGCAATTTTTCCGCCGGATATCGGCGAATGAGCAAAATCTTGCGTATTACCAGTTATCCCTAAACCATTTGACGGCCCTTCTGAGCGATCTGGCGGGGTAGCTGGAGGCGGGAATCTCGAAATCCCACCATTCATCCTGGGGATTCGCGGCGAAAAGTGACAGGCCCACGGCGGCCGAAAAGCCGGGGCCAGAGGCCGCCTGCGGCAAGCCCTGTACCCTCAACGGGCGACCGAGTCGCACTTGTCGGCCGAGGATGCGGCTTGCAAGCCCATCGAGGCCGGGGATCTGGCTGCCACCACCGGTCAGCACGATCTGCTGGCTCGGAAGGTGTTCAAACCCGGCCGCGTCAAGCCGTGCCTTCACCTCTTCAAGGATCTCTTCGACCCGCGGGCGCATGATGCCAATGAGCTCGGCGCGGCTCACCGTGCGGCGGTCGTGTTCCCAATCCCCGGTCTCGCCCTGGGTCTCGATCATTTCGCGGTCGTCCATGCCGGTGGCCAAGACCCCGCCATAGAAGGTCTTGATCCGCTCGGCGGTCGACATCGGAACCTGAAGTCCCATCGAGATATCCGAGGTGACATGATCGCCGCCCATACGCACCGCATCGGCATAGATCATGTGCTTTTTCATGAAGATAGAGATCGATGTTGAACCACCACCCATGTCGATGCAGGCGGCGCCAAGCTGTTGTTCGTCTTCTACAAGGCTCGCCAGACCAGCCACATAGGCCGAGGAGGCAATCCCCGCCAGCTCGAGATCGCAGCGCTTGACCGCATAGAGGATGTTCTGAAGCGCACTGGCATCAACCGTCAGAAGGTGAAGATCGGTGGTCAAGCGGTTGCCCATCTGCCCACGGGGATCGGCAAGCCCTGTGCGGTGATCGAGGGCGAAGTTTACAGGATGAGCGTGCAGAACCTCCCGGTCTTCGCCATAGTCGGGCATATCGCAAGCGGCCAGCACCCGGCCGATATCGCCCTCGCGGACCGTGCCGCCATCGATCTCGACCTCACCATCAAGGCCATAGGACCGCGGCCGTGCGCCGCTGAGCGAAACGATGGCGTGATCAACCCGAAGGTTGGCCATCTTTTGCGCGGCCGTAACGGCGGTGCGGATTGCGCGTTCGGTTTCCTGCATGGCATCGATTTCGCCGAAGCGAACCCCGCGCGAGCGGGTCGTCGCCGCGCCGATCACCCGGAAGGTGCTTTGCCCAGCCATCGGGCCGATCCCATCGCTCTCGCGGAAGCGGTCGGGTCCGTCGAAGCGCAGAACAAGGCAGGCGATCTTGGAGGTGCCGATATCAAGGATCGCGATGACGCCGCGCTGAAGCGCCGCCTGCCGGATCGCACGCATGGCGCGCTGGGTTTCGTAAAGTTGCCGCATCTAGTTGCCTGTTCCTGAAACTGCCGCATTGATTTGCCGCATCTCTGCGGCAGCCCCCCCGGTCAGCCTTATGGTTGGCCGATCCGGATTACGCATATCGACCGCGACGATATCGCGTTCGAGAAGATCCTGTGTCTGTGCCATGACGACGACGCGCTGGAGCGCCGCAAGGGCATTGTCCTGCGGCAGCATGATCCGCTGGCCGCGCTCGAGAACCAGATCCCAGCGCCTGTCGCCCATCCGCACGAGGCCCCTCATATGCGGCGCTATGGGGCGGGCTGCGGCCATGATCGCCATCGCCTCGCCGAGCGCTTCTTTGGCCCCATCTCCGGCCACCAAAAGCAGGTCGGGCCGGTCGGCGCGTGTTGCTACGGCGCCCATGTCGGTTCCGTCACGGTCGATAAGGTGCAAACCGTCATCCTGCCGCCAAAGAGCCACCGGAATACGGGGTGTGATGTGAATCTCGAGGATTCCCCCGGACTTTACCCGCACCGTCGCATCTGCAACCGCCCCGACCTTGAGCACCGCCGCCCGCAGCGCATCGAGGTCGAGGTCAAAGGATGTCATCGGGAAATCCAGCGGCAGAACCTGGCGGATCGCATCAGCGACCTCGGGTCCGGCTCCGTCGATCGCCATCGCAGTGACGGTAAACTCCGGGCGGGTTTCGATGGAATTCCGAACCTCGGCCACACCGGCAAAGAACATGGCCCGCCGCTGATCGTCGGCGAACCAGACGGTTGCGATGACGCCAATCAGAACGAGCGGCCCGCCGAGACGCAGTGTTTGCCGGACCCCTGGTGTGAGCATCCAACGCTGCCAACGATAGCTCCAGCGGCTCGGGGACGGGTCGCGGTGCGAGGAGAAGCCTATCGATGACATGACGCATCCTCCACCAGCCAGCGGCACAGTTCGGGGAAGCTGATCCCGACATGGGCCGCCTGCTCAGGGGCCAACGATGTCGGGGTCATGCCGGGCTGGGTGTTGGTTTCCAGAAGCACAAGGCCATCGAGGCCGCGGGTTTCGTCCCAGCGGAAATCGGTGCGCGACAGGCCACGGCAGCCCAGCGCCTGATGGGCGCGCAGCGCATAGTCGAGGCAGGCCTCGGCAATCTCTTCAGGAATTGCGGCGGGGATGACGTGGCGCGAGCCGCCGGTCGCGTATTTCGCGTGATAGTCATACCAGCCGCTTGTGAGGATATCGGTCACGGCCAGGGCGTGGTCGCCCATCACCGTAACGGTCATCTCGCGGCCCGGCGCATAGGCCTCGACCATCACAGTCTCGGGCATCACATCGTCGAGCTGCGGCGGGGCATTGGCGGCATCGTGGACGATATAGACACCGACCGACGAGCCTTCGTTATTGGGTTTGACCACATAGGGCGGCGGCATGACGTGGCGTTGGCGCACCTCGTCGCGCAGGGCCAGAAGGCTCGGGACAACCGGCAGGCCCGCAGCGCGGTAGACCGCCTTGGTCCGTTCCTTGTCCATCGCAAGAGCCGAGGCCAGAACACCGGAATGGGTATAGGGCAGGCCCAGCCATTCAAGGATGCCCTGCACGCAGCCATCCTCGCCCCAGCGCCCGTGCAGGGCGTTAAAGACGACATCGGGCGCAGCAGCCTTGAGCTGGTCGACGATATCTTGGCCTGCATCAATGGTAGTGACGGCAAAACCGGCAGCCTCGAGGGCGCGAACGCATTCGCGGCCCGAGCTGAGGGAAACCTCACGCTCGGCCGATGGTCCACCCATCAACACAGCCACTTTGGGAGCCGTACCGCCCGACATTCCCGCTGCCTCACACGCAGGCCTTTTTGGCCCGTCATTCGTTACATTCGACCCTTGCCCGGGGTCAGGCCGTTCGGCCCTGTATCTAGTCTAGTCTTTGCTCGTATCCGGGGCCGGTTCGCCGACCCTCATGATTTCCCACTCTAGCGTGATACCACTTGAATCGTAAACCTTTTTTCGTACCTCTTCGCTTAAACCTTCGAGGTCGGCCGCGGTCGCGCCGCCCGCGTTGGTCAGGAAATTGGCGTGTTTTTCGTTCATCACCGCCCCACCCCTGCGCGCCCCGCGCATCCCGGCATCTTCTATGACTTTCCAGGCCTTCAACTCATGCGTATCGTCGGACCGTCCGGTCGAGGAATAGCCCGCCGGATTGCGAAAGGTACTGCCGGCGGTGCGGTCTTTGGTGGGCTGGGTCTCGTCGCGCTTGGCGAGCTGGGCTTCCATTCGGGCCGCAAGCTCGGCCGGATCGCCCTGCGGGGCGGCAAAGCGGGCGGCGATAATCGCGGCCCCTTCCGGCAGGGTGCTTTGGCGGTAGCGCAGGTCGAGGCCGCCGGCGGGGATCGTCTCCCGACGACCATCACGGTGGATCACATCGACCGACACCAGAACATCCGCCACATAAGAGCCATAGCAGCCCGCGTTCATCCGAACCGCGCCCCCAATGGTGCCGGGAATGGTCCGCAGGAAGGTCAGATCGCGCCCCGCCTCGGCGGCCTTGCGGGCCACATGGGCGTCGAGCGCGGCGGCTCCGGCAATCACCTGATCGCCGTCAATTTCAATGCCGTTGAAGCCGCGGCCCATGCGGATCACCACCCCACGGATTCCGCCATCGCGGACGATGAGGTTGGAACCCACGCCCATGACGAAAACTGGCACTTCGGGGTCGAGCGCAGCAAGGAACGCCGCAAGATCATCGGCATCGGCCGGCTGAAAGAGCCAATCCGCGGGCCCGCCCACGCGCATCCATGTCAGGTCTGCTAAGGGGCGGTTCTCGGTCAAGGTTCCCCGAGGCGTGGGCAGTTGGGTGGGCATTGGCTCGGCCTGTTCGTTGATTTCGGCAGCCGCGCCAACCGGCGCGGTCCTTTTCAGAGTGCATAATCCCTCTCGCGCCAGCCTTCCAGCCTTGGTTCGAGAACTAGCGGGCTTTGGTCCGCGCAAACCAGTCGTATATCCCGCGCTCCAGTGCCCCTACGAGCAGACCGACAAACACCGGCCCTGTCAAAAACAGGGCGACAGCAAGATAGAGATAGGCATTCCAGTCCTCTGCCGATTGCGTTTGCCGAACCGCCAAAGCAAAGCCCAAACCGGCGAGCACCCCAAACCCTGTCAGCATTTTCCAACGACGCCGTGCCGTCAAATACCACCCGCCCGCCGCGCCGGCCGCCATGAGGGCCAGTGCGAAAAGATCGAGAAGTGTCACGCTTGGCCGCCTCCGACCGTCGCCGGACCCAACGCAGGAGATACCGCAACGGGCAGCGCAAGACCGATGCCGCCGCGGCCAGAATGACAATCGCGACGAACGGGCCATTTTGAACCAGAAGCCAGACCCAAAGCGGAAGACCCACGGCAATCAGGAAATATGCGCGTCGCCAATGATCCTCGTTCGAGGGGATCATAGCCAAGACGTTGGCGAGGATCAGCCAGACGAATGAGAGAACAAGAGAGGTCGTCATGTCTATTTCCCCGTCTTTACGAGAAGCGCCGGAGGCACAATCAGCTCCCGTATCTGCACCCCGAAAGGCGCTTGGGGCTTCCACTGTTAAAACAGGAGGAGGGTCGCGTTGACAAGGAAGAACAGCTGAGCCCGATGGCGTCTCAGAAGGCCTGGGTCACGCGCTTCTGTTCAGCCGCTCCGGCAGGCCATGCGCCCATGTGCTGATCGTTCCCGCGCCAAGACAGACGACGATATCACCCGGCTTGGCCTCGGCCCGCACCAGCGCCTCGAGACCGTTTTCATCCAGAACCGACACGGCATGGCGATGCCCGTGCGCCGAGATGCCCGCCACCAGATCCTCGCGGGTAGCCCCCGGGATCGGCTCTTCGCCCGCGGCATAGACCTCGGCGATGCCGATCACATCCGCATCATTGAAGCAGGAGCAGAAGTCCTCGAAAAGATTGGAGAGGCGCGTATAGCGGTGCGGCTGATGCACCGCGATCACGCGGCCTTCGGAAGCCTGTCGTGCAGCTTTGAGAACCGCTGCGATTTCAACGGGATGGTGGCCGTAGTCGTCAATGATGGTCACGCCATTCACCTCGCCCACCTTGGTAAAGCGGCGATTGACCCCGCCAAAGGCGGCCAGCGCGGCGCGGATCTCGTCTTTCTTCATGCCAAGGTGGCGGGCCACGGCCACGGCGGCCAAAGCGTTCGAGACGTTGTGATCGCCGGGCATCGGCAGGGTGCATCCTTCGATCACCTGATCCTCGGCCTGCAGCGCGATATCGAAATGGACGACCCCCTTGGCATAGCGCAGGTTTACCGCCCGCACATCGGCCTGCGCGTTAAAGCCGAAAGTCACCACGCGGCGGTCGGTGATCTTGCCGACGAGCGACTGGACCTCGAGGTGATCGGTGCAGCAGACGGCGATGCCGTAGAAGGGGATGTTGGAGACGAAATCAGTGAAGCCCTTGCGCAGGTTCTCGATCGTGCCCCAATGCTCCATGTGCTCGGGGTCGATATTGGTCACGATCGCGATCGTCGCGGGCAGGCGGTTGAAGGTGCCATCGCTCTCGTCGGCCTCGACCACCATCCATTCGCCCTGCCCCACGCGGGCGTTCGAGCCATAGGCGTGGATGATCCCGCCGTTGACCACGGTCGGATCGAAATGGCCTGCGTCAAGAAGCGCCGCGACCATCGTCGTGGTTGTCGTCTTGCCGTGGGTTCCTGCCACGGCGACGTTTGACTTGAGGCGCATAAGCTCGGCCAGCATCTCGGCGCGGCGCACAACCGGCAGCTTGCGGCGGCGGGCCTCATCAAGCTCGGGGTTGCCCTTCTTGATCGCGGAGGAAATCACCACAACAGCCGCGTTCTCAAGGTTCTCGGCCCGCTGGCCTTCGAAAATCTGCGCCCCCATCGAGGCAAGGCGGTCGGTGATCTTGGTGGCTTTCAGGTCCGAGCCCTGCACCGAATAGCCGTGGTTCAACAAAACCTCGGCAATCCCCGACATCCCGATCCCGCCGATCCCCACGAAATGGATCGGACCGACATCGAGGGGAAGTTTGGTCGCAGCTGCGTTCATGGCTGGCTCCTTTGGCCGGCGAGCTCTTCGACGAGGGCTGCGAGCCGGTCTGTTGCATCGGGGCGGCCACAGCCCAAAGCGGCGGCGGCCATGGCGCTGGCCTTCTCAGGCGCGCCAAGGATCGCGGCTATGTGCGCGCTGAGGGCCGAAACATCAAGGGCGGATTCAGGGATGAGCACGGCGCCGCCGGCCTCGACCATGGCGCGGGCGTTAGCGGTCTGCTCGTCGCGGATGGCGATGGCGAGGGGGATAAAAATCGCGGGCCGCCCGATGATCGAAATATCGGCGACAGTCGACGCGCCGGAACGGGCGATCACCAGCTGCGCCTCGGCGATGCGGCGGTGCATATCGGTGAAAAAGTTCAGGACCTCGGCAGAAATGCCCGCCTCGGCATAGGCGGCGGTGACGCGTTCGATATCCTCGGGCCGCGCTTGGTGAAAGACGCGCACATGACGGCGCAGGGCATCGGGCAAGGCCGCGAGCGCGGGCGGGACCATGTCCGACAGAAGCCGCGCCGCTTGGCTGCCGCCAGTGACGAGGATCGCCATCGGATAATCGCCGGGCGGGATATAGCCCGCCCCTGCCCGCTCAAGGATCGCGGCGCGAACGGGGTTGCCGGTGTGGATACCTTCAATCCCGTTCGGCAAGGCTGTCGGCCATGTTCCGCAAGCGACCTTGTCGACCCGCCGCGCAAAGACCTGATTGACCCGCCCCAGAACCCCGTTCTGCTCGTGGATCATCCGTGGCACCCGCAGGGCCCAAGCCGCCGCCATCGCCGGGATTGCCGGATAGCCGCCAAAGCCCACGACCGCCGCAGGCCGATCCCGCAGCATCCGCCACTTCGCCGCGCCAATTCCAGCGAGGATGCGGATGGGGACAAGCAGTTTAGCGGCAACGCCGCCCCGCGCGAAGGTCGCGCTCGCCACCTGCGTGACCTCGACCTCTTTCGGAAACCCGCCCGCATAGCGCGCGCCGCGCGCGTCGGTCGAGAGCTTCACCCGCCAGCCGCGTTGCACCATCTCTTCCGCCAAGGCCTGAGCGGGAAACATATGCCCGCCGGTCCCGCCGGCAGCGATCACAAGAAGCGGCGCGGCCATCAGTGGCCCCGGCGCGAAAGGATGTCGCCCATCTTGCCCTGCGGCCGCGAGCGGGTGAACGCCAGAAGCATCCCGACCATCACGCCGCCCGCGATGAGCGACGAGCCGCCGTAGGAGACAAACGGCAGGGTCATGCCCTTGGCGGGCAGAAGGCGCACCGCCACGCCCATATTGATCATCGCCTGCACGCCGAAGGCGCAGGCTAGGCCGGTTCCGGCGATGCGGATGAAGGGATCACGCTCGCCCATCAACCGCGCGAGCGAGCGCACCACGATAACCATATAAAGGACAATGATCGCCAGAACGCAGACGAGGCCATATTCCTCGGCGGCGACGGCGATGATGAAATCGGTATGCGCATCGGGAAGCGACCACTTCACCTGCCCCTCGCCCACCCCCACGCCAAAGAACCCGCCTTCGCGGATCGCGTTCGCGGCATAGCCAAGCTGGGTGCGGGGATCGACCTCGGGGCTGAGAAAGCCGTCGATGCGGCGGGCGAAATGTTCGGAGCTGTTGTAGGCAAGGACGCCCGAGCCGATCACGAGGCCTGTGACGCCGAAGATCAGGACCATCGGAGCCCCGGCCACGAAATACATGACACCCCAAGCGAAAACCACGAGCGCCGCCTGTCCGAAATCGGGCTGCAGCGCCAGCATCAGGCAGATCGCCACGGTGAGCGCAAAGGAATAAGTCTTGCCCGGCGGGCCTCCAATCTCATAGCTCGCCGCCATGAGCCACGCGGCCACAACGATAAACACGGGCTTGAGGAACTCGGACGGCTGCACCGAGGCAAAGCCTAGCGAATACCAGCGCACCGCCCCCTTGCCGAAATCCGTCCCGAGAAAGGGCAGAAGCGCCAACGCCACGAAAGCCGCGAGGAACCCGAGAACCGCGAGCCGCCGCACGAGGCGGGGCGACATCATCGAGGTGACAATCATCACGGTGATCGCCATGCCGCCGAAAGCGGCCTGTCGGGTGACGTAGTAAAAGGGCGCAAGGCCATTGCGCTCGGCCAAGGGCGGCGAGGCGGCAAGGCCAAGAAGAAGGCCGATCCCAAAGAGGATCAGAATGCACGACATCGTCCAACGGTCGATCGTCCGCCACCAGCGGGGAATGATGGGATCGCCGGTCTGCGCCGGCACGGTGCCATAGACCATTTCAGTCATGGGATGGGTCCGCCTGCTGCCTCTGTCTGCCCGTTTACCGGGTCTCGCGGCTAGACTATCCGCTTGTCCCTACGATTTCCAGCGAAATACCCCGCATCGGCGGCCTTGCGCCGGACGCGGATTCACGGCAGGCGGGGGGCATGGAAGTCCAGACCCTCATCCTCGGCGCCGGCGCGGCCGGCATGTTCTGCGCGGCTCACGCAGGCCCCGGCGCTTTGGTCGTCGATCACGCCCGCGCACCGGGCGAAAAGATCCGCATTTCCGGCGGCGGGCGCTGCAATTTCACCAACCGCGACCTGACCTTCGCCAATTTCCTCTCCGAAAACCGACATTTCCACAAATCCGCCCTCTCGCGCTATACGCCGCAGGATTTCATCGCCCTGATCGAGCGCCACGGCATCCGCTGGCACGAAAAGACACTGGGCCAGCTTTTCTGCGACACCTCCGCCAAAGAGATCGTCGCCATGCTGCGCACCGAGATGACGAAGGCCGGGGCCGACCTCTGGCTCGAGACCGAGATCAACGCAATCACCCACGATGGCAGCGCCTTCCGCGCAACCCTGCGCCGCGACGGGCGCGAGCACCGGATCACCGCCCGCAATCTCGTCGTCGCTACGGGGGGCAAATCGATCCCCAAGATGGGCGCCACGGGCCTTGCCTATCTTATCGCCGCCGATTTCGGCCTGCGCGTGACCGAGACCCGCGCGGGCCTTGTCCCCTTCACCTTCGAGGGCGAGCGCTTCCGCCCTCTCGCGGGCGTGGCCCTGCCCGTCCGCATGACCGCCGCCAAAGGCCCCGCCTTCGAGGAATCCATGCTCTTCACCCACCGCGGCCTCTCTGGCCCCGCCACCCTGCAAGCCTCGTCCTACTGGCGCGAGGGCGAAGAGATCACTGTCGACCTTACACCCGGATTTGACCTAGCCGAGCGCCTCAAGGCCGCCCGCCGCGAAGCCCCGCGCAAGAACATGACGACGATCCTCGCCCAGTCTTTCCCCGCCCGCGTCATCGACCATCTGTCGGCCGAGATGGACCTTTCGGGTAATGCCGCCGAATGGTCGGACAAGCGGATCGCGGGTCTTGTGGACGCGCTGCGCCACTGGCACCTGACGCCCACCGGCACCGAAGGCTACCGCACCGCCGAGGTCACCGTAGGCGGCATCGACACCCGAGATCTGGATTCCGCCACGATGATGGCCCGCGCCATCCCCAGCCTGTATTTCATTGGTGAATGCGTCGACGTGACCGGCTGGCTCGGCGGCTATAATTTCCAATGGGCCTGGTCCTCGGCCTTCGCCGCAGGCGCCGCGATCCGCGCCCGCGCCTAGCCGAGATCGGGCCTAGCCGAGCGCCGCCCGAACCCGCGCTGCGAAATCCTCGCCGCGCTTTTCGAAATTGTCATACTGGTCGAAACTGGCGCAGGCCGGCGCCAAAAGTACGACCTCGCCCGCCTGAGCCTCGACCATCGCCTTGGCGACTGCCACCTCCATGGTGCCGCAAACCTCCGCCTCGACCCCCGGCAATTGCCGCGCGAAATCGGCGGCCTCGCGGCCGATCACATAGGCCTTGGCCACATGGCCCAGATGTGGGACCAGCCCGCCAAGCCCGCCTTCCTTCTGGAGGCCCCCACAGATCCAGCGGATCTTGTCGAATGCCGCGAGCGCCTTGGCGGCGCTATCGACGTTGGTGGCTTTGCTGTCATTCACATAGCGGACCCCGCCCGCCTCGGCGATCAGCTGGCTGCGATGCGGCAGGCCCGGAAAGCTCGCAAACGCCGCCTCGATGGCCTTCGGCCCAATCCCGAGCGTGCGGCACGTGGCATAGGCAGCGCAGGCGTTCTGGTGGTTGTGCGCCCCCGGAAGCCCGGCAATAGACCGCAGGTCGATCGAGGCCACCTGCCGCCCCTTGCGCGTCTCGGCAAGAAAGCCCTTGCGGGAGAAAACATTCCACCCCTCGCCACCGAGCTTCTGCCCCGAAGAGACGCGGATCACCCGGTCATCCCCCATCCCCTCGGCCATCTGACCTGCGAGAAACCGCCCCTCGTTCTCATCAACCCCGATGACAGCCCGATCCGGCCCGCCCTCGGCAAAAAGCCGACGCTTGGCCGCGAAATAGCCGCCGAGACCTGCGTGCCTGTCCAAATGATCCGGCGAGATATTCGTCAAAACAGCCACATCCGGCGTGAGCGACCGCGCCAGCTCCGTCTGATAGGACGACAGCTCCAGCACCACCACCTCGCCATCCCGCGCCGGTGCAATGTCCAACACGCCCCGCCCGATATTCCCCGCCAGCTGCGTTGGCCGCCCGGCCCAGGTCAGGATGTGATGAATGAGCGCCGATGTCGTCGATTTCCCGTTTGAGCCGGTGACCGCAATCACCCGCGGCGTCACCTCGAAATCATCCCACTCATGCTCGCCGAACGAGCGGAAGAAGAGACCGATGTCATTATCCACCGGAACCCCCACCTCCCAGGCGGCGGCAATCGCCGGATGCGGCGCTGGATAAAGATGCGGAATGCCCGGCGAAGTGATGAGCGCCGCCACGCCTTCAAGCGCCCCATGCCGCGTGAAATCGACCAAAGCGATCCCCGCCGCCTCCGCCGCCTCGCGCGCCTGCACCCCGTCGTCCCAGGCAATCACCTCGGCCCCGCCCGCTTCCAAAGCGGCCACCGTCGCCTTGCCCGAGCGCCCAAGCCCCAAGACCGCAACCTTCCGATGTTCAAAACCTCTGACCGGAATCATCCCCGCCTCCGCGTTCGGTACAATCCTGCCGCGCCCCGCCCCGCAGCAACAAGGCCCCATTTCTTTTGGCCGAAAATACTCCGGGGAGCGCGAGGGGCTGGCCCCTCGCCTATCGGATCTTCAGCGTCGCCAATCCCAGCATCGCCAGAATGAGCGAGATGATCCAGAACCGGATCACGATCTGCGGCTCCGACCAGCCCTTCTTCTCATAGTGATGATGGATCGGCGCCATGAGGAAAACCCGCTTGCCGGTGCGCTTGAAATACATGACCTGAATAATCACGCTCAGCGCCTCGACCACGAAGAGCCCGCCCACAATCGCCAGCACGATCTCGTGCTTCGTCGCCACCGCAATCGCGCCCAAAGCCCCGCCCAGAGCAAGGCTCCCGGTATCGCCCATGAACACCGCCGCAGGCGGCGCGTTATACCACAAAAACCCAAGGCCGCCGCCGATAAGCGCCGCGCAGAAAATCAGGATCTCGCCGGTATCGGGCACATAATGGACCTCGAGATAGCTCGTGAAGTCGACCCGACCCACGGCATAGGCGATCACGCCAAAGGCCCCCGCCGCAATCATCACCGGCATGATGGCAAGGCCATCAAGGCCATCCGTCAAATTCACCGCATTCGCCGCACCGACGATCACGATCACCGCGAAGGGCACAAAAAGAACGCCCAGATTGACAAGCGTATCCTTGAAAATCGGCAAGGCCAGCTGGTTGGTCAGCCCCTCGGGATGCAGGCTCGCCCCCCAATAGCCCGCGACCGCCGCCACCAGAAGGCCAAGGAGCATCCGGATCTTGCCCGAAACGCCCGCAGTCGTCTGCTTGCTGACCTTCGCATAATCGTCGGCAAAGCCGATCGCGGCGAAAGAGAGGGTCACAAAGAGAACCATCCAGACATACTGATTATCGAGCCGCGCCCAAAGAAGCGTCGCAACGGTCAGCGCCGCGATAATCAAGAGGCCCCCCATGGTCGGCGTGCCCGCCTTGACGAAATGCCCCTCGGGCCCGTCCGAGCGGATCGGCTGGCCCTTGCCCTGTTTGCGGCGAAGAACGTTGATAAGCGGCCGCCCGAACATGAAGCCAAAGAGAAGCGCGGTCAGGAACGACCCGCCCGCCCGGAAGGTGATGTAGCGGAAGAGGTTGAAGATGTCGCCGCCATCGGAGAGGGCTGTGAGCCAGTAAAGCATATGATCAGGTCTCGGTTTCCGGGTTCGGTCTGCGTTGCCCCAATTTGCGCAGAACGTCAACGACAAGGCTGACTTTGCTGCCCTTGGAGCCTTTCACCAGCACCACGTCGCCCGCATCGACGCAGCGGTGCACTTCGGGAAGAATATCCTGCACACTCTCGACCCAACGCCCGCGCGCGGCCTCGGGCAGCGCCTCGTAGAGCGCCCGCATTCGGGGGCCGACGCAATGGACGACCGTGACCGCAGGCATCGAAGGATCGAGGGCCAAGGCGGCGTGCAGCTCGGCCTCGGTCGGCCCAAGCTCGAGCATATCGCCCAGAATGGCGATCCGGCGACCCTTCACCAGACGGCCGACCCCGTCGCGGGGCTTGCTGGAGGCAAGGACTTCGAGCGCTGCCGTCATCGAGGCGGGGTTGGCGTTGAATGCGTCGTCGATCAGTTCGAGATATTCCCCCGCCCGCGCCGGATCGAGGGTGATCTCCTCGCGGGTGCCACGGCCCGCAGGCGGCTCCCAAGCGGCAAGATCGAGTAGCGCCTGCGCCAGATCGAGGCCCAGCGCCTCGACCACCGCCAGAACCCCCATCGCGTTCGTCGCGAAATGCCGCCCCTCGGAGGCGACCTTGAGGAGGACGGGCTGGCCGCCCCCCATGCCCCGCGCCACGGTCACGCCGGGATGGATGGCAAGGTCTGTGATCCGATACTGTGCCGCCTCACCCTGCCCGAACCCCACAATGCGCGCCGATTGCGCCTCGGCGGCGGCCCGCAGGATCGGGGTCACTTGCAGATCGGCGTTGATGACAGCCGTTCCGCACGCCTCGAGCCCCTCGAAAATCGACGCCTTCTCGCGGGCTATCCCCTCGATCGAGGCGAAGGCTTCCAGATGCGCGGCGGCGACGGTGGTGATCATTGCCACATGGGGGCGGGCGATGCGAGAGAGCGGCGCGATCTCGCCGGGATGGTTCATGCCGATCTCGATCACGGCAAACTCGGTGGTAGCGGGCATCCGCGCCAGCGTCAGCGGCACTCCCCAGTGGTTGTTATAGCTCGCCTCGGCCGCATGGGTGCGCCCCTGCCCTGACAGAACGGCCCGCAACATCTCCTTGGTCGAGGTCTTGCCGACCGAGCCGGTGACTCCCACGACCTTGGCCGCCGATCGGGCGCGGGCAGCACGGCCAAGCGCTTCGAGGGCGGTCTGCACGTCCGCGACGATCAAGAGCGGCGCGGCCTCAGTCAAACCTTCGGGGATGCGCGAAACCAGCGCCGCGGCGGCACCTTTCTCAAGCGCTTGCGCCACAAAGTCATGCCCGTCGCGGGCGGCACTCAGGGCGACGAAAAGATCGCCGGGCTGGATCGAACGGGTGTCGATGGACACTCCGTTCGCCACCCAATCGGCGGTGCTCCGCCCGCCTGTCGCGGCGGTGGCCTCGGAAGAGGTCCAGAGCGCCATCAGATCGTCCCCTCAAGGGCCGCCACGGCGATACTCGCCTGTTCGGCATCGTCGAAGGGTAGCGTCTGATCGCCGATGACCTGGACACTCTCGTGCCCCTTGCCGCAGATGAGGAGCGCATCGCCCGGCCCCAGCGCATCGACGCCGATGAGGATCGCCTTGGCGCGGTCGCCCACCTCTTCGATGCGCGCTTCGCCCCCCGCCTCTCGCGCCCCCGCCATGACGGCCGCACGGATCGAGGCCGGATCTTCGCTGCGGGGATTGTCGTCGGTGACGATCACATGATCGGCGCATCTTGCCGCGGCCGAGCCCATCAAGGGCCGCTTGCCACGATCCCGATCGCCGCCGGCACCGACAATCGCGATGATCCGGCCCAGAACGTGCGGACGGATCGCCTTGAGCGCGGTTTCCACCGCGTCGGGCGTATGGGCGTAATCGACATAGACCGCGGCGCCATTCTTGCGGGTGGCGGCAAGCTGCATCCGGCCACGGACGGTCGTGAGCCGCGCGAGCGCATGGAAGACCTCGTCGGGATCGCTCCCAGCGCCAATCGCCAGCGCCGCCGCGACCGCCACGTTCGAGGCCTGAAACCCGCCTACGAGTTTGAGGCGGACAACCCAAGGCTTGCCTTCATAGACGAGCCGAAGCGTCTGACCGGTGGCATCGAAATGCTGCCCCGCAAGGCAGAGATCGGCCCCTTCGCCATGGCCCACGGTGATCACCGGATGGCCCGCCGCGCGGGCGATCTCGGCCTCCTCTGCCCCGCGCGGATCGTCAAGATTGACGACCGCCGTGCCCTCAGGCGGCAGAACGCGGGTGAAAAGGCCCATCTTGGCGGCGAAATAGGCCTCGAAGGTCTGGTGATAGTCGAGGTGGTCTTGGGTGAAATTCGTAAACGCCGCAGCGGCCAGCTGCACACCGTCGAGCCGGCGCTGGTCGAGCCCGTGGCTCGAAGCCTCCATCGCCATGTGGGTGACACCCGCCTTGGCGGCCTCGGCCATGACCTTGTGCAGGGTGATCGGCTCGGGCGTGGTGTGGCGCAGCGGGTAGGTCCATGCCCCTTCAACGCCGGTTGTGCCGATGTTCACCGCCTTCTCGCCCATATCCTCCCAGATCTGGCGACAGAAGGTTGAGACCGAGGTCTTGCCATTGGTGCCGGTCACGGCCACGGCGGTTGCCGGCTGGGCGCCAAACCAGAGGGCGGCGGCTTTGGCGAGGGTTTGGCGCGGGTCTTCGGCGACGACAATCGCGATGCCTGCGGCGTGGGCTTTTGTCCGCAGGAGGGCCGCACCTTCCGCATCCGTCAGAATTGCCGAGGCGCCCCGTTCAATTGCGGTCTCGGCAAATTCCGCGCCATGGACCTTGCTTCCGGGCAGGGCAGCGAAGAGAAAACCGGGCCCGACCTCGCGGCTATCGACGGCAAGCCCCAAGATAGACACCCTCTGGCCACCCTCGGCCCGAAGGCCCAGATCGCCTAAAGATGCCCGCTTGTCTGCCGGACTTGCCTTGCCTGCCATAATGCCCCCGTCGTTTAGTTGGAGGTGAGTGTTACACCCGTCAGATCAGCCATGTCCACCTGCGGCCGCATCCCCAGAAGCGGCGCGATCCGGCGGATCATCTCGGCCGCTACGGGCACGGCCGTCCAGCCTGCGGTGCGGCGCGGCTCGGTGCCCGAGGTCTCGACAGGTTCATCAAGGGTGACGACCAGAACATATTGCGGTGCCGAGGCCGGGAAAGTGGCAGCAAAGGTGGCGATCACCTTGTCCTTGTAATAACCGCCCGTGGGCATCGGCTTGTCGGCGGTGCCGGTCTTGCCGGCCACCTCATAGCCCGGAACCTCGCCGAACGAGGCGGTGCCGCGCACCACGACCTGACGCATCATCGAGACGGCCTCGGCCGCGACCTCGGGCGACAAGACGCGTTCGCCCTGCTGAAGCTCGGAAGATTTCAGGAGCGTCGGCGTCACCCGCGTGCCGCCGTTGGCAATGGTCGCATAGGCGGCGGCCAGATGCAGCGGCGAGGCCGACAGGCCGTGGCCGTAGGAAATCGTCAGGGTCGAGATTTCCGACCATTGCCGCGGCGAAAGCGGACGCCCGCTCGGGGCTTCGGACAGCTCGATCGAGGTTGGCGCAAGAAAGCCGAGCGATGTTAGGAAGTCTTTCTGCCGGTCGGCTCCGATCTGCTGCGCGATCCGCGCCGTGCCGATATTGGAGGATTTCACGATCACATCGGTGGTCGACAGCTGCGGGCCGTAATTGTGGAAATCGCTGATGCGAAAACGGCCCCATGTCATCGGGCCCTTGGTGTCGATCATCGTATTGGCTCTGACAAGACCAAGCTCCATCGCTTGGGCGATGGCGAAAATCTTGAAGGTCGATCCAAGCTCGTAGACGCCCTGAACGGCGCGGTTGAAGAGCGGGCTATCCGACTGGCTTCCGGTGGTCAGCGGCAGCGGGCGGCTGTTAGGATCGAAATCCGGGAGCGAAACCATCGAGATGACCTCGCCCGTGCGCACGTCCATCAGGATCGCCGCCGCGCCTTTGGCGTTCATAAGCATCATCCCGCCCTGCAACACGCGTTCGGCGGCGGCCTGAACGGTCAGGTCGATAGAAAGCTCGAGCGGGTGCCCCTCGTTGGCCGGATCGCGCAGGTATTGGTCGAACTGACGCTCGACACCGGCGACGCCGATAACCTCTGCGGATTCAACACCTTCCCGACCAAAGCTCGCGCCGCCAAGGACGTGGCTGGCGACCGGACCGTTGGGATAGAGCCGCATCTCGCGCGGGCCGAAGAGAAGGCCGGGATCGCCGATGTCATGCACCGCCTGCATCTGCTCGGGGCTGATCTGGCGGCGGATCCAGACGAATTTGCGACTGCCGGTGAGGTCTTTGACCAGACGCTCGGCATCAAGCTCGGGGAAGATCTCCGCGAGCCTCGCGGCGGCCCCTTCGGGATCGACGAGCTGCCGCGGCTGGGCATAGAGGGCGTAGGTGTCGAAATTGGTCGCAAGGATGCGGCCGTTGCGGTCGACGATATCGGCGCGCTGGCCGATGATCGGGTTTCCGCTGGCGATGGCGCGGGGCTCTTCGGCCTTGGACGAAGCCATGGCGCCCATCTGGATGCCGATGGCCGAGAAGGCGAGGAAGTACACCGCCCCGAGCACCAGAAGCCGCCCCTCTGCGCGGTTCTTGGCCTTGTCGTTCATCTCGTCGTGGCGCCGACGCTTGTTCTCGGCCTCGATGGCGGCGGGGTTCTCGCCCGTCTCTCGGGCCTTCAGAACGCGGGCGAGCGGGCGAAGCGGTGTGCGGATCATAGCGGCTCCTCCCCGTCGGAGGAGGCCATGACCACGCCATCCAGACGCCCGAAGGGCAAGGCGGGAAAGATCACCTGATCGACCCGCCCGAAGCCGTCGGGCATCAGAGGCAGAAGGCCGAGGCGGTCAAAGTTGAGGTCGGCCAGATCGCGCAGCCGGTCGGGTCGGTTGAGATAGGCCCATTCGGCATTGAGCATTCGAAGGCGGGCGTGCGCCTCGCCGATCTGGCGGTTGAGGTCGCGCACCTCGCGGATCGAATCCTGCGTGGCGTAGTTCTCGTTATAGGCCCAGAACCCCAGACCCACGACCATCAAAGCGGAGAGGAGATAGAGAAGCCCCCTCATTTCAGCTCTCCTTTGCGCAACGGCATTCCCATATCCCCGCGGTCAACCGGCTTGGCCGGGGTGTCCGCCCGCCGCCCGACCCGCAGCTTGGCCGAACGAGCGCGCGGGTTAACGGCCAACTCATCCTCATCCGGCGCAATCGCCTTGCGCACCACCATCTCGAACCCCGGCGCTTCGCCCAGGTCCTCGGCAAGCCGTTCGGCTGCCGTCCGCGTGGCGAGGCGGCGCGGTTCGAGCATGAGGATCTTGCCGCTGGCAAGGCCCGCCTGGAGGAGGGCGATCGGCACCCGAGTGGTCTTGCCCGCGCCGGGAGGTGCCTGAAGG
>JALRLK010000193.1 GCA_023254495.1 Marivivens sp. | reverse complement strand
GATCCAAGCCAATAGTGTTGTTGCGACAGCCGAAACTGGGTAACTGTTTCTAAAACGGGCACAGAATAGCCTCCCGAGCCTAATTGGTTCGCAAGGGCAGGGCCTATGAGGGAAGAGGCATGAAGGCGGAGCGGATTGGCTTGAACGGCAAGCTCTTGCAGCGGCTTATGCTGTCGCGGTTCGCCGGTTGGGCCAAGCAAACGGACACGGCCGACCTTTCTTAATTGCGCCGAATGCGGAACCTGGCCCGCCAAGTTCGAATTCAAATTGATCGCTTGCTCGCCACCGCCGACAACCGGTTGGCCCTTCCTCGTATCGGCACGGCAACCTTCCCCAAGCCCAGCGGCACGAATTGGGCGTGGCGGCCCGACCTCTGGAACCGCCCGCTTTCGGCTCCGGGGATCGCTGCCATTGAGACCAAGGTCAAATTCGGCGATGAGATCACAATTTTCCACGACTACCGGGAAAGTGAACTCACGCTCAGGCAGATCCGCAATCAGCGGGAAAGCGATCTCGCGCCCTATGGTCTGCGGATGGATGTCTTTGGGTTTGACGGCTCGTTTCTGTCTCTGGCAGTCGAGCTCCCGACCTCGGGCGCGCAAGGACTTCACAAACAGCATCTGCTTCGTGTGGAAGCGCGGATCGAATGCGAAAGACCACTCGAAATTTTTGCGCGTCTCAATGTTCGCCATGGCCCGAATACCGAACAATTCGTCCGCGAGCTTGATCTCGGCACTGGAGAGCCGATGGTCGAATTCGATCTGGCCTTTTCCAAGCTCAACGAAAAGCGTGTGGAAGGAATGTGGCTCGATCTGATGTTCGAAAACCCGGAGATGAGCCAGGTGACGATCCATGATCTCACATTTTGCCGACACCCCCGCGCTGTCCTTTAATTCGAGGAACCGAGATGTCTCAGATGACCCTGACAGAAACCCGCTTGATCGAAGGGGTCTGGGAGGCTGTGTTGAAGGCGCCACGGCAGGACATGCCGGCGCCAAGCCTGAAGGTGCATCACCACGACAAGCCTATAGAGGGTCTTTCCCTACGCGCAGGCGATGGGCCGGGGGTCTGGTTCCTGCGGTTCCCCATTCCTCCCGAAGTTATCTCCGATGGGGTCCAGACTTTTGTGATCTCCGACGCTGCGACCAACGCGGTAGTGGCAACCTTCTCGCTTTTGGCGGGGGACGTGCTTGATCACGATCTGAGGGCCGAAATCAGCCTCCTCAGGGCCGAGCTTGATATGCTGAAACGTGCGTTTCGCCGCCACTGCGCCGAAACGGCCTGAGTTCGTGCGGCCTTGACGCTGCGTTTGGGGTGACCTGCGGCGCGGGTTTCGGCACACTCGTTCCGACTCACCGGAGAGACCCATGACCGCCTATCCCCGCCTTCTGGCTCCGCTCGACCTTGGCTTCACCACGCTGAAGAACCGCGTGTTGATGGGCTCAATGCATACCAACCTTGAGGAAACCAAGGATTGGAACCGCGTGGCCGAGTTCTACGCCGCGCGGGCGCGAGGCGGCGTTGGGTTGATGGTGACGGGCGGCATGGCGCCGAACCGAGAGGGTGGAGTATTCCCCGGCGCCGCTGGCCTCTTCTCTGATGCCGACATTGCCAACCATCGGATCGTGACGGACCGCGTCCATGATGCCGGCGGCAAGATCTGTATGCAGATCCTTCACGCGGGCCGCTATGCCTATGGGCCTGAGTGTGTTTCGGCCTCGGCCATTAAGTCTCCAATCTCGCCGTTCCCGCCGAAGGAGCTCGACGAAGAAGGGATCGAAAAGCAGATCACCGATATCGTCACCTCAGCCACCCGTGCCCGCGAGGCGGGGTATGATGGGATCGAGATCATGGGGTCCGAGGGCTATTTCCTCAACCAATTCCTCGTTGCCCACACCAACAAGCGAACCGACCGCTGGGGCGGCTCGTTCGAAAACCGGATGCGCCTGCCGGTCGAAGTGGTCCGCCGCGTGCGCGAGGCGGTTGGGCCCGAGTTCATCCTCATCTATCGCCTGTCGATGATCGATCTGGTGCCGAACGGCTCGACATGGGACGAGGTCGTGACGCTGGCCAAGGCCATCGAGAAGGCAGGGGCGACGATCATCAACACCGGCATCGGCTGGCACGAGGCGCGCATCCCGACGATCGCCACGAGCGTGCCGCGCCGGGCGTTTGCTTGGGTCACGAAAAAGCTGATGGGTGAGGTCTCGATCCCGGTCATCACCTCGAACCGGATCAACAACCCGCAAACGGCGGAAGAGGTCTTGGCCGACGGCTGCGCCGATATGGTCAGCATGGCGCGACCCTTCCTTGCCGATCCCGACTTCGTGGCCAAGGCCGAGGCAGGCAAAGCCGACCTCATCGCCCCCTGCATCGCCTGCAATCAGGCCTGTCTGGATCACACCTTTCAAGGCAAGATCAGCTCCTGCCTCGTCAATCCGCGGGCCTGCTTTGAGACCGAGCTTGTTGTCTCCAAGACGGACAGACCGTTGCGCGTGGCCGTTGTTGGTGCCGGTCCCGCAGGTGTCGCCGCAGCGCTGACCGCCTCCGAGCGCGGCCACAAGGTGACCCTGTTTGATCGCGCGTCCGAGGTCGGAGGCCAACTCAACATGGCGCGGCGTATTCCGGGCAAGGGAGAGTTTGACGGTCTGGTGGAGTATTTCGCCGCCTCGCTCGCCGCCTCGTCCGTCGAGGTGAAGCTCGGAACCGAAGCCACCGCCGACAGGCTCAAGGGCTTTGACAAAGCCATCATTGCCACCGGCGTGATCCCCCGTGATCCGGGCATTCCGGGGCAGGAGGGGCCCAACGTCCTGTCCTATGTCGATGTCCTACGTGGCAAGGCTCCGGTCGGCAAGCGCGTCGCCGTGGTCGGCGCGGGCGGGATCGGCTTTGACGTGGCCGAATTCCTCGTCACCGGCGAAAGCCCGACCGAGAACCTTGTCGAATGGCTTGAGGAATGGGGCGTGGCCGATCCGGCCGAGGCGCGCGGCGGCATCCGCCCCGAAGGCCCGCAGCCCGAAGCGCCGGTGCGGCAGGTCACGCTCTTGCAGCGCAAGCCCGAAAAGCCGGGCCGCCGCCTTGGCAAGACCACCGGCTGGATCCACCGCGCCACGCTTCAGATGAAGGGCGTGAAGATGATCGGCGGCGTCAATTACGAGCGGATCGACGCCTCGGGCCTCCACGTCAGTTTCGGCGAGGCGCGTGAGAACCCGACGCTGATCGAGGCCGATACCATCGTCCTTTGCGCGGGCCAGCTTTCCGAGCGCAGCCTTGCCGACGCACTTATCGCCGAGGGGGTCGAGCCGATCATCATCGGTGGCGCGGATGTAGCGGCAGAGCTCGACGCCAAAAGGGCGATTGATCAGGGCACGAGGGTCGCGGCAGCGCTCTGAATGACTGTTGCCGTGCCATGATCAGTCTTTGCAAATCCCCGATATTGTCAGGCTAGGGCCGCAGTCCTACCCGATTTCGCCGTCACAAACTCTGACAAGAAAACCAGTCTTGCAGAGGAATCGGCATGGATCGCCTCACTGAAATGGAAGCCTTCGCCACCGTGGTGGATCAGGGTGGCTTTACAGACGCGGCCAAGAAGATGGGCATCTCCAAATCGGCGGTGTCCAAGCACGTCTCGGCCCTTGAGGCGCGCCTCGGCGCCCGCCTTTTGAACCTCACGACCCGCCGCGTCAGCCCCACTGAAATCGGGCTCGCCTATTACGACCGTGCCCGCCGCGTCTTGAATGATGCGGGCGAGGCCGATGCGCTTGTAACCTCGATGCAATCCGCCCCCTCGGGCCTTTTGCGGATCTCGGTGGCGACGGATTTTGGTGTCAATCACCTCTCACCAGTCCTCGGTCAGTTCCTTCAGGAATTCCCCGAGATCACGGTGAACATGGTTCTCAACAATCGCTATGTCGAGCTGATCTCCGAAGGCTTTGACATGGCGATCCGCATTGGCGAGCTGGAAGATAGCACGCTCCGCGCCCGCAAGCTGACCGAGACGACCAAAAAGATGATCGCCTCGCCGTCCTACTTCCAGCAATACGGCCGCCCGGAAAAGATCGACGATCTCAACGAGCACAAGCTCTTGTATTATTCCAATCAAGCCAATGGCGCGGTCTGGAAGATCACCGCTCCTTCGGGCGAGAAGCGTCAGGTGCGTACCGCTGGCTGGCTCACCGTCAACGATGGCCAGTCGCTCTTGAACGCCTGCATCTCGGGCCTCGGCATCGCCTATCTGCCCTCGTTCCTCTATGCAGATGCGATGGCCAAAGGACTTGTGCAAGAGGCGATCCCCGATCTTCCGGTGGAGACCCAAGGCATCTATGCGGTTTATCCGCCGGGCCAGTTTACCCAGCCCAAGGTCCGCGCGTTTATCGATTTCCTCGTCCATTCCTTCGCCGACAAGGGCCCGGAAAACTGGTAGGTCGAGACTAAATCCGAATTCATGATGCCGCCCTTCGGGGCGGCATTTCTATTCTGTGGCAACCAACACAACTTCGACGCGCCGATTCATTGCGCGGCCCTCGGGGGTCAGGTTTGCTGCAATCGGCGCGAGAAAGCCAACGCCGGCCGCTTCGATTCTTGTCACTTCCACGCCGAAGGCATTGACCAAGCGATCCTTGACTGCCTCCGCGCGGCGCTGCGACAGGGCCATATTTGCATCGGCTGATCCAAGCGTATCGGTGTGACCGACGAGAGCTATCTTCCAGCCGGGGTTGGCCGCGAGCTTTGAGGCAAGCTCCTTGAGCGATGGAAACGCCGCGTCATCCAGTTCGGCCGAACCCGAGGCGAATGTAAGATCCGACAAAACCGCACGCCCTTCGGTGGCAAGGTTGACGATGAAGCCCGGCTTTGCCGAGGGGCCGGCGGAAGCTGTGCCGGCCGCCGCTGGCAACGCGGCCGGACGCGCGGCCGCAGGCGATTGGCCGATCTGCACGACCTGCAAGAAACCGGCGCGGGCGCTGCGGCTGATCATCAGGGCGATGTATTCCGGACCGGCGGCCGACTTATGGCGCGCCGAAAGAAAACGATAATCACCAAGATCGACGAACATCGCAGGGGCGGCGACCACTTCGGTTCCAAAACGGAAATCAAACCCCCCGCACTCATCCGCGCGGCATTCGAACAGGGTCTCAAAGCCCTCTCGTGCGAGCTGCTGGCGGATGGGCGCGAGGATCTGGAGCGTGGTCAGTTCGGGCGAGTCGATCCGCCAGGTTCGGATCGAAATATCCCCCTCGACGGTCTGTGTCGGGATCGCCCCCTCTGCCCAGGCGCCAACAGGCAGCGGAAAACTGTCAGCGGGCCGGAGCTCCTCGGTCTGCATCGCCGCGCTTGCCGGAAGGTCGAGCGAAATCGCACCGGCCATGCCGGGCAGGATCGCAAGAAGAAAGGCGGCGGCGCGGAGGGTCATCGGCTCTGGCTGTGATACTCGGTGTTGGGGCGCATCCCGCTGGCCGAGGCGACGCGGTTGGTCATGTTGAAGAAACCGGCGACCGAGGCGATGTCCCAGATATCGCGGTCAGTGAAGCCCACATCCCGCAGCACTTGCCGGTGCGCTTCGGTGATCGAGGCGCTGGCGGTGGTGATCCGCTCGACAAACTCGAGCATCGCGGTCTGTCGATCGTTGAGCGCAGCCATCCGCCAGTTCATCACCATCATCTCGCCCAGTTCGGGATCGCCCGAATACTGGCGCACCGCGGCGCCATGCGAGACGAGGCAGTAATAGCATTTGTTGATCGACGAGACGCAGACAGCGATCATCTCGCGCTCGAGCTTGGTGATCCCCGAAGGCGCCAGCATCAGATCGTTATAGAGCGCGGTGAAGGCGTTGAGCTTGTCGATATCGAAAGCATAGGCCCGCAGGACATTGGGCACGAGGCCAAGCTTTTCCTGACAGACGTCGAAATATTTCTGCGTGGCTTCAGGGAGCGGATCGACCATCGGCAGGTCAAGGGCGGTGGAGCGGTCGGTCATAGGGGATTACTCTGTCTTGATGCGGTAGTGGTACTCTCCCACAACCTCAAACCCCATGGAAGCATAGAGCGCATTGGCGCCCGCATTGGCCTTGGTCACGAGAAGGGCGACGTGGCTTGTGCCGTGATCGGCGGCCCAGTGGCCCACGGCGGCAATCATCTTTCGGGCAAGGCCGCGGCGGCGGAAAGCGGTGGCGACCTCCATCGCGTGGAGCATCGCAACGCCATTTTGCATGGCGACAAAGACGGTGCCCGCCGGAGAATTTCCGTCGCGCCCGAGGATCGTCGTTTTCGGCCCGTCGGCGCGTTCCATCACCGCTAGCCGCGCAGAGCCAATGCCGCCCTCGGCCCAGATTTCCTTCTGGGTTTCCAAAGGCGGCCAGACGCGGAAGGTCTTGGCGCGTTCGAGGGGTAGGGCGGTCAACGCCGCGACAGGCGCGAGGCGGAGAAACACGGGATCCTTGATCGCATAGCCCTGTGCGGCCAGCATCTCATCAAGCCAGCCCTCGCCCTTGCGGATCATGAAAAGCGGCGTCTGCCCGAGATCGCGCATCTCCTGCTCGGCCAAAGGCAGGTCTGCAACGGTGGTCTGAACAGCAGGCGTCGCCGCGCTCACCCGGCTGCCAGCCCCGCGCCCCTCGCGGATATCCCACGGGCCAACGCGGACCTTGGCGGCCGGTGGCCATGTGGCCTCGGTCAGGGCGTAGAGGCTTTCAACTGTTGGCTCGGTCATTGCCCCGCCAGCGCCGCCACGCGGATCATGGCGCGGTCGATCATCCCGCCATCAGTGCCGCGCACGACGATGTTGGTGCCATAGGCGCCGTTATGCTGGAACGGATAGGAGCCGATCGACAGCTCGGGAAAATCGGCGGCAATCGCGCCGAGAGGGGCGGCGACTTCGCCCTCGCCGCGCATCACCCGCAGCGTCTGCGACCGAAGCGGCGCGCCGCCGGTGATCGTCGGCAAGACGCCCGCGACCATGGCGTGAAATACATCCGGCACCCCCGCCATCACATGGACATTGCCGATAGTGAAACCGGGGGCCGCGCTGATCGGGTTGTCGATCAGGGTCGCGCCATCGGGGATGCGGGCCATGCGCTGGCGGGCGGCGTTGAACTCAAGGCCCGAGCGGTCGTAATGCGCCCGCAGGATCGCCCGCGCATCGTCGCGGATGCCGATCTTCACGCCGAAAGCCGCGGCGATACAGTCGGCGGTGATATCGTCGTGGGTTGGCCCGATGCCACCCGAGGTGAACACATGGGTATAGGCCGCCCGCAGCGTATTGACTGCATCGACAATCACCTCGTGCACGTCCGGCACAACCCGCACCTCGGCCATGCGAATGCCCATCTGCGTGAGCCGCGTGGCGAGATGCTGGGTGTTGGTATCAAGCGTCCGGCCCGAGAGGATCTCGTCACCGATCACAAGCATCGCGGCGGTCGGGTTGGTCATCGGCTTCTCCTTCGGGACTGATTTCGGTATAGGTCAGGCCCATGTGGTTTTCCACTCATCTTCTGCCTGCGGTGCTGATCCGCCGCTACAAGCGGTTCCTCGCAGACATACGCTTTCCCGATGGCACAGAGGCGACGGCCCATATCGCCAACCCCGGCGCCAAGACCGGCCTCGCCGAGCCGGGCACCCACATCTAAGTCGAACGCAATGACGACCCCAAGCGCAAGCTGCGCTATAGCTGGCAACTGGTCGATCATCGCACAGGGCATTTCACCTGCGTCGATACCTCGCTCGCCAATCGCGTGGTGGCCGAGGCGCTCGCCGCCGATCGAATCCCCGAGCTTTCGGGCTATGGCCAGCATCGCCCCCAAGTCCGCTATGGCGAGCGCAGCCGCGTCGATTTCCTGCTCTATGGCGAGGGCCGCCCCGATTGCTATCTCGAGGTGAAGAGCGTCACGCTCTCGCGCATCTCTGGCCTTGCCCAGTTTCCAGACACAGTAACCGCTCGGGGTGCGCGGCATCTGCACGACCTCGCGCAAGAGGCCCGCTTCGGCCATCGCTCGGTCCTTCTCTTCCTCATCATGCGCACCGATATAACCCATGCGGGCATCGCCACGGATATCGACCCCGCCTATGGCGAGGCCTTCGAGGCGGCGACACGAGCGGGCGTGGAGGCCATCGCCTATGACTGTGCGATCGACCCCGAGGGCGTCACCTTCGGCGAGCGGCTCTTCGTGCAGGTCTAGAACATCCCGCCGATTTCGCCTATTGGGCGGGAAAGACCGAAAGGACTCGACGTGGACAATTCAAAGGGCAGGCTGACAAGAGACGGCATCCGCATCTACGAGGACGCGGATTTCGCCGGAATGCACAAAGCTGGCCGCCTCGCCGCGCAGATCCTCGACGATATCATCCCGATGATCGAACCGGGCCGCACCACAGAAGAGATCGACGCCGAGATCACCCGTATGGTCGAAACTGCTGGCGCTGTCTCGGCCACCATCGGCTACAAGGGCTATCAGCACGCCAGCTGCATCAGCGTCAATCACGTTGTCTGCCACGGCATTCCCGCCGGCAAGGTTCTCAAGGATGGCGATATCCTCAATGTCGATGTGACCGTGATCGTCGATGGTTGGTATGGCGATACGAGCCGGATGTATGTGGCGGGCAACCTCTCGCGCAAGGCCGAGCGGCTCATCCAAGTGACCCATGACGCGCTGATGAAGGGGATCGAGGCGGCCAAGCCCGGCAATACCTTTGGCGATATCGGCAACGCGATCCAGACCTATGTCGAGGCCAACCGCATGAGCGTTGTTCGCGATTTCTGCGGCCATGGCCTTGGCCGTGTGTTCCATGCCCCGCCCAACGTTCTGCACTATGGCCGCGCAGGCACCGGCCCCGTCCTCGAAGAGGGAATGTTCTTCACCATCGAGCCGATGGTGAACCTTGGCCGCCCCGAGACCAAGGTTCTGGCCGATGACTGGACCGCTGTGACGCGCGACAAGTCGCTCTCGGCGCAGTTCGAGCATTCGGTGGGGATCACCTCCGATGGCGCGGATATCTTCACGCTTTCGCCCGCAGGCAAGTTTCACCCGACCTACTGATCGGCCCGAAGGATCGTGATCCAGGTGTCGCCATAGCGGCGCTGGTCGAGAAGAGTCGTTCCTTCCGGCGCGGCCTGAGCGGTGTTCTCTTCCCAGACGATCAGCGCCCCCGCCGCGATCCAGCCCCCCGCAAAAGCGGCGGCGAGCGCCTCCTCGCCCAAGCCCTTGCTATAGGGCGGGTCGAGAAAGACGAGGGAATAGGGCGCATCCGGATTGGTAGCGAGGCGCGTTGCGTCGCGGGCGATGAGGCGGCTATCGGCCTCGCGCCGACATTTGCCGATGTTTTCGCGGACCAACGATTGCGCCACGCGGCCATCATCGACGAATGCGGCGAAGGCCGCGCCCCGCGACAGCGCCTCAAGGCCCAAGGCGCCGGTTCCGGCGAAGAGGTCGAGCACGCGGGCGTCGCTCACCGGATCGTCGAACCGGCCGCCCAAGAGAACATTGAACAGGCTCTCGCGCACGCGGTCGGCGGTCGGGCGCAGATGCGCCGCCGCATCGCCCTTGCCGACCGAGGCAAGCGTCAGCCCGCGGTGCTGGCCGCCGATGATCCTCACGAGCGCAAAAGTGCCTTCATATCGGTCGCCGGATCGCGGATCACCTCGGGGCTTGGCGATTTGCCCGCCTCGATGAGCCGCTTGCCCACCATATAGTCGCGCGGGTCGTTCATCGCATCGACGGCGATCAGCTCGTCGCCCTTGTAATACCAATGCGACTGGCTCTCGCCCGCCGCCTTGCGCAGGTGCACCGCATCATAGCCCATATTCAGCCCGCCGATCTGCAGTTTGCAGTCGTATTGATCCGACCAGAACCACGGGCGTGGCTGATAGGCGACATCGCCGCCCATCATGTTCTGCGCCACGACCTCGGCCTGATCGATGGCGTTGCCGACGCTTTCAAGCCGGATGCGCTGGCCGTGATAGACGAGCGAGGCGCAATCGCCCGCCGCCCAAATGCTGGAGTCGCTGGTGCGGCCGTGGCTGTCGGTCCAGATGCCATTCTCGACTGTAAGGCCCGCCGTCTCGGCAAGCTGGGTGTTGGGCGTGATGCCGATGCCGACGATCACGAGATCGACGTCGAGGTGGCTGCCGTCGCTCAAGTCGGCCCCGCTGACATGGCCCTCGCCGGTCAGGCTTTTGAGGCCGATGCCCTCGCGGATATCGACACCGTGGCTTTGGTGCAGATCGCGGAAGAAATCCGAAGTGATCGGCGCGGCGACGCGCTGGAGGATGCGGTCGGCCATTTCGATCAGCGTGACCTTGAGCCCACTTTTGGCCGCCACAGCCGCCGCCTCAAGCCCGATATAGCCACCGCCGATCACGAGCATATGCCGCCCCGGCCGCATTTCGGGGGCAAGCCGGTCGGCATCCTTGAGGTCGCGCATGGTGAAAACGCCATCCAGATCGCCGCCGACAGCGGCGGGCAGGCGGCGCGGGGTCGAGCCGGTGGTGAGGGCCAGCTTGTCATAGGCGATCACCTCGCCCGTGCTGGTTGTCACCGTCTTGGCGACAGGATCAATCGCGCTCACGTGGGTCGAGAGCCGCAGGTCGATATTGTGTTCGGGGTAGAATTCGGGCGAGCGCAGGAACAGCCGCTCAAGCTCCATTTCGCCCAGCAGATACCCCTTCGACAGAGGCGGGCGCTGATAGGGCGGGACATCCTCGCCACAGATCAAAGTGATCCGGCCCTCAAACCCGCTCGTACGCAGTTTGGCGACAAGGCTGGCACCCGCCTGCCCGCCGCCGACAACAACGAAATGATCCATGACATTGCCCTCTGGTCTCTGCAGCACGTCACCCTATATCTTGGCCGAGAACACGGGCAACCGATTTTGGGAGAATAACGGATGATTGAAGTCGGTCAGAAGCTGCCGAACGCCACGCTGACGATGATGGGGCCCGATGGGCTTCAGCATGTCGACCTTGCAAGCCGCCTCAAGGGCCGGCGCGTCATCATCTTCGGGCTTCCGGGGGCGTTTACGCCGACTTGCTCTTCGGCCCACCTGCCGAGCTTCATGCGCACCAAGCCGCAGTTTGATGCCAAAGGTGTCGACGAAATCATCTGCCTGTCGGTCAACGATCCCCATGTCATGCGCGCCTGGGGCGAGACCAGCGGCGGCGCGGCGGCGGGGATCACCTTCCTTGCCGATCAGGCGTCTGAGTTTACGAAGGCCATCGGCATGGAATTCACGGCGCCTCCTGCCGGCTTCTTTGATCGCTCCAAGCGCTATTCGATGTTTGTCGAGGATGGTGTGGTGACGATATTCAACCCCGAAATCGAAAAGGGCTGCGCCATTTCCGGCGGTGAGAACCTGCTCGACCAGATCTAGTCCTGCTCGGGCGCCTCGCCCCGCCGAAACGGCCCATAGCTTGTGAGCACCTCGATCTCGTGGTCGATGGCACGGCGTTCTGCAGTCAGATACTTCGAAACCGCCTCGCGGAAGCCCAGATCATTGATCCAATGCAGCGAGTGGGTCTCGGCGGGCATATAACCCCGCGCCAGCTTGTGCTCGCCTTGCGCCCCCGCCTCGACCCTGAGGCCTTGGACGATGGCAAAGTCGATGGCCTGATAATAGCAGAGCTCGAAATGCAGGAACGGGTGATGTTCGGTGCAGCCCCAGTAGCGGCCGAAGAGGGTCTCGCTGCCGATGAAGTTCAGCGCGCCGGCGATGGGTTGGCCATCGCGCAGCGCGAGGACGAGGAGCAGATCGTCGGCCATGCTTTCGCCGATCAGATCAAAGAACGGCCGGCTGAGATAGGGGTGGCCCCATTTGCGGCTGCCGGTGTCTTGGTAGAAGCGCCAGAAGGCATCCCAATGCTGCGGCTGGATATCCGTGCCGCGCAATTGGACGATCTCGCCGCCAAAGCCCTGCGCCTCGGCCCGCTCGCGCCGGATCGTCTTGCGCTTGCGGCTTGAGAGGGCGGCGAGAAAATCATCAAAGTTCCGGTAGCCGGGGTTTTCCCAGTGGAATTGTTGGCTCGTGCGCCG
This sequence comes from Marivivens sp., assembly GCA_023254495.1. Taxonomy (GTDB): domain Bacteria; phylum Pseudomonadota; class Alphaproteobacteria; order Rhodobacterales; family Rhodobacteraceae; genus RFZI01. The sequence goes on along the minus strand of JALRLK010000193.1, from coordinate 7,335 downwards.
CATCAGGCCCAGCGCCTCGCCCGCGATGGCCTCGGACTCGGTGCAGAAGGTGATGTGGAGCGACGAGAGGCCGTTTTCCGCGGCCACCTGCACCGCCCCTTGGGTCAGCGCCGCCATCGCTTCGGCCTCGTGCCCCTTCGCGGCAAGAAAGCGGCGGCCCGTTGCGGGCGTAAAAGGCACGGCGATCTGGGCCTTGGGATAATAGCTTCCGCCCGCCCGTTCATAGGCGTGTGCCCAGTTATGGTCGAAAACGTATTCGCCTTGGCTGTGATGTTTGACGTAAAGGGGGGCGACCCCGATCACCTCGCCGCCAATCCGCGCCACGATGGGGCGGGGTGTCCAGCCGGTTCCCTCCCCGACCGAGCCGCTGTCCTCAAGCGCCCGCAGAAAGCGGTAGGTGGTAAAGGGGTCGGCCGTCACGCCGTCTGGCGCGGCGCAGCGATCCCAATCGGCCTCGTCGATCGAGGCGATGCCGTCGTGAAGGGTGATCGTAACTGTGGCGGTCATGGGATTTCGGTTGGCTCCCGCCTCACGCCAGATAGCCCTCGAAGGTGATATTGTCGGCCACCTTCCTGGCCTCGGCCTCAAGTTCGGGGGATGTCACCGTCCAGCACAGGATCGCCGCCCCGAGGGCGCGAATCTCGGCAACGCGGGGACGGTCGAGGTCGGTCACCTCATGGCTGATGAAGCACGAACCGGTAGACTCGTAGTCCGGGATCGACCGCAGGTGGGTGCAGATGCGGGTCGGGAGTGGCACCCACTCTTCGGGGATATAGGCCGAGGAGGTAATGCCACGCGGGATGCTCGGGGCAAGCCGCCCCATCTCGGCCACGGCACGGGGATTGAACGACATGACGGCAACGGGGCCGCTATAGCCTTCAAGATCGCGCGCAACGGCCGCGCCGAGGGGGCCGAGGTTGGGGCCCATGTGGCCGTCCTGATCCTTGATCTCGATGAGCAAGGGCACCTTGCCGCCCACCGCATTAAGAATCTCGCGCAGGGTCGGGATGCCTTCGTCGCCGCCCAGAAGAGAGATCGCCTGCAATGCCTCGGCATCGAACGTGGCAATTGCCCCGCGCCGCCCCGTCAGGCGCTCGAGATCATAGTCGTGAAACACCATCGCCACGCCATCGCGCGAGGGCTGGACGTCGATCTCGATGCCATAGCCCGCCGCCACAGCCGCCCGAACCGCCGCCAGAGAATTCTCGGGCCGTCCCGCCTTGATATCGTGCAGGGCGCGGTGGGCGATGGGTTTGGACAGGAAACCTGACGGAAGCTGCATCATTTCACTTCGAAGATCGCCTCGATCTCGACCGCGACGCCAAGCGGCAGAGAGGCCGCGCTGACTGCCGAGCGGGCATGGCGACCGGCATCGCCGAAAACCTGGACCATCAGGTCGGAGGCGCCGTTGATGACCTTGGGCTGATCGGTGAAATCCGCCGTGGAATTGACAAAGCCCACCAGCTTGACCACCCGCACCAGCCGGTCGAGATCACCTTCGCAGGCGGCCTTGAGCTGGGCGATGAGGCTAAGCCCACAGGCCCGCGCGGCGGCAGCGCCCTCTTCGATGCTCATGTCCGCGCCGAGCTTGCCCTTGATGAATCCATCCGGCCCGTTCGAGACCTGCCCCGAGACAAACACCTGCGAACCGGTCCGAACCGCTGGCACATAGTTGGCGACAGGCGCGGTGGCTTGGGGAAGGGAAATGCCAAGCTCTGCAAGGCGCGATTCGATACGTCCGGTCATTTGTGTCTCCTTGTATTTCCACGAAACTAGTCTGCCGGCCGCGGCGATGGAACAGACTTGTCGCGAATCTTGAGAAAGCTTTCGTTGTGGTGGGCGCGGGGGCGTGTCACAGTTGGACGAGGGATGTATCCTGTGCGCCACGCCGGGGAAATCCTGATGTGTTATCTTGTGACTTTTGCCGGGCAAGGGGCTATGTGGTCGGTAGAGGTGCCAACTGAGCAGTGATTGGCGAGAACCATGTACAAGCGCAGCCAGATTCTGCCCCTCGTCTTTTTGGCGGCCACGCTTGCCGGCTGTTCTGCCGCGCCGGACGGCACGCTGATCAACGATCCCCATGAGGGCGCGAACCGTAGGGTTCACGATTTCAATACGGGGCTCGACAAGGCGCTTCTTCGGCCTGCCTCAGAGGTGACTGAAGCCTTGCCGGATGCCCTGACCGACCGCGTTGTGGAGTTTGCGGATAACTTGGCGCTGCCGGGAATGGTGGTGAATGGTCTTTTGCAGGGGGATCTGGAAGGTGCGATTTCCAACACATTCCGCTTTGTCTTGAACACCACAATTGGACTTGGCGGGCTTTTCGATCCGGCAGATGAGGCCGGCCTTCATGAAAGGACAACCGATTTCGGCCAGACGCTGGCCGTATGGGGTGTGCCAGAAGGCGCCTATATCATGTTGCCGTTTCTGGGCCCATCGACCGAGCGGGATACCGCGGGCCTGCTTGTAGATTTCGCTATCGATCCGTTGCAGTTCCTCGTCCCTGTCGAGGCGCAGGAACTTCAGCCCTATGCGTTTGTCGGCAAGAAGGTCATCAGTCGCGGGCGCTTTGGCTCGACGGTCGATTCGCTCCTCTACGAAAGCGCCGATCCCTACGCACAGGCGCGGCTTCTCTACCTGCAGAACCGCCGGTTCGACCTTGGAGTGTCTGTGGATAGCTCCTATATGGAGGGCGGCGCCGATCCCTATGCCGACCCTTATGCCGATCCCTATGGCGACTTTGTCGACCCCTATGAGGACTTCTAGATGACCCCCGCGATCCGCCGCAGATCGTTTCTTCTTCTCACGGGTGCAGCCTGCCTTCCGGGCGCGGCATGGGCGCTGAGCGGCTCCGCGGCGCGCTCGCTCGTCGATCTTCTGGTGGCCGATATCAATGCGGTCATCGCCAGCGGCAAGTCCGAAGCCGAGATGATCAAGGATTTCGAAGGCATCTTCGATCGCTATGCGGACGTACCGATCATGGCCCGCTATGCGCTGGGCGCGGATGCCCGCAGCGCATCGGCGGCGCAGATGAAGGCCTTCACCGAGGCATTCCGCACCTATATCTCGGCCAAATATGGCCGCCGCTTCCGCGAATTCATCGGCGGGCGGATCGACGTTCAGGGCGAGAGCGCGATCCCGCGCGGCGTTCAGGTCGAGACGATGGCCAACCTGCGGGGCCAAGCGCCGTTCCGGGTGGATTTCCATGTCTCAGACGCCTCGGGCAAAGCGCTTTTCTTCAATATCATCATTGAAGGGATCGATATGCTCCTGTCGGAGCGGACCGAGATCGGCGCCATGCTCGACCAGCGTCGCGGCGACCTCGACCGTCTGATCGCCGACCTGCGCGCGCTATGACCCATGCCTTGAAGGCTTCGGCCTTTTTTCTTGCCTTACTGCCCCTTGCGGCAGGGGCGACGCCCTATGACGGCACCTACCGGCAGGCCGCCAATTCGGAATGCGGGCTCGTCGGTGTCGATGGCGCCGCGATCAAGATTGACGATGGCATCTTCTATGGTGTCGGGATGCAATGCCTGATGGCGCGCCCGGTCAACGTGGTTGATATGGACGCCACGCTCTACACTATGGAGTGTTCGGGCGGCGGCGATGTCTGGGCGGAGCGGGCGATGATCATGGACGGCCCCGGCGATGGCAGCATCTTCGTCATTTGGAACGGCTATGTCTTCCGCTATTCCCGCTGCCCCGACCCCGAGGAATAGGAGCTAGTTTCCGCCGCCGAGGATCGAGTTCAACAGGTCAATCAGGAAATTGCCGTCCGTGGCCCCGCCCGGTTGCGGCCCGAACAGAACAGGGCCGGGCTCGACCGGTTCGTCCATAGGCAGGGGCACGGGCGTCATCCCGTCGAGAACCCGAACCAACGTTTCGTGCCAGATCTCGGCTGGAAGCCCGCCGCCGGTCACGCCTGATAGCGGCGTGTTGTTGTCATAGCCCATCCAGACGCCGGTCACATAATCGCCGGTAAAGCCGATGAACCATGCATCGCGCGAGGCCTGCGTCGTGCCCGATTTGCCGGCGATTTGCCAGCCGGGGATGCGGGCGCGCACACCTGTGCCTTGCTCGACCACTTGGGCCATCATCCATGTCAGTTGCCGTGCGGCAGCTTCCTGAACCACCCGCTCGCCGATGCCGCCGCCCATCCCCATGAGCGGGATATCATCGCCCTGAAGGCGCAGCTCGACGAGACCATAGGGCGCCACGGCTGAACCACCGTTGAGGATGCCGGCATAGGCGCCGACCATGTCAACGAGCGTCGACTCCGAGACGCCCAGCGCCAGCGCGGGGCCATCGGCCAGATCGCTGGCCACACCAAAGCCGCTCGCCACTGCCCGAACATTGTCGCGGCCGACCATCTCGGAAACCTTGACCGCCGGAATGTTGCGGCTCTCGCGTAGGGCTTGAACGAAGGGGATCTCGCCTTTGAACTCGCCGTCATAGTTCTTGGGGCACCACTCGCCCGATCCGGGGATGGTCATGCAAAGGGGGCTGTCGTCGACCATCTCGAGCGGCGAATGACCCAGCTCGAGGGCGGTTGCATAGATGAACGGCTTGAAAAGCGAGCCGGTTTGGCGCGAGGCTTGGGTCGCGCGGTTGAAGGCGCCCGCGATGTTGGTATTGCGCCCACCGACCATAGCCCGCACGGCACCATCGGCCGACATCACGACAATCGCCGCCTGTGCCTCTGAACCTTCTTTGACTTTCTCCTCAAAGACATAGGCCAGCGCCTCTTCCGCCGCCGTCTGGATGCGCGGATCAAGGGTTGTTCGATAGATCACGTCTTCGGTCGTGGTTTTGGCGAAATAGTCGGGGGTGATCTCCATCAGCCAATCGGCAAAATAGCCGCCCGCCCTTTGCTCGGCGGCGGCGGAAAGCTCGGCGGGCGAAGTTCGCGCCAGTGTCGCTTCGATGGGCGTGAGATAGCCTTGGGCTTCCATCAGCCCGATCACCACATTGGCGCGGTCCCAAGACCGCTGAAGGTTCGCCGTGGGCGCATAGGTCGAGGGTGCCTTGAGAAGGCCCGCGAGGATCGCCGCTTGGCTGGGGTTCACCGATGCGGCCGAGATGCCGAAGTAGCGCTGGGCCGCGGCCTCGAAGCCGCGGGTGCCGGCGCCAAGGTAGGCGCGGTTGAGATAGAGGGTGAGGATCTCGTCCTTGGTATAGGCGATCTCCATGCCCATGGCATAGATTGCCTCCTCGACCTTGCGCCAAAGCGTCGTGCGGCGGCAGTCGGCCTCGTAGGCGGCCTCGTCCTTCCAGACCTCGGGATCGAAGGGCTTGCCGAGGCAAAGAAGTTTGGCTGTCTGCTGGGTGATCGTCGAGCCACCGTTGCCCGAAAGCGGCCCGCGCCCTTCGGCAAGATTGATGCGGATCGCGCCCGCGATGCCACGGGGGCTCACGCCGAAGTGGCTATAGAAGCGCTTGTCCTCGGTCGCGATCACCGCGTTCCTGAGGTGTGGCGAAACGAGGTCTGCGGTGATGACGCCGCCAAACTGGTCGCCGCGCCAGGCAAAGACCTCGTCGTTGCGGTCAAGCATGGTGACAGACCCGCGGGCGCGCCGGTCGACCAGATCGCTCGCCGGCGGCAATGTTGCCGCCCGATAGACCGAAGCGGCGCCGATCAGCAGGGCGGCGATAACGCCAACACGCCAGCCGATGCCCCAGACAAGGCGCCGGATCCACCGGAGTACGCCCCGCACCGCGGCGGCAAGCCAGCCAAGGGGCCCGCGGCGAACGGGTTTCTTCCTCGGGCGAGCCTTGGGTTTTCGCGGCTTGGCCTTGGGCTTGGGTTTGGGCGCTGTTTCGGCATAGCGCTTGTCGGCCACCAGCGGCGGTCTCTTTCTGTCTGAACCACTCATTGCCTGTCTGCGCTCGTCTTTGCCCGTCTGCCGGCCCGTTGTTTGGCCGGACCATAGACCCATCCGCAACGAATGTTGAGCGGGATGAGTCGGCGTCGGCGGCTTTTTGTTCCGCCTCAAATTTGGGCAGCGCGGCGTCAAAGTGCAAAAAATGTGCGAAATCTTCGGATTTCCTCTCTTCGCACCTGCAGCATTTTCTTGAGCCCTCTCCGGACCGCGGCCCTCATGGGCTTGCGAACGGCCAACCACTCTGGCCGCAGAAACGACCACGGACAAGGGGAACAGCGTGAAACTCATCATTGCGACAATCAAACCGTTCAAGCTCGAGGAGGTGCGTGAAGCCGTTACCGCCGCGGGCGTGCGCGGGTTGATGGTGACGGAAATCAAGGGCTTTGGCTCTCAGTCGGGCCACACCGAAATCTATCGCGGCGCGGAATATGCCGTGAACTTCGTGCCGAAAGTCAAACTGGAAATCGTGGTCGCTGATGGTCTTGCCGATCAGGTGGTCGACACAATCCACAAAACCGCCAAAACCGACAAAATCGGCGATGGCAAGATTTTCGTTCTGGACGTTGCGTCTTCGTTGCGCGTGCGCACGGGCGAAACTGGCGACGATGCGCTTTGAGCGCTCTTTCGACAAGAAGGACATCATTTCAATGAATACCAAATCCCTCCTTCCCCTCGCCGCCGTGGCCGCTTCGGTCGCGCTGCCTTCAATGGGGCTTGCACAGGACGCCACAGTTGCTACGGGTGAACCTGCGCTTCACACTTCTTATATTCTGACGACCCTTCTGTTTTTGATGGGTGGTTTCCTCGTGTTCTGGATGGCGGCAGGTTTCGCCATGTTGGAAGCGGGTCTGGTGCGTTCCAAGAACGTAACCATGCAGCTGACCAAAAACATCGCACTCTTTTCCTTGGCCGCGATCATGTATTGGTTGGTTGGCTTTAACCTGATGTATCCAGGCGATGGTTGGAGCATCGGCGGTTGGCTTGGGGCCTTTGCGCCAACCTCACTTGAGCCTGTCGGCGTGTCCCCCGAAGATACCGCATTGGATTACGCATCTGTCGGTTCCGACTTCTTCTTTCAGTTGATGTTCTGCGCCACGACGGCTTCGATTGTTTCGGGCACATTGGCCGAGCGCATTAAACTATGGCCGTTTTTGGTCTTCGTTGTCGTGCTGACTGGCTTCATCTACCCGATTGAAGCATCTTGGCAGTGGGGCGGTGGCTGGTTGTCTGAACTTGGGTTCTCCGACTTCGCAGGCTCGACCCTTGTGCACGCAGCAGGTGGCTTTGCCGCACTAGCAGGTGCTATCGTCCTTGGCCCCCGTTTGGGCAAGTTCAAAGACGGCAAGACGAACCCAATGCCTGGTTCTAACCTTGCCTTGGCCACGCTCGGCACATTCATCCTGTGGTTGGGTTGGTTCGGCTTTAACGGTGGTTCGCAGTTGGCCATGGGCAC
>JALRLK010000111.1 GCA_023254495.1 Marivivens sp. | reverse complement strand
ATTCTGGGTGAAGAATATGGCGAAACCGGTGGCACAGGTGGTGGGCTATGGATCATCGACCCCATCGACGGCACGCGGAGCTTCATCTCGGGGCATCCGCTGTTCGGGATGCTGATCGGGCGGATGATTGAAGGTCAGATGCAGGCATCGGTCGTCAACCTTCCCGCTCTTTCCGAAATCTACTCTGCCGCACGCAACGAGGGCGCCTTCTTTGGCAGCGCCCGCATTTCCACATCAGGCCGGACCAACCTTGGCGGTGCGATGCTCTATATCAACGAAGGTGAAAAGATCTGGCGCGGCTGGCCCGAAGTGTATGGGCGCCTGATGGCGGCGGGCCGCGAGCGCCGCTTCAGTTATGATTGCGGGCCATATGCCCTGCTTGCTGCAGGGCATATCGATGCGGTCGTCGATTGCGATCTTGAACCTTATGACTATCTGCCGGTCTCGCTCCTCGTCGAAGAGGCGGGCGGCAAGATGACCGACTGGGAGGGCAATCCGCTCGGAATGGGATCGGATGTGCGCGTGGCCGCCGCCGCGACACCGGAGTTGCACGCCGAGCTGATCGCGCTACTGCGGGGCTAGCCCGCCGCGATTTCGGCCATGAAGGCGCGGATCACTAGCAACTCGCGCCGCATCGAGAGGTGAACGACGGTCTCTCGCATGCTAAGGCTGACGCCAGAAAGAAGCACCCGCTCGATCCTTGGATCATAGCCCTGCTCGGCTTCCGACACGAAGCCGATACCCGCCCCCGAGGCCACCACCTCGCGCATTGCCTCGCGCCCCTCGACCTCGATCGCGGGAGTGAGGCGGATCCCTTGCCGCCGCGCCTCCTGCTCAAGCCCCTGGCGTGTGCGCGAGCCCTTTTCACGGAATACAAGCGGATGCCGACGCAGGTCGGCGAGGCTGAGGCTCACCGTCCCTGCAGGCAACAGCCCCCGCGCGGCGATGGCGACGATGGGGGTTTCGCCTAAATCAAACATTTCGAGGTCGGGCGCGGGATCAACGCTGCCGACTATGCCGATCTCGACCTCGTAGGCGCGCAGGGCAGCGAGCACCTGCTCGGAGTTGCCCGTGGTGATCTCGACAAACACCTCGGGGTGCCGCGTCCGAAACCGGCCCAGTGCGCCGGTGATATGTAGCGCCGAGTCGGCCATGATGCGAAGCCGCCCCGCCAAGGCGCTGCGGGAATGTTCGAGGTGCTGGGCAATCGCATCCTCCGCCTCGAAGAACCGCCGCGTGAGGATCAAGAGCGCCTCGCCCGCCTCGGTCAGGCGAATGCGCCGCCCCTCGCGGTGGAATAGAAGAACGTCATGCTCTTCCTCGAGCCGCCGGACCTGATCGGACAGCGCGGGCTGGGTCTGGTTGAGCTTCTCCGCCGCGCGGGAAAAGCCACCGTGCAGGGCCACCTGATGAAAGGCGCGGATCTGGCTGTAGCGCATATATAGATTCCATGTATCGACGGATAGTATTTGAAGATTTTACATATGGATGGCCTTGCGTCAATTTCTCCCTCGAATCCTCTCGGGAACGGAGCCTTCCATGACTGCCAACGCTTTCCCCCCGCCAAAGATGGGCGAGCCCTATCTTCTCACACCCGGCCCCCTGACCACGGCCTACGAGGTCAAGCAGGCGATGCTGAAGGACTGGGGCAGTTGGGACGACGATTTCCGTGCCATGACCCGCGACATGCGCCGCCGCCTCTTGGCGCTTCTGGGCGAAGGATCGGATCAATACGACTGTGTGCCAATGCAAGGCTCGGGCTCGTTCTGTGTCGAGGCGATGCTTGGCACCTTCGTTCCCCGAGATGGCAAGGTTCTGGTCCTTGCCAACGGCGCCTATGGCCTCAGGGCAGCGACGACGATGGACTATCTCGGCCGCGCGAAAGTCTTGCACGACAAGGGCGATTATCTGCCGCCGCGTGGCGATGAGGTGGCCCGAATCCTCGCCGAGGATCCCGCGATCACCCATGTTCTCGCCATCCATTGCGAGACAAGCTCAGGCATCCTCAATCCCATCGAAGAGATTTCCGAGGCGACCTATGCCGCCGGCCGTAAGCTCTTGATCGATAGCATGTCGGCCTTCGGCGCCGTGCCTTTGGAACCCTCGAAGATCAGGTTCGAAGCCTTTGTTTCTTCGGCAAATAAGTGCATCGAGGGCGTCCCCGGCTTCGGCTTCGTCATTGCCAAGAAATCGCTTCTTGAGGCTTCGAAGGGCAACAGCCATTCCCTCGCCCTCGATGTCCACGCCCAGTGGGCCAACATGGAAAAGACCGGCCAGTGGCGCTACACCCCGCCGACCCATGTGGTCGCCGCCTTCATCGAAGCGCTTAAGTTGCACGAAGCCGAAGGCGGTGTAGCCGCTCGTGGCGCCCGCTATGCCCGCAACCGCAATGTGATGGTGGCCGGAATGCGCGGCCTCGGGTTCGAGACCCTGCTTGAGGCCCGCGCCCGCGACGCACGATATTCGGTGTTGCCAAAAAATATCGCGACGGGACACACCGCCGACGACCAGGCAGAAACACTGATGATCAATTTATTGCGCGGTGCAGGCTTGCAGGGGCTTGCCGGAATGCAACACAACAAGAGTCATCCGATTCTGAATTTACGGCGAAGTGAAACCGAAAAACTATGTCGTGAGTTTGAAATTTGTTTTGTTGATGATCCGACAAATGCAGAGATGAAGTTTCTGCGAAACCAAGTCAGAAACAAACTTCTGCCGCTAGTCAACGAAATTTCACAGCGAGATGTCGCGCCGATTCTCGCCCGTCAAGCCGAACTATTCAGGCAAGACGCAGAATTTTTGGATGAAATCGCAAAACAGCTTGACCCGACCGACGCCAAGGCTCTGGCAATTGCACCTGTCGCTTTGGCTCGACGCGCAATTCGTATTTGGCTTACAGACATCTACCCGCCTGATGCGGCAACTGTTGAACGTGTGCTTGAAGTTGCGCGTGGCACGACAACTGCGTGTGAAATCGGAATGAACCGTGAGGTTCGCCGAAGCCAACAACGTTTGCAAATCAACTCAAAGCATTAAATTGCTGTGATATTGTGCTCTTTCGATGTTCGAAACGATAATAAATAACGAGTCAAGTGCGAAGGCTCGTTAGTGCCGCAAAAACTACGGGGTAAGTGGGCGCTTGGCATTTTGCCGAGAAACTTGACTTGGATCATCAAAGACAAACTCGCGATTTGTGAGCGACCCGGTGGTTTTGGTGTCAACCATCGTCGTGTTCGACGCCAAGAAGAAATAATTTGGCTTCGCGAAAACGAATTCGGTTGCGTCAT
>JALRLK010000109.1 GCA_023254495.1 Marivivens sp. | reverse complement strand
ATCTTGTTGCTGAAGAAGTTCCTTTCTTACTTACCGCTGCAGCCAAAGGTGATTTAGAGACAGTAAAAGCAATCATTGAAAGTGGCGGAAGCGCAAATACAGAAGATAAAGATAAATTAACGGCACTTATGTATGCTGTTCGAAAAGATAATATTGAGATTGTCAAATACCTAATAAAGCATGGTGCGAAAGTAAATGCTATTGAAAATGAAGGTTGGTCTGCACTTATGTTTGCAGCAAAAAAAGGTTACATAAAATCAGCTGAAATCTTACTAGAAAATGGCGCTGATCCAAAAATTATCGATCCTGACGGATGGTCAGCGAGCCATCGGTATAGAAGGCGGCTTTCTGGTGCGGGTTCTCACCATAGCGCAGCGTCTGGCCAATCGTTCCGGCAAAAGCACGGCGGCGCGGGGTCTGGACGCCGATCGCACCGGCAATCCATGTGCTCACCGCCGCGTCATAGGCGGCGGTGAGGGCATAGGCGATCTGGGCGAGCTTTTTGCGGAATTTGCGGCAGGTCGCGCCGTTGTGCTGGTCCATGTCGCCGATGAGCCGCTCATAGTCCTCAACATCGGTGACAACGGTCACAAACGCATGGTTCTTGGCCGCCGCGCGGATCATCGCCGGACCGCCAATATCAATGTTTTCGATGCAGGTGTCATAGTCGGCGCCTGCGGCGACCGTGGCTTCGAAAGGATAGAGGTTGACCACGAGAAGGTCGATCGGCGCGATACCGTGCTCGGTCATCGCCTGAACGTGGCCCGCATCGTCGCGCAGCGCCAGAAGGCCACCATGCACCTTGGGGTGAAGCGTCTTGACGCGGCCATCCATCATCTCGGGGAAACCTGTGACCTCAGAGACATCCTTGACCTTCAGCCCCGCCTCGCGCAGCGCCTTGGCCGAGCCGCCGGTCGACAGAAGCTCGACCCCGCGGGCATCGAGCGCCTTTGCCCGATCGATAAGTCCGGTTTTGTCGGAGACAGAAAGAAGGGCGCGACGGATGGGCAGCTGTTCGGTCATGGGATCCTCGTGTCAGTCCTGATCTGCGTCCGCCGCGTCGTCTTCCACAAGATCCCGAAGGACATTTGGCGTATCCTGCGCCTTGGTCAGCGACCAGCGAACGCGGGTCGCATATGACATCGTGCGGCCAGATAAAACTATCTGTTGTGTCGCACGGGGCTTGAGCCGCCCGTTTTCCAAGTAAACCGATGGCTCGAGGGTCATCTCAGCCGTACCGTCATGCCGGAACACCCAGATTTCTCCGCTTTTCAGCGTCAGCGAAATTGCCGCTCCGCCCAGATCAACCTGAGGATCGGCTTCGGGATGCAGATGGAACCGAAGCGAAAAGGCAATTCCCTGAAGGCCCGCCCTGTCCATCGCCCGATCGAACCGAAGCTGATCGGCGTCTGACAGGGTCGCCAAGAGTTCTTCGCCGGCAAGACCGCGGCCATCGGAAATCAGATCGAAGATCCTCGCATGGGTCAGGCCGTGAGTGCGGCGATAGCCGTCATGGGCGACCTCGAGGCGGGTTCCGTCGTCGAGGGCGCTAAATTCGACCGGAACCTTGGTAGGCGTGTCGGCCAAAAGCTCGCCCCTCAATCCATCGAGCCAGCTCGGAGCGCCGAGGCGCGACGAGGAATAGCCATCTAGTGCCAAGGAAGAGTGGCTACCGGTGGCTCGGCCAGCACGCCGCCATTCGGCGCCGAAGCTGCGGCCAGAGCCGCAGTTGACGATCACCGGCCGCCGGCCCGAGGTCAGTTCGAAAGCAAGGGTCGAGGCATGGGCATCATAGCTCGCTTCGCCCTTGGGCGGCGGCGAGGCATCGACGATGATATTCGTCCGGCCCGCCTGAAGCCGGGCATAGCCCATGTGCAAGCCCTCGGCAGGCCGCGTCTTGATCCCCGACGAAGCCAGCGCGTGGTCGAGCCGCCCTTCGATCCCGCGCCCACCCCCATGAAAACGGGCAAGGCCACCATCGGTATGGCGCAGCGCCCGCAAGGTTGGTGCGATCCGCGAAATGGCCGAGATCAGCGCCTCGGGCGGATGCCTGTCGGATTCGTTCAGCGCCTGTGCTGCCCATGTGAGCAGGGTGAACACATCCAAGAGCTCTTCGGGATTGCGCGTGGGAATGCCGCCTTGGGCATCAACCTGTGTTTGGCAATCCGCTTCGAGAGCGGCAATCGCCTGATCCACATGACCCGACATTCCTTCGAGCGACAGGCCCGCATAGATCATGCCCGTCAATGCTTCGAACCGCGGAAGGCCCGGGCGGGCCGTTTTCCAGCGGCGCGACAGGAAAAGGGTCTGGCGGGCCAGCGAGAGAAAGAAACGATCCGTCGCCTCGCGATCCTTGCCACGCATGATCAGAAAGCCGTGGTTGATCCAGCGGATCAGGCGACGGCCAGTGAGGTCCGGTGTCCAGCCGGGGCCTGTGCCGTTGCCGTAGAGGTCGATCCACTCGAAAATCCAAGCCTGCGCCCGTGCCCGCGCCTTGGCGTCGCCCACCGCGGCAAGGTCATCGAGCCAGCTGCAGCCCTGCAATTCGTCGATCACATGGGGCGCCTCGGCGCCGATGGACCAGATCGATTCTCCGGGCGCTTCGATCAGGTAGCCGGAGAAGAGGAAATTGCCGGCGATAAGCTGCCTACCCTTGGCATAAAGGCCGATCGACCGCGGCTCGGGCTGAGAGACAAAGCCCGTGGGCAGTTTGGCGCGCGAGGCACGGCGGGCGTGCCAACGATGCATGAATGCCGTCTGCCGGGCACGCCATGTCTGCGGTCTGGCCAAATCTACTGCCTCTGCTGCGTCTTGCTTGCGTCTTTTGCCGGCATGTTAGGGATGCCGGCCGGCCAAGTCACGCAGGCTTTCGCAACACGATCATGTAAAAGCCGTCCATACCGCCAAACTCGGGCCAATAATCGGGCCGGAGGCGCAGGCCGCCTTCGGGGGTAATCCATGCGGGATCAATGCCGTCGATTTCAAGCGCCGTTGGATCGGCGCTCAGCCCTTCGTGCCGCTCCATCGCCTCGTCGGCCTGAACCTCGCCTTCGTCGGGCAGGAGCGAACAGGTGCAGAAAAGAAGCCGCCCGCCCGGCTTGAGAAGGGTCAGCGCATGGTCGATCATCTCGGCCTGCAGGTCGATCAGGGCGCCGAATTCGCTGCCGTCCTTGGCATAGGGCAGATCGGGGTGGCGGCGGATCGTGCCGGTGGCGGAACAGGGCGCGTCGAGAAGGATCGCGTCCCATCCGCCTTGGGTGAAATCACGCGCATCGCCAGCCACGACCTCGGCGGTCAGGCCCGTGCGGGCGAGATTCTCGGATACCCGTTCGAGCCGCCGTTCGGAGAGATCGAGCGCGGTCACTTTCGCCCCAGCTGCGGCGAGCTGCATTGTCTTGCCGCCCGGCGCGGCGCAGAGATCGAGGATCTTCTCGCCCGTCTTGGGGGCCAGCACCTTCACCGGCAGAGCCGCCGCCGCATCCTGAACCCACCAGTTACCCTCCGCATAGCCCGCGAGGGCCGAGACCTGAGCAGAGCCTTGCAGACGGATCGTTCCCGTCGGCAAGACCGTGCCGCCAACGGCTGCGGCGACCGCGTTCGGATCGCCCTTTGCAGTCAGATCGAGCGACGCACCCGCGAAATGCGCGTCTTCCATGCCTTCAACAGCCGGCTTGCCCCAAGCCTCGATCATTGGCCCCCGAAACCAATCGGGCAGGCGTGGCACCGGCAGGCGGTCCCATGCACCGGGGCGTTCTTCGGATATCCGGCGGAGCACGGCGTTTACCAGCCCCTTCATGCCTTGGGTGCGCTTGTCTTGCCCGACGATGCTGACGCAGGCATTCACCACCCCATGCGCTGCCTCGCCCGACCAGATCTCGACAGTGCCCATCCGCAATACATTGCGCACCGTCAGCGGCGGGCGCTTCTGCAGGAAGGGCTTGAGCATCCGGTCGGCGCGATCCATCCCGCGCAGAGTTTGCAGCGCAAGTCGTTGGGCGCGGGCGCGGTCCTCGGGCGCAAGGCGAGAAAGCGTACCGGTGGCCAAAGCCTCGGACAGGAGAAGGCCCTCGATCGTCACCTGATCGACAAGATCATGGGCGGCGCGGCGGGCGGCTAGTCCGGGTTCGGTCATCTGGTCCTCTTGAGCTGATGGCTTCTGCCCTATAACACCGGATCATCCGGGACAAGGAACGCCAGCATGACCGACATTGATCCCAATCTGCCCCCCGCCGCCCAGCGTGCGCTGGCAGAGGCGGCCGAACGGCGCAAGAAGGCAAAAGAGGCTGAGCGCCCTGTCGAGCTTGGCGGGCGCGATGGCCCCGATCCCGTGCGCTTTGGCGACTGGGAAAAGAAGGGCATCGCCATCGACTTCTGAAAGCTCAAAGCCCCAGAACGTCGACCATATCATATGCGCCCGGCGCCTTGTTCTGCCCCCAGAGCGCGGCCTTGAGCGCGCCACGGGCGAAAACCGCCCGATCAGTGGCTACATGGCGCAGAACAATCCGCTCACCGGCAGCGGCGAAGATCACGTCATGCTCGCCCACGATATCGCCCCCACGGATGGCGGAGAAGCCGATATCGCCACGCTTTCGGGCACCGGCGATCCCGTCGCGCCCACGATCGGACACTTCGTCAAGCGCCACGCCGCGCCCTTCGGCGGCGGCTTCGCCGAGCATCAGGGCTGTGCCCGAAGGCGCATCGACCTTCTTGTTGTGATGCGCCTCGACGATCTCGATATCGAAATCCGCATCGAGCGCGGCGGCGACCTTCTTAGTCAGCTGGGTCAAAAGGTTGACCCCGAGCGACATATTCCCGGCGCGGATGATTACCGCATGGCGGGCGGCCGCGTTAATAGCGGCAAGGTCGGTTCCGCTGAGGCCAGTCGTGCCGATCACATGGACGGCGCGGGCTTGCGCCGCGAGTCCCGCAAATTCGACGGTCGCGGCAGGCGCGCTAAAATCAATGACAGCCTGCGCCTTGGCGAAGGCTTCGATGGCATCATCGGTGACGATCACGCCAAGCGGCGCGCCGCCCATCGCCTCGCCCACATCGCGCCCGACCCAAGCGTGGCCTTTGCGCTCGACCGCGCCGACCAGATGGCAGGCCCCCGACTCACTGATCGTGCGGATCAGCATCTGTCCCATGCGCCCCGAGGCGCCTGTAACCACGATTCCCGGTGTCTGCGACATGATAGGTCTCCGCAATTTTCGGCTAGTCCCTGCCTGCACTCCAAAGCCTCGCTTGGCAAGGGGGCGGAACCGGCATATGTGCAGCGCATGGCAAAGAACCGGTTTTCCACGGGCTCCGGCCCTTCTCAGCGGCAGCTTCGCGTCGGCGAAGTCTTGCGCCGTGCGCTTTCCGATGTCCTGACGCGCGGGGATATCCACGATCCCGATCTGGCGCGGATGTCGATCACCGTGGGCGAGGTGCGCTGTTCGCCCGACCTCAAACAGGCAACCGCCTATGTCCTGCCGCTTGGCGGGCAGGGGAAGGACGAGGCGCTGGCCGCCCTTCGCCGCAACAAGGCCGAGATCCGGCACCTTGTCACCAAGGGCATCACGCTCAAGTTTGCGCCCGATCTGCGGTTCGAGATCGACGAGACCTTCGACCGGATGGACGAAACCCGCCGCCTTTTCGCGGATGAACACGTCCGGCAGGACCTCGACGACTGATGCTCCGCCTCGCCGCCCTGCTGATCTTGATGGCAGGACAGGCCGCTGCCCTTTCCTGTGAGCAGGTTGAATGGCAGGACGCACGCTTTTCGATTTGCCGGGTTGATCCGGTAACAGACGACCTTCGCCTTTTCCATTCCGGTGCCGATGGCGCGCCGCTTGGCGATTTCTCCCGAATCGAGGCCCAGACGGGCCGTACCCTCGCCTTCGCGATGAATGCGGGGATGTATCACGACGACCTGCGCCCCGTGGGCTATTACCTCGAGAACGGCGAAGAGAAGATGTGGCTGGTGACACAGGCCGGCCCCGGAAATTTCGGGCTATTGCCCAACGGAGTGCTTTGTATAGGTGAGTCGACCTCACGCGTGATCGAAACCCTTGCCTTCAAGGCCGAAGCGCCCGACTGCACCTACGCCACCCAATCGGGGCCAATGCTGGTGATCGATGGCGAGTTGCATCCCCGCTTTCTGCCGGAGGGAACCTCGCGGCTCATCCGCAACGGCGTGGGCACGAGAGCCGACGGCTCCGAGGCGGTCTTTGTCATGTCTGACACGCCGGTGAATTTCCATCTCTTCGCCAGCTTATTCCGCGATTTCCTCGGCCTGCCGCAGGCGCTCTATTTCGATGGCCGCATCTCGCGCCTCTATGCGCCTTCGCTCGGCCGGTCTGACATCGGTTTCCGCATGGGGCCGATGGTTGGCGTGCTGGAATAGGTTGACCGCGCCCGCCCGCTTCGGCTAGCAGCGCCTCTCACGAAAACGGAGCGAACAATGGGCAAGCGCAAGGGCCGCGATATCTCGGGCTGGCTGATCGTCGACAAACCGGCGGGCATCACCTCGACGGCGGTGGTCAACAAGGTGCGCTGGGCTTTGGACGCGAAGAAGGCGGGCCATGCGGGCACGCTCGATCCCGAAGCGACCGGAGTTCTGGCCGTGGCGCTGGGCGAGGCGACCAAGACCGTGCCCTTCGTGACCGACAGCCTCAAGGCCTATGCTTTCATGGTCAAACTCGGTGAGGCGACGAATACCGACGATGCCGAGGGCGAGGTGATTGCCCGCTCCGACGCCCGCCCCAGCGACGACCAGATCAAGGCCGCCCTTGGCGGTTTTGTCGGCGATATCATGCAGGTGCCGCCCAAGTTCTCGGCCGTAAAGATCGACGGCGAGCGCGCCTACAAGCTCGCCCGCGACGACGAGGAATTTGAAATCGCCGCCCGCCCGCTTTGGGTTGAAGAGCTGGTGATGACCGACCGCCCCGACGCCGATCACGTGGCGCTCGAAATGACCTGCGGCAAGGGCGGCTATGTCCGCGCGATTGCCCGCGATCTGGGCGCGGCGCTTGGCTGTTACGGCCATGTTGAGTGGCTGCGGCGCATCTGGTCCGGCCCGTTCCGCGCCGAGGATGGCATCGGCCTTGACGAGATCGACCGTCTGGCCCGCACGCCCGATCTGGATACCCACCTCCTCCCGACCGAGGTTGGCCTTGCCAATCTTCCCGAAGTGCGCTGCCCGCCGGAAAGCATCGCCAAACTGCGCAACGGCAATCCGGCGATGGTTTTCGCGCATGGCCTTGAATATGGCGATGAATGCTGGGCTAGTTTTGAAGGCCAGCCCGTGGCCGTCGGCAGCTATCGCGGGGGCGAATTGCACCCCTCTCGCGTTTTCAACCTTTGACCGGAGTTTCGCCCGTCATCTGGGCGAACATCTCCACAAGAGCCGCCTCAACGGGCCGATAGTCTATCCCAAGGTCACCGCGGGATTTTGAATTATCGGCTTTCCAGACATGGCCGAAATTCCGGCGTGCGAAGCGGCGTGTGATCAACTGGCTCATCAGCGGCGCAATCAGCCTCGCGAGCGGGCTTGGGATCTCGAACGGCGGCAGGGAGTGATTCTTGAAATGTCGCGAGAGGATCTTGGCCGTATCCATGAGGCTATAGCTGCCCTCCGAGAGGATATACCGCCCCTCCGCGTCCGGCAAAAAGGCAGCGCGCACATGGGCATCGGCCACATCGCGCACATCGACCATACCCACAAATAGGGCGGGTGCGCCGGTCCTCAGCGTGCCGTTGATGAAGTTGTGAAGATACTGGAACGATCCTGAATCGGGTTTGTCCGAAAGCGCCGGCCCAATAACAAGCGAAGGGTTGATCGTCACAAGCCGCCAACGGTTTTGGGCCTTGGCTATCTGCCAAGCCGCGCGTTCCGACGCGGTCTTGGAATAGGAATAGGGCTGATGATCGGTGTTCGAGGTCGTGTTCCAGACCTCTTCGGTCAATATGCCGCCCGGCGCATCGGCCACGTCTGCCGCATCGCCATAGATCGCCGCGCATGAGCTGGTCATCACCACTCGGTTGACCGTCTCTGTCCGGCCTACCGAGGCCAAGACATTCTTTGTCCCCTCGATCGCCGGGATCACATAATCCTGCATGGGATCGTTGCTGCTCGTCGTAAACCGCGCGGCGGAGTGGATGACGGTGCCGCAGCCCTGCATCGCTTCGTCGAAGGCGTTCGGTGAGGTCAGGTCTGCTGAAAAGAGGCGCAAGGTTCCGGGAAGTTCGGCCGCCATCGCCTCAAGATGCGCCGTCTTGCGTGGATCGTTAGCGTCGCGCACCGTGGCATGAACCCGGTGCCCCTCTTCAAGAAGGCGGCGGGCAATCCAGGCGCCGACATATCCGTTGGCCCCGGTCAGGAGAACGGATTTCGCCTCTGCGGGCTGGGTGTCTTGGGTCTCGCTCATGGATTGTCCTGTTGTTAGAATGCTTTTGCCGCAAGTGACTTGCCAAACGGACCGGGGCTTATCAGAAGGAACCTATGATTGCGCGAGAGTTTCTCAAGGGCGATGCCCATTCGACGGCCGTCTATTCGGACTGTGAAAGATATCGCTATCTCCTGACCCGCGTTTGGGAGCCTGCGGGCCGCAAAGCGCTTTTCGTCATGCTCAATCCGTCAACGGCAACCGAGGTTCAGAACGATCCCACCGTCGAGCGCTGCGAACGGCGGGCGCGGACCTTGGGCTTTGGCGCCTTCCGCGTGACCAATATCTTCGCCTGGCGCGACACCGATCCGCGCAAGATGCGAGCGGCGGCCGATCCTGTGGGGCCAGCCAATGACGAGGCGATCCGCCAGTCGGTCGGCTGGGCCGATCAGGTGATCTGCGCTTGGGGCACGCATGGGAGCCACCTTGAGCGCGGCCCTTCGGTCGAAGCCCTCTTGCGAGAAACCAGCGCGCCGCTCTTCACGCTGGGCCTGACCAAAGACGGCCACCCCAAGCACCCGCTCTATATCGGCTACAGCGAACAACCCAAAGAATGGCCCGCCCCATGATCGAAGGTTTCACGCAAAGCCGCGTTGCTTGCGGCGAGGTTGAGCTTTCGGTCCACCGCGGCGGCACGGGCGAGCCGCTGATCCTCCTCCACGGCTATCCGCAGAACCACCATTGCTGGGAGCACGTCGCGCCTGAGTTTGCCAAGGAATTCGACGTGATCGTGCCCGATCTGCGCGGCTATGGCGACAGCGATGCGCCAGCCGATGACGGGGGCCACACCGTTTATTCCAAGCGGCAAATGGCGCAGGATATCGTCGCCCTGATGGATGCGCTCGGCATCGCTTCGGCGCATATCCTCGGCCACGATCGCGGGGCACGGGTGTCCTATCGCCTTGCGCTGGATCACCCTGCCCGCGTCCGCCGCCTCGGGATCATCGAGATCGTCCCGACGGGGGATTTCTGGGCCAGCTGGAACGCCGATCTGGCGATGAAAGCCTATCATTGGACATTTCTCGCCCAGCCATATCCAGTTCCTGAAAACCTGATCGGTGCCGATCCGGACGCCTATTTTCGCTGGTCGCTTGCCGCGTGGACGAGGGCCAAGTCCCTTTCGGCCTTTTCGGTCGGGGCGCTAGGCTCCTATCTCGCGCAATCGAAAGACCCCGCCCACCTTCACGCCATGTGCGCCGACTATCGCGCCGGGGCGACGTTTGACCGGGCGCTCGACGAGGCCGACCGCGCCGCCGGGCGCAAGATCGCAGCGCCGGTCTATTTCCTCTGGTCCGACATCGGCTTTCCCGCGCAGACCGCCGATCCTCTCGACCTTTGGCGGGCTTGGGCCGACGATGTGCAGGGCAATTCCTGCACCGGCGCGGGGCATTTCGTGATGGAAGAAAACCCGCAGGCCGTTCTCGATGCCTTTCTGCCCTTCTTTCGCAATGGCTAAAGCCCCAGAATCTCCTTTTCTTCAAAGGCAATTGCCTCTATAGGCACGCATCCGCAAAGGGAATCCCTTGGCGGACCCTCCATGGGCCCTGCTGGACGACATCCCGGCTTGCGCCATAACCCCTTGATCCGAAAGGAGACCCCGATGTCGATTACTGTGGAAGAAAAAGCCCGCCTGATGAAGGAATTCGCAACCAAAGAAGGCGACACCGGTTCGCCCGAAGTTCAGGTTGCCATCCTCACCTCGCGCATCGCGACCCTGACCGAGCACTTCAAGACCCACAAGAAGGACAACCACGGCCGCCGTGGTCTTCTGATGATGGTCGCCCAGCGCCGCAAGCTGCTGGATTATGTGAAGGGCAAGGATGAGGCCCGCTACCAGAGCCTGATCGAGCGCCTCGGCATCCGCCGCTAAGCGTTTCTCGATCGCGAAAACGATGCGCCCGCCCCAATTGAGGCGGGCGTTGTCGTTTCAAGGGTGCAGATCAGGCGTCGCCGGTCAGATCGACGACCTTGGCGCTAGGGGCGTTTTTCTTGACGGATTCGATCCCGTTGTCGCGGGCCGAAGCGCTGGAATAGGCCTCGGAGGTGCCAATCACCTGACCGTTCGAGGCCTTGAGATTAAACATCTCATTGCCCGCTTTGTTGGCCTTGCGCTCATAGCGTGCATCGTTGGGCGCGTTCTTCTGGACCGAAGCGATACCGTTCATCGCGCTTGCGCGGCGCTTGTATCCTTCGCTTGCGAGGATCGGCTCACCGTTACCCGCCTTGAGGCGAAAGCGGAACTCACCCGCCTTGTCTTTATAAAGCTCAAATTTACCAGACATTAATACCTCCACTGTGCAAACACAGGCAGTATTCCGGCTCGCCGACTATCCGGCGAGGCGAAAAATGTGGTGCGTCAGCTATGGAATAAACCTGAACGGGCCCAGAGCACGTAGAGGCTCAACCCCAGAAAGGCGAGGTTGATTGGCCATGACTGTTTGATGTCTCCGACACGCACATGAACTGGAATGGCGAGAAGTTGAATCAGGGCAAGGCCCGCAGCGGCGAGTGGCGTGAGCCAGGGCAGAATCCCTGTCAGAACTGGCAGCACCAGCCCGATCGCGCCCGCAACCTCGACGGCGCCGATAAACCGGATCAATGCGGGAGAGCTTGTCTTGGCCCAAGCCATGCTCGACTGCACGTTCTCCACGGACCCGAATCCTTTCATCAAACCAGCCAAGCCGTAGCCAGCGACAAGGAGTGCGGTCGCCACCCAAACCCTGAATTCCAAAGCACCGAGCATTGATTGCCTCTTCTTTGTGTTGCCGCGGCTGGCGCCTGACCCTCTGACTGGCATCACCGTCCAAATCTCGTGAGGAACATATTTTGCGTTACGAACATATTGTTTGTGCAAAACTCCGCAAGAATGCACATTCTTGTTTCCAACGAACACAAATGTTCGTGCCGATCCGAAAGCCGCGACCATGTCTGCACAAGAACTCTTCGACCACCCCGCCTCCGATTTCATCGACGCCGAACATCAGGATTGTCGCGCCGTGACAGATCTTCTCGATCGCAGCCGCAACAAGTGGACCGTCATGACGGTAGGCGCACTTGCACAGGGGCCAATGCGCTTCAACGCGCTACAGCGAGCAATAAATGGGATTTCGCACCGTATGCTAACCTTGACCCTAAAGGCGCTCGTGCGCGATGGGCTCGTAACCCGGCACGCATATCCAACCATGCCGCCTCAGGTCGAATACGAGCTTACCCAGCGCGGCAGATCGCTGCTTGAGCCTCTGTCCGGGCTTTTTGACTGGGCCGTTGAGAATCGGGACGGAGTGGAAAAATCGCGTCGGGCCTTTGACAGCCTCCAACACGAATCGCGTCGAGACTGAAACCCCTTTCCCACAACAGTCTTTTCCTGTATGGCCCCGCCCATCTGTGACGTGAGCCCTGCCCCCGGGCGCATGCAAAGGATAGGGGGCGGCGGCAATGGGGCCGCCATTTGAACGGGAGACCCGGAGGGCCGGGAGTGCTCCCAAGAGGAAACGATTGATGTTTAACGAAGTGAAAAAATCCATCCAGTGGGGCGAGGAAACGCTGACACTGGAAACCGGCAAGGTCGCGCGTCAGGCTGACGGCACCGTGATTGCCACCCTTGGCGAAACCTCGGTCATGGCCAACGTGACCTACGCCAAAGAACCGAAGCCGGGCCAAGACTTCTTCCCGCTGACGGTTCACTACCAAGAGAAATACTATGCCGCTGGCAAGGTTCCGGGCGGCTTCTTCAAGCGTGAAGCGCGTCCCACCGAAAAGGAAACGCTGACCGCCCGTCTGATCGACCGTCCGATCCGCCCGCTCTTCGTCGATGGCTTCAAGAACGAAGTTCTCGTGATGTGCACCGTGCTGAGCCACGACCTCGTCAACGATCCCGATATTGTTGCGATGATCGCCGCCTCCGCCGCGCTGACCATCTCGGGCGTGCCGTTCATGGGCCCGATCGCCGGCTGCCGCGTTGGCTTTGTCGATGGCGATTATGTTCTGAACCCGACCGTCGATGATATGCAGGGCCTTCGCAACGATCCCGAGCAGCGCCTCGACCTCGTTGTCGCCGGCACCAAAGATGCCGTGATGATGGTGGAATCGGAAGCCTACGAGCTGACCGAAGAGGAAATGCTGGGCGCTGTCGTGTTTGCCCACGAGCAGATCCAGCCGGTCATCGACCTCATCATCTCGCTGGCCGAAACCTCGGCCAAAGAGCCCTTCGATTTCGCCTCGCCGGATTATTCCGAGCTTCTCGGCGTCGTCAAAGGCCTTGGCGAAGAGCAGATGCGCGCCGCCTACTCGATCCTCGACAAGCAGCAGCGCGTTGCCGCCGTTGCGGCCGCGAAAGAGGCCATCAAGGCCGCTTTGACCGAAGAGCAGCTGGCCGATGCCAACCTCGGCACCGCGCTCAAGAAGCTCGAGTCGAGCGTTCTGCGTGGCTCGGTCGTGAAGGACAAGAAGCGTATCGACGGCCGCGCCCTCGATCAGGTTCGTTCGATCGTCTCGGAAACCGGCCTTCTGCCGCGCACCCACGGCTCGGCGCTCTTCACCCGTGGTGAGACGCAGGCTCTGGTCGTGACCACGCTGGGCACCGGCGACGATGAGCAGATCATCGACGCGCTGCACGGCAACTTCCGCTCGAACTTCCTCCTACACTACAACTTCCCGCCCTATTCGGTTGGCGAAGTTGGCCGCGTGGGTTCACCCGGCCGCCGCGAAATCGGCCACGGCAAGCTG
>JALRLK010000099.1 GCA_023254495.1 Marivivens sp. | reverse complement strand
CGGGCGGCCGCAGTAACGACGCCGGCGAGTTTTCCTTCGTCGACGAAGCCTTGCATGGCCTGGGTTAAACGCGCAAGTCTTCGAGTGAGGTGAGGGCGGCCTGAAACCGCCGGATCAATTCATAGAGCGCCTCGGCGCCGCGGCCCGGCTCGGCTTTGGTCAGGCCGAGGATGTTTTGAAAGGCGGCAAGGTCGATCCCGCCGCTGAAATGCTTGCCGCGTCCCGAAAGGACGACGACGCGCACCGAAGGGTCTTTGCCCAACTCGCCCGCAAGGCGCGGCAGGTCGGCCCAGAACTCGGGCGACATGGCGTTGGCCTTGTCGCCTCGGTTCATCTCGAGATGGGCGACGCCGCTTTCGATGGTGAGGGCGAAGAAGGTGCTGTCATAGCGGTCGGGCATCTGGGCCTCCGGTCAGAGTGGCCCCAGTCTGGCGGAAGCAGTCGCCTCCGCCAAGCCCGACGCGACGGCAAGCCTCAGGCGCGGACCTTTTCCATCGTCGGATCGTAGAGCGGCTTGAGCGAAGCGGTCGCCGGCACGATCTTGTCGGCCACCTGAACCGTCCAGACCCCGTTCGCCACGATCTCGGCCGTGACCGGACCCTCAAGCGTGACAAAGCCGATCCCCACCGCGCCGCCGAGGCTATGGCCATAGGCGCCGACCTGAAGGTGGCCGACCTCTTGGCCATCGAGATAGATGATCTCGTTGCCGTAGAGGAGCGGCTCGGGGTCTTTGAGCAGGAATTGTAGCATCCGGTTCGACGGCGTCCCCTTGGCCTTGATCGCGGCCAGCGCGTCGCGGCCGATAAAGCCCGAGGGCTTGTCGAGCTTTACGGCAAAGCCAAGCCCCGCCTCGATGGGGTTGTCGGTGTTGTCCACATCAAGGCCGAAATCGCGATAGGCCTTTTCAAGCCGCAACGAGCCAAGCGTTTGCCCGCCAGCGAGGCGCAGACCGAAGGGCTTGCCCGCTTCCATGATCTGATCGAAAAGCTGCACCGCGCCGTAGGAGGGCACCAGAAGCTCCCAGCCAAGCTCGCCCACGAAGGTCACCCGCATGGCGAGGATGTTGTAATAGCCGACGTCAATCTCCTTGGCGGTCATGAAGGTGAAGGCCTCGTTCGAGAGGTCTGCCGAGGAGAGCGTGCTCAGAAGATCGCGGGCGCGGGGGCCGTGGATGTTGATCTGGGTGAGGCCGGGGGTGGCGTCGGTGATGGAGACAAACTCGCCCGCGGCGATATGGCGGCGCATCCGCATTTCGGTATGGCCGTGCGAGTTTTCGCCAACCACGACGAGGAATTTGTCGGCCCGCAGGCGCGTCACCGTCAGGTCGGCCTCGAAGCCGCCCTTTTCGTTGACCCAAGCGGTATAGACAACGCGGCCCGGCTCGACATCGACCTCGTTGCAGCTGAGGCGGTTGAGGAGGGCGCAGGCATCCGGCCCCTCGACCCAGAATTTGGACATGAGCGACATATCCATCAAGATCACATCCTCGCGTGCGGCGCGGTGTTCCTCGGCGTGCCAGTTCCACCAGTTCTGGCGGAACCAGCTATAGCGCTCGATCTTGGCTTGGTCGGACGAGGGGGCGAACCAGTCGGGCGCTTCCCAGCCGTGGCTTTCCGAGAAATAGGCGCCGTGCGCGGCAAGCCTGTCGTGCAGGACCGAGCGCTTGAGGTCGCGGGCCGTGTGATAGCCTTCGTTGTGGAAATGCTGGCCAAACATCTTGCCCAAAAGCTCGGTCCCGCGATCACGCCGGAAGGCGGGGGTGGCGACGTGCTTGGTAAAGCGGTTGACGTTGATCGAGGTGACGTCCACCGGCGGCACTCCGTCGACGATCCAATGCGCCAAGACCTTGCCGGTCCCCGCGCCGTTGAGGATGCCGAGCGAGTTCATGCCGCAGGCGACGAAACAGTTCTTCAACTCGGGCGTCTCGCCCACCAGCGACGCAAGGTCGGGGGTAAAGCTCTCGGGGCCGCAGAAGAGCTTGCGCACGCCATAGTCCATCGCCATCGGCACGCGGCTATAGGCCTTTTCCAGATGCGGGCCGACGCGATCCCAATCGGGCTCGATCTCGGCAAAGGAGAAATCCTCGGGGATGGCTTCGATCTTCCAAGGGGCGGCACCCGGCTCGAAGAGGCCGAGCATGAGGCCACCCACCTCTTCGCGGTAGTAGGTATAGGTCGAGGGGTCTTCGATCACAGGCAGATCACGGCTCAGGTCGGGGATCTTGTCGGTGATAAGGTAATAGTGCTCGGCCGCCTGAAGGGGCAGGTTGATGCCCGCCTTCGCGCCCAGCTGGCGCGACCACATACCGCCACAGATCACCACATTCTCGGCGGTGATGATCTGTCCGTCTGCTGTCCTCACTCCGGTGGCGCGGCCGTTCTTGGCCATGATCTCGACCACAGGGGTATTCTCGAAAATCTTGGCCCCGCCCATGCGCGCGCCCTTAGCGACCGACATGGTCACGTCAACCGGATTGGCTCGCCCGTCCTTGGCCGTGTAGAAGCCAGCCAGAACGTCGGAGAGATCGGCGATCGGAAACAGGTCTTGCGTTTCCTTTTGCGAGATCTCGACAATGTCGATTCCCATGCGCCGCATAAAGGGGGCGACGCGGCGCATCTCGTGCAGGCGTTCTTCGTTCGAGGCGAGCTGGATATAACCCACATCGCGGAAGCCGGTCGGAACGCCGGTTTCGGTCTCGATTTCCGAATAGAGGCGGCGGCCTTCCAGATAGATCTCGCACTCGGCTTCGGATTTCAGGAGGCCGCCGACGATCAGGCCCGCAGCGTGCCAAGTGGTGCCCGAGGTGAGGCGGTCCCGCTCCAGAACCACCACGTCCGACATGCCGAGCTTGGTCAGCTGATAGGCGGTGTTGCAGCCGATGGAGCCA
>JALRLK010000032.1 GCA_023254495.1 Marivivens sp. | reverse complement strand
CTACCGCCAGATCGAAACGATCCGGCGCGAGATGGGCTGCGCTGTTTTGCTGGTCAGCCACGAGCTGCACGTTGTGATGAGCGCCTCGGACCGTGTGGTTTGCCTCAACGGCCATGTCTGCTGCCATGGCGCGCCCGACGTGGTGGCCTCGGCCCCAGAATACCGCGCCCTTTTCGGCAGCGGCACCGGCGGTGCGCTTGCCCTCTACCGCCACGACCATCACCATCATCACGACCATGATCACCCGCACCCGCATACCCATGAAGAGGTCGAGTGATGCTTGACGATTTCCTTGTTCGAGCTGCCCTAGCGGGTCTTGGGGTAGGTCTTGCAGCGGGCCCGCTAGGATGTTTCGTGGTTTGGCGGCGCATGGCATATTTCGGAGATGCCACCGCGCACGCGGCGATCCTTGGCGTGGCGCTGGCGCTCTTCTTCAATGTTTCGGTCTTTGCGGGCGTTCTGGTGATTTCGATCCTCGTCGCCTCGCTTGTGTCGACCCTCTCGGGGCGCGGCCTTGGTATCGACACCGTCTTGGGGGTGCTCGCTCATTCGGCTTTGGCGGTGGGTTTGGTGGCTGTGTCCTTTCTCGAAGGGGTGCGGGTTGACCTTATGACCTATCTCTTCGGCGACATCCTGGCCGTCAGCCGGATAGATGTGCTTCTCGTCTGGCTAGGAGGTGCGGGCGTCATCGGCCTTCTCATGTGGCGGTGGTCTGCGCTTTTGATCGCCACCCTGAGCCCCGATCTGGCGCAGGCGGGCGGTATCCAGCCCGAGCGCGAACAACTAGTCCTGACCCTCGCTTTGGCGATCGTGGTTGCGGTGGCGATCAAGGTCGTCGGCGCACTCCTGATCGCAGCCATGCTGATCATCCCTGCCGCCGCAGCCCGCCCCTTGGCACAGACCCCAGGGCGAATGGCTCTGATCGCCTCGGCCATCGGCGGGCTTTCCGCCCTCGGCGGGCTGGGCGCCGCCTGGCAGTTCGACACTCCGGCAGGGCCGACGATCGTCTGCGCCGCCGCCCTGATTTTTGCTCTCTCGGCAGGGATCGGGATGATGCGACACCGCCTCGGCTAGCGGCAAACCACCCGTCTTCCCACCAAATCAGTTGCATCACCGCCTGCCATCCGCAATCAAGAGGCACGAAGCGGAGCCTGCAATGCCCAAACTCATTTCGATCCTGAACGGACCCAACCTCAACCTTCTCGGCAAGCGCCAGCCCGAGATCTACGGCAGCGAGACCCTCGCCGACGTCGAAAAAGCCTGTGCTGCGCTGGCGGGCGAACTTGGCCTTGCGACCTCGTTCCACCAGTCAAACTACGAAGGTGGTGTCGTCGAGTTGATCCATGCGGCGCGCGAGACCTCGGCGGGCATCATCATCAACCCGGCCGCCTATACCCATACCTCAGTCGCCATCCTCGACGCGCTCAACACCTTCGAAGGGCCGGTGATCGAAGTCCATATAACGAACGTGCACAAGCGCGAGAGCTTTCGGCATCATTCCTATGTCTCGCTGCGGGCCGATGGCGTGATCGCCGGTCTTGGCACCGAAGGCTATCTCCTCGCGCTGCGGCGCATGAAAACACTTGTAGGATAATCATGGACCTTCCCAAGAACC
The DNA here is from genome assembly GCA_023254495.1 of Marivivens sp. Classification (GTDB taxonomy): domain Bacteria; phylum Pseudomonadota; class Alphaproteobacteria; order Rhodobacterales; family Rhodobacteraceae; genus RFZI01. The sequence goes on along the minus strand of JALRLK010000032.1, from coordinate 35,080 downwards.
GCTTCAAAGCCGCGCTCGCCGAAGGGCGCCAGCAGATCGGCCTGTGGAACAGCATCGGCGGCCCCTCGGTGCCCGAGGCTTTGGCAGGCGTTGGCTTTGACTGGATCGTGATCGACACCGAACATTCACCCACCGATGTGCCGGATGTGCTCCGCTCGCTTCAGGCGATGGCGGCCTATCCGAATACCAATCCGGTGGTGCGCCCCGCCTTCAACGATATCGTGCTCATCAAGCGCATCCTCGATTTCGGGGCGCAGACGCTTTTGATCCCCTATGTCCAAACCCGCGAGGAAGCCGAGGCCGCTGTCAAAGCCGTCCGCTATGCGCCTCACGGGCTTCGAGGCGTTGCAGGGGCGACCCGCGCCAGCGGCTATTCCCGCATCAAGGATTACTTCGCCCGCGCCAATGACGAGATCTGCCTTCTAGTGCAGGTCGAGACCATCGAAGCAATGGGCCGGCTGGAAGAGATCGCCTCGGTCGAGGGGGTCAACGGCGTTTTCATCGGCCCTGCCGACCTTGCCGCCTCGATGGGGTTCCCCGGCCAGCCGACCCACCCGGAGGTGCGCGCCCAGATCGACGATGCGATCGACCGGCTCAAGAAGATCGGCGTTCCCTCGGGCATCCTGACGATGGACCGCGCCCATGCGCAGCATTGCATCGCACGGGGCACAACCTTTACCGCCGTGGGGCTGGACCTGTCGATGATGCTCGCCGCCGCGAAAGACCTCGCCGGAGCCTTCGGGCGCGGCTAGGCGCCGTCAGAGAGCTCTTTCAGGATCGGGCAATTGGGCCGGTGATCGCCGGCGCAAGCGTGGACGAGGCCCTTGAGCGTATCGCGCATATCGCTGAGCGCCGCGATCTTGCGTTCGATCTCGTCAAGGTGGCCCATGGCGATCTGGCGGACATCGGCGCTGGCCCGATCCTCATCTTCGTAAAGCGCCAAGAGGTCACGGCATTCCTCGATAGAAAAGCCCAGCGCCCGCGCCCGACCGACAAAGCCGAGCTTGTGCATATCGGCCTCGCGGAAGCGGCGATAGCCGTTCTCGCCACGCAGAGGCGTGATGAGGCCGATATCCTCGTAATAGCGGATCGTCTTGGTGGGCAGGCCCGTCCGCGCAGCTACGTCACCGATATTCATGCCGCCCCCTTCGCGCCGCGGTCGACCACCGAAGACACCCAGCGCAGGCGCAGCGCGTTGCTGATGACGAGGACCGAAGAAAGCGCCATCGCGCCAGCGGCGATGGCGGGCGAGAGCATCAAGCCCCAAATCGGATAGAGTGCGCCTGCGGCCAGCGGCACAAGCAGGATGTTATACCCGAACGCCCAACCGAGGTTCTGGCGGATATTGCCCATCGTCTTGCGGCTCATTTCGATGGCGTTGACGACGCCCGAAGGATCGCCCGACATCAGGACCACATGGGCGCTTTCCACGGCCACGTCGGTTCCGGTGCCGATGGCGACGCCCACATCCGCAGAAGCAAGGGCGGGCGCATCGTTGATGCCATCGCCCACGAAAGCGACGCGGCCCTTCTCCTGCAACGCATGGATTGCTGCGACCTTGCCCTCGGGCAGAACTTCGGCCTGCACATCGTCGATGCCCAGTTCGGCGGCGATCGCGGCGGCGGTCTTTTTGGTGTCGCCGGTGATCATCGCCACCCGCAGACCGCGCTCATGGAGGGCGCGGATCGTGGCAGCGGCGGTGGGTTTGACCTTGTCGGCCACCGCGAGGATGCCAGCGGGCGTGCCATCCACTGCGACAAGGATCGGCGTGCGCCCTTTCTGCGAAAGGCGGTCGGCGGCTGCTGCGAATTCAGCGGTCTCGATGCCTTCCTTGGTCATCAGGCGCTGGGCGCCGACGAGCACCATTTTTCCGTCGATCCTAGCGCTCAGGCCATAACCGGGGATCGCCGCAAAGCCTTCGGCGCTGGGGATCGTCAGCCCCTTGCCCTTTGCCGCCGCCACGACGGCGCGGCCAAGCGGGTGTTCCGACAGCGCCTCGACCGCAGCCGTGGAGGCCAGAAGATTATCGGCCTCCCAGCCGCCCAGCGGCTCAAGATCGGTCAGCTCGGGTTTGCCTTCGGTCAAGGTGCCGGTTTTGTCGAAGGCAACGAGCTCGACCCCTTGAAGCGCCTGAAGCGCATCGCCTTGCCGAAACAGTACGCCAAGCTCGGCGGCGCGGCCTGTGCCGACCATGATCGAGGTTGGCGTCGCAAGGCCCATGGCGCAGGGGCAGGCGATGATGAGCACGGCGACACCCGCCACCAGCGCATATTGCAGGCGCGGATCGGGGCCGAAAACCAGCCATGCGAGGATGGTCAAAGTCGCCACAGCCATGACGGCGGGCACAAAGACGCCGGTAATCTTGTTCACCAAATCCTGAACCGGAAGCCGCGCGCCCTGCGCCTCTTCCACCATGGCGATGATCCGGCTCAGCATCGTCTCGGCACCAACGGCCGTCGCCCGCATCTTGAGCGCGCCGTTTCCGTTGACCGTTCCGGCCACAAGCGCGGCGCCCTTCGCTTTCGCCACAGGCACGGGCTCGCCGGTGATCATGCTCTCATCCACCCAGCTATCGCCTTCACGCACAACACCATCTACGGCGATCCTTTCACCGGGGCGAACCACGAGGATATCGCCGCGCTGGACCTCATCGACCGGAATATCCACCTCGGCCCCATCGCGGACCACGCGGGCCGTCGAGGGGCGCAGGCCAAGCAGACGCTTGATCGCAGCGCCGGTCTGCCCCTTCGCACGGGCCTCGAGCCAGCGGCCGACAAGGATCAGCGTGACGATCACCGCCGCCGCCTCGAAATAGACGGCCTGAGTGCCTTCGGGCATCAGCCCCGGCGCAAAGAGCGCGACCGAGGAATAAAGCCAGGCGGCCGAGGTGCCGAGAAAGACCAGTGAATTCATGTCGGGCGCCCAGCGCAGAAGCGCGGGAATGCCCTTGGCAAAGAACTGGCGGCCGGGGAATGCGAGGACGATGGTGGTCAGGACGAACTGGATCGTCCAGCTCGCCTGCATCCCGATGGTGCGATGAACAAGATCGTGGATCGCCGGAAACACATGGCCGCCCATTTCGAGCACGAAAACTGGCAGGGTCAGAGCCGCAGCGACGAGAACGCGCCCTTGCAGGGCCTTCGCCTCTTCGGCGTTGCGATCGGTCGCGCGTGCGCCCTGCGCCAGCACTTTCGCCTCATAGCCAGCGCCGCGGATCGCCTCGATCAAGAGCGTTGGATCAGAGATGAGCGCAGTAGCGCTGGCTGTATTGTCGGTCAGATTGACGTTGGCCGAGATCACACCCGGCACCTCAAGAAGCGCCTCTTCCACGCGATTGACACAAGAGGCGCAAGACATCCCCTCGACCTCGAAGCGATGCCGAGTCGGAACCGCCGGATAGCCCGCCGCCTGCAACGCCCCGGCGATGGCCTTGGCTGTGCCGGGTCCGGCGTTGGCATCAAGCGTGACCCGGCCGGCATGGGTGGCAAGGTTAACCTCGGCCTTCTCCACGCCCCCAACCGCCGCGATAGCCTTTTCGGCGCGCCCGACGCAGCCCGCGCAGGTCATGCCGTCGATCTCGAAACTCAGGGCATCGTGCTTGGTCATGGCTCATCCTCTCAAACCTGACCCACCATCTAGGCCTTCCAGTCACTGGAAGGTCAAGGGCCGGGACAACACATTTTCGCTCCACATCAGCCGACACGACTTTCTGGACCTATTCATCATTTCCAACTGGCCATAACGCCAACCCTTGCTCTGGCGGCAAACTGCCCGCAGAAATCCTCCATCAGCCGCCGGATTCGTCCGGCCGGCATTTTCGCGTTCCCCGGGAAGGAAAACCAATGGACACTCACAGCCTCTCCAACGATCCCCGCGCGGTGATCGAGGCCGACCGCGCACACGTCTGGCATCACCTCGTTCAGCACAAGCAATTCGAGCGCATCGACCCGCGCATCATGGTCGAGGGCAAGGGCCTTCGGATCTGGGATATCGCGGGCCGCGAATTCCTTGATGCAGTCTCGGGCGGCGTCTGGACCGTCAACGTGGGCTACGGCCGCGAGCGCATCGCCAACGCCGTGCGCGACCAGATCCTCAAGATGAACTTTTGGGGCGGCGCCTTCGGCACCGTTCCCTCGGCGCAATTCGCCGAGCGCCTGATCGAGAAGATGCCCGGCATGGCCCGCGTCTACTATGCCAACTCGGGCTCCGAGGCCAACGAGAAGGCCTTCAAGATGGTCCGCCAGATTGCCCACAAGGTCCATGGCGGCAAGAAGCGCAAGATCCTCTACCGCGACCGCGACTATCACGGCGGCACCATCGCCACCATGTCGGCCGGCGGCCAGCAAGAGCGCAACGCGATGTATGGCCCCTTCGTGCCGGAATTCGTGATGGTCCCGCATTGCAGCGAGTATCAGGCCCAGAAAGAGCTTGCCGGCGATAACTACGGCGAGCTCGCCGCGCTCGAGATCGAAAAGGTCATCCTGCGCGAAGGCCCCGACACCATCGGCTCGCTCTGCCTTGAGCCCATCACCGCCGGTGGCGGCGCCATCACCCCGCCCAAGGGCTATTGGGAGAAGGTGCAGGAGATCTGCAAGAAGTATGACATCCTTCTGCACATCGACGAGGTCGTTTGCGGCATGGGCCGGACCGGCAAGTGGTTTGGCTATCAGCAATACGGCATCAAGCCCGATATTGTGACCATGGCCAAGGGCGTGGCCTCGGGCTATGCAGCGATTTCCTGCTGCGTGACCACCGAGGCGGTGTTCGAGCAGTTCAAGGACGAGACCGATATCCTCGGCTATTTCCGCGATATCTCGACCTTCGGCGGCTGCACCGCCGGCCCCGCTGCGGCGCTTGAGAATATGTCGATACTCGAAGAGGAAGACCTCTTGGGCAATTCCGAGCGGATGGGCGAGCGCCTGATGGGCAACCTCAACGCGCTGGCCGACAAGCACGCCGCGATCGGCTGTGTGCGTGGCAAGGGCCTCTTCGGTGGCGCCGAGCTTGTGAAAGATCGCGCGACCCGCGAGCCGCTGGATGAAAAGACCTGCGCGGCCATCGTCGCCGAGGTGAACAAGCAGGGCGTTATCATCGGCATGACCAACCGCTCGATCCCCGGCGCAAATAACACGCTTCTCTTCGCCCCGCCGCTGATCGCCAAGGCGAGCGACGTTGACGAGATCACCGCCGCTGTCGACAACGCCCTGACGACCGTTCTGGGCTGACCCTCGAAAGACCCAAAGGCCCGGCCCCGCGCCGGGCCTTTTCTATTGGAGCCGCCATGACCCGCACCAACGACCTCGGCCAACCGATTGGCGATCCGCTCGACGTTTCGCTACCGAGCCCGCGCCCGCCGCGCAGCCCGATGGTGGGGCGGCTTGTGACAATCGTTCCGACCGACCCCGCGGCCCATGCCGATGCGCTGTTCGCGGCCTTCTGCCTCGATGCAGACGGCCGCAACTGGACCTATCTGCCCTATGGCCCCTTTGGATCGGCAGGCGAACTCAAGGCATGGATGGAGCGGACCTGCACGGGCGACGACCCGCAGTTCCATACGATCCTCGATCACGAGGGGCAGCCTGTCGGCCTTGCTTCCTACCTGCGGATTGACCCTGCGAACGGGGCCATTGAGGTGGGCCACATCCATCTCTCGCCCCGACTCCAACGCACCGCCATGTCGACCGAGGCGATGTATCTGATGATGGCGCAGGTGTTCGATGAACTCGGCTATCGCCGCTACGAATGGAAATGCGATGCGCTCAACGGCCCCTCGCGGGCGGCGGCGGAGCGCTTGGGCTTTTCCTACGAAGGCACTTTCCGGCAAGCGACCCACTACAAGGGCCGCAACCGCGATACCGCGTGGTTTGCGATCATCGACAAGGATTGGCCCGCCCAAAAGGCGCGTTTCGAACGCTGGTTGGACCCAGCCAATTTCGACGAAAAGGGGCGCCAGAAGACGCCCCTTTCGGTGAAGGGCTAGGCCCTAAATCCCTTGGTCGGTCAGCTTCTCGACCGGCCCGCCGGCCTCGACCCAATCCTTGAAACCGCCAAGGTTGAAGACGCGCTCATAGCCCATCTCCTGAAGGAGCTTGCCTGCGAGGGCCGAACGGCCACCCGAAGCGCAATGCAGGATCACCGGGCGATCCTTTTGCATCACCGGATTGTGGAACGGGGTCTCTTCATCGGCGCGAAACTCCAGCATCCCGCGGGGGATATGAACCGAGCCGGGGATCTTGCCATTCTGCTCAAGCTCGGGCGCATCGCGCACGTCGATCACCACGGCGCCATGGTTGTTCACCATGTCCTCTACCTGCGCGCGGCTCAGGCGCGGAACGCTGGCTTTGGCAGCGGCAAGCATATCTTTGACGGTCTTCATATCGGTCCTCCGGGGGTTGGTGAGGCGAATATAGGAGCGCACTTGCCCATGCGAAAGATGCTTCGCTTGACGAACCACCGCAGATAAGTCCAGCCTACTCCGGCAATCAGTCCAGAGGCCCGAATGGCGATCTCGCCGGAATCCTTCTTCCTCGATCCCGCTGCCGAGGGCACGCTGCAATCGCAGATCCAGCAGATGGTGGCTCAAGGCATCCTTGATGGCCGCTTTCGCCGGGGCGAGCGCCTGCCCTCCTCGCGCCATCTGGCCGAACATCTGGGGGTGAGCCGGATCACGGTGACCCTCGCCTATACCGAACTGATGGCCGATGATTATCTCTCGTCCAAGGGGCGTTCGGGCTATTTCGTGTCCGAAAATGCCCCCGAACCGCCGTCTTTCCCCGCCGCCCCCGCTGGCAGCGGCAATGTCGACTGGGCGCGTATCCTCGGCCATCGCGTCACCGCCTCGCTTGGCCCCGATAAGCCTGCCGACTGGGCCAGCTATCGCTATCCTTTCATCTACGGCCAGGCCGACCAGACCCTGTTCGATGCCGCCAACTGGCGCCTCTGCGCTGTTCAGGCATTGGGCAAGCGCGATTTCAGCGCATTGACGACCGATTACTACGCCGCCGACGATCTCAAACTGGTGGAATTCATCTCGCGTCAGACGCTCCCCCGCCGCGGCATCCTCGCGGGCCCCGACGAAATCCTCGTCACCCTCGGCGCCCAGAACGCCCTCTGGCTCACCGCGCAAGTACTGCTGAACCAACGCCGGATGGCGGCCATCGAAGACCCCTCCTATCCCGCCCTACGCTCGATCCTCACCCAGTCGCGCTGTCAACTGGCCACCGTTCCCATCGACGCGCAGGGTCTGAATCCGGCGATGCTGCCCGAGGGGGTCGACGTGGTCTACACAACCCCCTCGCACCAGTGCCCGACCACTACGACCATGCCGCTCTCGCGCCGCAAGGCGCTCCTCGCCCGCGCCATGCGAGACGATTTCCTGATCGTCGAGGACGACTATGAATTCGAGATGTCCTTCCTCAATCCGCCATCGCCCGCCCTCAAGTCGCTCGATCGCGAAGGCCGCGTCATCTATGTCGGCAGCTTCTCGAAATCCCTCTTTCCCGGTCTCCGCCTCGGCTATCTCGTCGGCCCCGCCCCCTTCATCCGCGAGGCCCGCGCGCTCCGCGCTAGCGTGCTGCGCCATCCCCCAGGCCATATTCAGCGCACGGTTGCCTATTTCCTCTCGCTCGGCCACTACGACGCGCTGATCCGGCGCATGTCGCGCGCCTATCTCGAACGCCGGCGGGTGCTTGATGCGGCTATTGCCGAATTCGGCCTGACCGTCGCCGGACAGGCCACCTTCGGCGGCTCTTCGGTCTGGATGAAGGCGCCCGAGGGTGTCGACACTTCGGAACTCGCCTCCAGACTTCGGGAACAATCGGTGCTGATCGAACCAGGAGAAAGCTTCTTTGCCGGACCTGACCAGCCGAGAAATTTCTACCGCCTCGCCTATTCCTCGATCCCTGCCAACCGAATTCGGGAGGGTGTTGCCTTGATCGCGGCGGCGACCAAGGCTCTCTCACGGTAATTGGCCTTATTCCCCCTCCCCATCTGGCCCTAACCGGACGCAATGGCAAACACTATGGTGTCGGCCAAAGCCTGCCATGCGCGGGCCCGTTATTGTGAAGGAAACCACCATGAAAATGACCACCGAAGAGGCCTTCGTCAAAGTCCTCCAAATGCACGGAATCACGGATGCTTTCGGCATCATCGGCTCGGCATTCATGCCAATCTCGGATCTCTTCCCGCAGGCGGGCATCAATTTCTGGGATTGCGCCCACGAGGGCTCCGGCGGGATGATGGCCGATGGCTACACCCGCGCTTCGGGCAAAATGTCGATGATGATCGCCCAAAACGGCCCCGGCATCGCCAACTTCGTCACAGCCGTGAAAACCGCTTATTGGAACCACACGCCCCTTCTTCTCGTCACCCCGCAAGCCGCCAACAAGACCATGGGTCAGGGCGGCTTTCAGGAAGTCGAGCAGATGGCGATGTTCGAAGAGATGGTCGCCTATCAGGAAGAGGTGCGCGATCCCTCGCGCGTGGCCGAAGTCCTCAACCGCGTGATCCTCAACGCCCGCCGCGCCTCGGCCCCGGCGCAGATCAACATGCCCCGCGATTTCTGGACCCAGGTGATCGACATCGACCTGCCCGCTATCGTCGAGTTCGAGCGCCCCTCGGGCGGTGAAGAAGCCGTGCAAAAGGCCGCCGACCTCCTCTCTTCGGCAAAGTTCCCGGTGATCCTCAACGGCGCGGGCGTCGTCCTCGGCGGCGCGATCCCGGATTCGATGCGCCTTGCCGAACGCCTCGATGCACCCGTCTGCGTCGGCTATCAGCACAACGACGCCTTCCCCGGCTCGCACCCCCTCTTCGCTGGCCCCTTGGGCTATAACGGCTCGAAAGCGGCGATGGAGCTCATCTCTCAGGCCGATGTGGTCCTCTGCCTCGGCACCCGCCTCAATCCCTTCTCGACCCTGCCGGGCTATGGCATCGACTACTGGCCCCGCGAGGCCAAGATCATTCAGGTCGATATCAACCCCGACCGGATCGGCCTTACCAAGAAGATCAGCGTCGGCATCATCGGCGATGCCGCCAAGGTTGCCCGTGGCATCATGGACCGCCTCTCGCCCAAAGCGGGCGACGCGGGCCGCGCCGAGCGCCGCGCCACCATCGCCACCAAGAAATCCACCTGGGCCCAGCAGCTCTCCTCGATGGATCACGAGGATGACGATCCAGGCACCACCTGGAACCAGCGCGCCCGCGCCGCCAAACCCGAATGGATGAGCCCCCGCATGGCCTGGCGGGCGATCCAGTCGGCCCTGCCGAAAGAGGCGATCATCTCCTCCGACATCGGCAACAACTGCGCCATCGGCAACGCCTACCCTTCGTTCGAATCTGGCCGCAAATACCTCGCCCCCGGCCTCTTCGGCCCCTGCGGCTATGGCCTGCCCTCGGTCGTCGGCGCCAAGATCGCCTGCCCCGATGTGCCAGTCGTCGGATTCTCGGGCGATGGCGCCTTTGGCATCGCCGTCACCGAACTTACCGCCATCGGCCGCCCCGAATGGCCCGCGATCACCCAGATCGTTTTCCGCAACTATCAGTGGGGCGCCGAAAAGCGCAACTCGACCCTCTGGTATGACGACAACTTCGTAGGCACCGAGCTCGACACCCAAGTCTCCTACGCCGGCATCGCCAAGGCCTGCGGCCTGCAAGGCGTCGTCGCTCGGACAATGGACGAGCTGACCGAAGCGCTCCGCAAGGCGATCACCGATCAGATGGAGCACGGCAAGACAACGCTCATCGAGGCGATGATCAACCAAGAACTCGGCGAACCCTTCCGCCGCGACGCGATGAAAAAGCCCGTCGCCGTCGCGGGGATCAGCGCCGCCGATATGCGCCCACAGAAGGTATGACCCACCGGCCGCCTTCTTTTGGCCGGAAATACTCCGGGGGGAGCGGGGGGCTGCCCCCCCGCAAATCCCTTGCCCTTTGATCTGACGCCCCTCCAATCGCTCTGGATGGCCGTCGCCCTCTTCGGCGCGGCCTATGTTCGCGGCTATTCCGGCTTCGGCATGGCGGCGCTCGTGGTCTCCTCGGCTTCGCTCGTCACAAACCCCCTGCATTTCGTGCCCGTCGTCCTGATCTGCGACATCCTCCTCACCGTCGCCCAAGCCCGCGGCATCCGCCCCGATATCGACTGGCGGCGGGTGCTCTATCTCTTTGGTGGAGCCTTTATCGGGGTTCCCCTCGGCATTTGGCTTCTCGCCGGAATCGGCGTCGACGCGGCGCGCGCGGTGATTTCGACATTCATCCTGATCATGTGTGCGATACTCTGGGCCGGATGGCACATGAGAGAGGCCGCCTCGGGAGCGGCGCATTTCGGCATCGGTATCATCTCGGGCCTGACCAACGGCGCCGCGGTCGGCGGCCTCTCGGTCGCCGCCTTCTTCGCTGCCCAGCCGATCCGCGCGGCCGCGTTCCGCGCCACTCTGATTGCCTATTTCACCCTGCTCGATCTCTGGACCGTGCCGCTCATGGGCACCGCCGGGATGGTCACGGCCGACACGCTCAAGGCCGTGGCCCTCAGTATGCCCGTCCTGCTTATCGGCCTCTGGCTCGGCTCGCGCCACTTCTTCAATGCCGCGCCGGAAAATTTCCGCCGCTTCGCGATCCTTCTCCTCGCTGTTCTATCGCTCCTTGGGCTTTGGAAGGCGCTGGCATGATCCTCGTATTCAATGCAGGCTCTTCGTCGCTCAAGGCCGGAGTGTTCGACACCGGCCTATCCCGCCTGATTGCGGGCCAGATCAGCGGGATCGGCGGCACCGGCAAGCTGACTCTGGGCGAGCAATCCGCCACTGTCACGACCGCCGACCATGCCCACGCGATCGATCTTCTGCTCGCCGAGTTGGAGCGGCAGGGTTTTCCCATAAGCAGCTATGATGCCGCGGCACACCGGGTCGTTCATGGGGGGGAGCACCTCAAAGGAGCCCGCCTGATCGACGAAGATACTCTCCGCATTATCCGCTCTTGCACCACTCTGGCGCCATTGCACATTCCTTCGGCCCTCGCCGGGATCGAGGCCCTTTCCCTTAGAGCGCCCGACCTGCCGCAAAGCGCAAGTTTCGATACGGCTTTCCATGCAGGTCAGTCCGATCTTGCCACGTCCTACGCCCTTCCCGCGGCGATACGCGCCCGCGGCATCCGCCGCTTTGGCTTCCACGGCCTCAGCTATACCGGCCTAGTCGAAGGCTTCGGCTCGGCCCTTCCCAAACGCCTTCTCGCAATCCATCTCGGGGCCGGCGCCAGCCTTTGCGCCATCAGAGACGGAAGATCGGTCGCGACCAGCATGGGCTATTCCCCTGTATCCGGCCCGCCCATGGGAACCCGCGCTGGCGACATCGATGCCGCCGCAGTCCTCCGGCTTGCCGCCGAGGACGGAATCGCCGCCACTGAAACCATGTTGAACAGGCAGAGCGGCTTGCTGGGGCTGTCCGGGATCTCTGCAGACATGAAGGCGCTTCTGGCCGACACTTCGCCCGCCGCTGCCTTCGCGGTTGATCACTTCTGCTATTGGATCGCCCGCCAAGCCGGCTCGATGATCGCCGCGATGGAGGGGATCGACGCAATCGCCTTTACCGGCGGTATCGGCGAAAACTCGGCCCAAGTCCGCGACAAGATTACAGCGCGGCTTGAATGGATCGGAAACCTGCCCGTGCATATCGTCAAAGCGGATGAGGAACGCATTATTGCCAAGGAAGCCTTGGCGGTGTTGGCAGGCCGCTAGACCAGCGCCGCAACGACATGGGCAGCCGCGACTATGTCGCTTGCCGTCGCACCCCGGCTCAGATCGCAAACCGGCTTGCGGAATCCCTGAAGGAACGGGCCGATCGCTTGCGCTCCGGCCAACTCCTGCATCAGCTTGTAGGCGATGTTGCCTGCATCGAGATTGGGGAAGATCAGGACATTGGCATCGCCGCCCGCAAAGCCCTTTTTCTCGGCAATCGCAGGATTGAGCGCTGCATCCGCCTGAACCGGCCCCGGAAAGCCCGAAATCTCCGCCGCGCGTCGCACTAGGTCCACCGTTTCGCCCGCGCCGCTGGTTCCGGTCGAGAAGGACAGAAGCGCCACTTTTGGTTCTCCGACGAGCGCGGCAAATGATCGCGCTGAGGCTGTCGCGATGGCCGCCAGCCCTTCGGCATCGGGAGCCACGTTGACCGCACAATCGGCGAACAGAAGCACGCGCCCATCCGGCATCGCCATAAGAAAGAAAGAGGAAGGAAGGGCCACACCCTCGGCCAGTCCGATCGCCATACCTGCCGCTTCGATTACCCGGCGCGTTGGGCTTCCAGCCCCTGCAATCATTGCGTCTGCGTCGCCCGCAGCTACCATTGCAGCGGCTTGATAGAGCGGCTTGATGAGCAAACGCCGCGCCATCTTTTCGGGCAGCCCACGCGCATCCATCAGCGCCTGAACTTGAGAATCAGTCGGCTCGGCTAGGCGCAAAGGGACGACCGCGTCGCCTTTCGCCAGCTCTTCCATCGCCGCTGATATCCGCAGATCAACATATTCGGGGAAAACGATGCGAATTGCTTTGCCACGCGCCTTTTCGGCCATATGTTCTTGGAAAGTCATGCCAGCTCCGGCTCTGCCAAACTGGTTCGACGATGAAGCCGCGACCGGTGCAAGGTCAATGCGAATAACAGGGAAATGCCGGGCCAGCCTGCACAGGGTCCGGTCGACGGATGGGTGCGCTGAATGAGCCTCGACGAACCGAAGATCGACCTTTCTCCGAAAGTCTCAGACGAGATCCGAAAGACCACCTGCTATATGTGCGCCTGCCGCTGCGGCATCAATGTGCACATGAAGGATGGCAAGGTCGCCTATATCGAGGGCAACCGCGATCATCCGGTGAACCGCGGCGTTCTTTGCGCCAAGGGCTCGGCTGGCATCATGCAGGTCAACGCGCCTTCGCGCCTGCGCGCGCCCATGAAGCGGGTCGGGCCGCGCGGCTCGGGCGAGTTTGAAGAGATCAGCTGGGATGAGGCGTTGCAGATCGCAACCGACTGGCTCGCGCCTCTGCGCGAGACCGCGCCCGAAAAGCTTGCCTTCTTTACCGGCCGCGACCAATCACAGAGTTTCACCTCGCTTTGGGCCCAGTCCTACGGCACGCCCAACTATGCCGCCCACGGCGGCTTCTGCTCGGTCAACATGGCGGCGGGCGGCATCTATACTATGGGCGGCGCCTTTTGGGAGTTTGGCCAACCCGACTGGGATCACACCAAGATGTTTGTCCTCTTCGGCGTGGCCGAGGATCACGATTCCAACCCCATCAAGATCGGCATCGGCCAGATCAAGAAGCGCGGCGCCAAGGTTGTCGGCGTCAACCCGATCCGCACCGGCTATAATGCCGTGGCCGACGACTGGTATGGCATCACCCCCGGCACCGATGGCCTCCTGATCCTTTCGCTGATCCACTGCCTGATGAAGGCGGGCAAGTTCGATCTTGACTATCTCGCCCAATTCACCAACGCCGCCTGCCTCGTCAACGAAGACCCTGGCTCGCCCGAGAACGGCCTTCTCCTGAAAGACAAGGACGGCAAGCCGCAGGTGATCGACCGCCGCACAGGCAAACGCGCGCCTTGGGATGGTGAAGGCGTCGAGCCCGATCTCTCGGCCAGCTACCGCTACAAAGGCGTGACCTATCGCCCCGTCTTCCACCTGATGGCGGACAAGTATCTCGACGAATCCTATGCCCCCGAGGCCGTGGCCGAGCGCACCGGCATCTCCGCCGGCCGCATCCGCCAGCTTGCCGCCGAGATCGCCAAGGTGGCCTTTGAAGAGCCGGTGGTTCTTGATCGCGAGTGGACCGATTTCCGCGGCAAAACCCACAAGACGATGGTTGGCCGCCCCGTCTCGTTCCACGCGATGCGCGGCATCTCGGCCCATTCGAACGGCTTCCAGACCGCCCGCGCCCTGCACACGCTGCAAATCCTCATCGGCGCTGTCGAAACGCCGGGCGGGATGCGGTTCAAGCCGCCCTATCCCAAGCCTGCAACCGCCCACCCCAAGCCGCATTGCAAGATCACACCCGGCAAGCCGCTCGATGGCCCGCACCTCGGCTATCCGCACGGGCCCGCTGATCTCTGCCTGACCGCCGATGGCAAACCTGCGCGGATCGACAAGGCCTTCAGCTGGGAAAACCCGATGTCGGCGCATGGCCTCATGCACATGGTGATCGCCAACGCCCACGCAGGCGATCCCTACAAGATTGATACGCTCTTCCTCTACATGGCCAACATGGCGTGGAACTCGTCGATGAACACGACGGGCACCATGAATATGCTGACCGACAAGGACGAGAACGGCGAATATGTGATCCCGCGGATCATCTATTCCGATGCCTATAGCTCGGAAATGGTCGCCTATGCCGACCTGATCCTTCCCGACACGACCTATCTCGAGCGCCACGACTGCATCAGCCTTCTCGATCGCCCGATCTGCGAGGCAGATGCCGCCGCCGATGCGATCCGCTGGCCGGTGATCGAGCCCGACCGCGATGTGCGCGGCTTCCAGTCGGTGCTGTGCGAACTTGGCGCCAAGCTGGGCCTTCCGGCCTTCGTCAACGAGGACGGCAGCCAGAAATACGCCGATTATGCCGACTATATCACCAACCATATCCGCCGCCCCGGCATCGGTCCGCTTTCGGGCTGGCGCATGGGCGACAACGGCTTGCAGGACGGTCGCGGTGCGCCGAACGAGGCGCAGCTTGATGCCTATATCAAGAACGGCGGCTTCTGGATGGCGCACGTCCCCGACGAGGCCGCCTACTACAAGCCGTTCAACACCGCCTATCAGGACTGGGCGGTCAAGCTCGGCTTCTACGATGCGCCGCAGCCCTATATCTTCCAGCTTTATTCCGAGCCGATGCGCCGGTTCCAGCTGGCGGCGATGGGCCACGGCGACCGGCAGCCGCCCGAGCATCTGCGCGAGCGCATCCTCAAGGCGATGGACCCGCTTCCGATCTGGTATGCGCCCTTTGAAGAAAGCCTCGTCGATACCGAAGCCTATCCCTTCCATGCCCTGACCCAGCGACCGATGGCCATGTATCACAGCTGGGGCAGCCAGAACGCCTGGCTGCGGCAGCTGCACGGGATGAACCCGCTCTATATCCCAACCGAGATCTGGAAAAAGCGCGGCTTCAAGCCGGGCGACTGGGCGAAAGTTACCTCGGCGCATGGCGAGATCACCGTTCCGGCGATGGAGATGCAGGCGCTCAATTCCAAGACCGCCTGGACATGGAACGCCATCGGCAAACGGCAGGGGGCATGGGCGCTTGAGGACGAGACGCCGGAATCGTCCAAGGGTTTCCTTCTCAACCACCTGATCAGCGAGCTTCTGCCGCCAAGGGGCGACGGGATGCGCTGGGCCAATTCCGATCCGGTGACAGGCCAGGCCGCCTGGTTCGATCTGCGCGTCGATATCAACCGCGCCGATGCGCCCAAGGCCAGCCAGCCGCATCACCCGCCGATCAAGTCTCCGGTGCCGCAGGCACCCAAGAACCTTGCCTGGAAGACCAAGTCATGACCCAACTTCCCCAATCGACCGACCGCAAGCTCGGGCTGGTGATCGACCTTGATACCTGTGTCGGCTGCCATGCCTGTGTGATTTCCTGCAAAGGCTGGAACACCGAAAACTATGGCGCCGCTCTTTCGGATACGGATGCCTATGGCCCCAATGTCTCGGGCACGTTCCTGAACCGCGTGCACAGCTACGAGGTCAAGCCCGAGACCGGCCCAGCCCAGCTCATCCACTTCCCCAAATCCTGCCTGCATTGCGAAGATGCGCCCTGCGTGACCGTTTGCCCGACCGGCGCGAGTTATAAGCGGACGGCGGACGGGATCGTTCTGGTGAACGAAGATGCCTGCATCGGCTGCGGCCTGTGCGCTTGGGCCTGCCCCTATGGCGCCCGCGAACTGGACGCCACGGCGGGGGTGATGAAGAAATGTACCCTCTGTATCGACCGGATCTATAACGAGAACCTCCCCGAAGAGGATCAGATCCCCGCTTGCGTGCGCACCTGTCCCGCGGGTGCCCGGCATTTCGGCGATTTCGCGGATCCCAATTCGAACGTCAGCAAGCTCACCGCCGAGCGCGGCGGGATGGATCTGTTGCCCGAACAGGGCACGCGCCCGACCAACAAATACCTGCCGCCGCGCCCCAAGGATTGCAGCGGCGAGATTAACACCCTCGCGCCGCTTCTCGAGCCGGTTGCCATCGATGGCAAAGGCTTTGTCGGCTGGCTCGACAAAATGCTGTCGGCCCTTCCCGGAGGTAACACCTGATGCATCCCGCAAAGTCTGTCATCATCTTCACCACGCTTTCGGGCATCGGCTTTGGTATGCTGTTCTTCATCGGCCTCGGCATGATCGTGCCCGAAGGCCTCATGGCCTTCATCTGGTTCGCCATCGCCTATCTCTTTGCCGTGGGCGGTCTCATCGCCTCGACCTTCCACCTCAAACACCCCGAGCGTGCGCTTCGTGCTTTCACTCAGTGGAAGACCAGCTGGCTCAGCCGTGAAGGCGTCTTGTCGGTGGTCGCGCTTCTGGTGATGGCCGCCTATGGCGCGGGTCTTGTGTTCCTCAACACGCGCTGGGCCTATGTCGGCTATATCGGCGCGGCCCTCTCGGTTCTGACGGTCTTTGCGACCTCGATGATCTATGCCCAGCTCAAGACCGTGCCACGCTGGCGCGATTTTTCGACGCCCTTGATGTTTCTTGGCTATGCGGGCGCTGGCGGCAGCCTGATGACCGGACAGGTCGACTATGCGTTGGCCCTCTTGGCCTTGGCAGGCCTCTTGCAGCTTCTTAACTGGATGCGCGGCGATGGCGCCTTGGGCAAGTCGGGCTCGGACATCGGCACAGCTACGGGCCTCGGCACCGCCGCGCAGGTCCGCGCTTTTGAGCCCCCGCATACCGGCACCAACTATCTCCTCAAAGAGATGGTCTATGTCGTCGGCCGTAAACACGCGGGCCGCTTGAGGATCCTGTCGCTTTTGATGGGGATCGGCCTGCCGATCCTGCTCCTCCTCGTGCCCTTCGGCCATATGCTGGCCGCGCTGGCGATTGTCTCGCATATCGTCGGTGTCTTTGCCTCGCGCTGGCTCTTCTTTGCGCAGGCCGAGCACGTGGTCGGCCTCTACTACGGAAAGCGCTAGGCCAAGATGCAACATTTCGGCCTGACGGCCGGCGGCAAAGACGTTGATCGCGTCGAAATTTCCGCCGGTGATCTGACGGTTGGCCTCCTTACCTTGGGGGCCAATCTGCATTCCGTGCGGCTCGCTGGCGTGCCCTATGATCTGACGCTCGGCTCGGATCACCTTCCCTATTACGCCAAAGAGATGCGCTATCACGGCGGTATCATCGGCCCCGTCGCCAACCGGATCGGCGGCGGGCGGGTGCGGATCGGCGGGATGATGCACGAGCTCGAGCGCAATCAGGATCGCAAGCATTCGCTGCATTCGGGGCGTAACAGCACCCACTATCAGATCTGGCGTCTCGTCGACCACGGCCCCACCTCGGCCACTTTCGAGATCGCGCTTGCCGATGGCGTTTGCGAGCTACCGGGCAATCGGACGATCCGGACGATCTTCGAGGTGAGCGCACCAGCAAGCCTGCGGCTGACGCTGACAGCGATGGCCGATGACACAACGCTGATGAACCTCGCCAATCACAGCTATTGGAACCTTGATGGGTCAGAGACTTGGGAAGGGCACAGCCTGAAGATCGCAGCAGATCACATCCTGCCGATCACCGACGAGGGCCTGCCCAACGGCGAGATTGCCGAGGTTGCAGGCACAGAGTTTGATTTCCGCGCGCCCAAAGTGCCCGCGCCGGGGCAACCGCCGCTCGACAACAACTTCTGCACGGGCGAGGCGCGCGGGCCGCTGCGCGATGTCTTGTGGCTCAAGGGCAAGAGCGGCCTCACCATGACCATGGCGACGACCGAACCGGGGCTTCATGTGTTCGACGGGCGCGATGCGGGGCGGCCGGGGCATCAGAACTATGAAGGCCTCGCTTTCGAGGCCCAGCTTTGGCCCGACGCGCCGAACCATCCCGATTTTCCGTCGATCCTTCTGCGCCCGGGCGAGACCTATCAGCAGATCACCGAATGGCGTTTTGGCCGCTAGGGGCTAGCCCTGCGCGGCCCTGAACCACGCCACGATCTTGGCGCGTTCGGCGTCTTCCATGAACGAGACATTGGCGGGCGGCATGGCGTGGGTCGCACCGGATTGAAGATAGATCTCCTGCGCCTGCGCGGCGATCTGTTCGGGAGTTTCCAGAAGCACGCCCTTGGGCGCCCACATCAGATTGCCATAGACCGGCTCTGAGGTATGGCACATGGAGCAGCGGCCCAGGACGATATCCTGGACCTCTTCAAACCCTGCAGCGCTTGCATATTGCTCGACCAGCCGTGCCGCCATTGCGTCCTTTTGCTTGTGGTAGCTCGGCTGAGACGAAAGCCAGGCGATGATCAGCATCAGGATCACCGTCACGGCCCATGTCCAATGCGGCTGGCCTTTGCGGGCGTGCATCGAGTTGAAGAAATGCCGGATCGACACGCCCATCAGGAAGATCAGCGAAGCGATGAGCCAGTTCCATTCCGTGGCAAAGGCCAGCGGATAGTGGTTGGACAGCATCAGGAAGATGACCGGCAGGGTCAGATAGTTGTTGTGGGTCGACCGCTGCTTGGCGATCTTGCCGTATTTCGGATCAGGCTTTCGGCCCGCGATCAGATCGGCCACCACGACCTTCTGGTTGGGGATGATAATGAAGAACACGTTGGCCGACATGATCGACGCGGTGAAAGCCCCAAGGTGCAAAAGCGCGGCGCGGCCCGAGAAGACGTTGGTGTAAAAGAGCGCCATGCCGACAAGGACGACAAAGAGCGCGACCATCAGGGCGGTCTGGTTGGCATTCACAAAGGTCTTGCAGAGTTGGTTGTAGACGATCCAGCCGAATGCCAGCGAAGCCATCGAGATCAGCGCACCCTGCCAGACGGGAATGTCCAGAACCTCGGGGTCGATCAGGAACAGCTCGCCGCCGAGATAGTAGACGAGGAACAGAAGGGCAAAGCCCGAGAGCCACGTCATGTAGCTCTCCCATTTGAACCAGACGAGGCCGCTCGGCATATTTTCCGGCGCCACGAGGTACTTCTGGATGTGATAGAAGCCGCCACCGTGAACCTGCCACTCCTCGCCATCCGCGCCGGATTCGAGGTTGCGGTCGCGGTGCAGGCCGAGGTCGAGCGCGATGAAGTAGAACGACGAGCCGATCCAGGCGATCGCTGTGATGACGTGAAGCCAGCGGACGGAAAACTCCACCCACTCCATCAACAGAACGGCATCATACATCCCAAGTCCCTCCGATTATTTGGCAGGAGGCTATACCGGCGCCGATTTATTTGTTAATCCGTCAAATGCCTGAACACTTTCAAGAGACGCCGAATAATGGCCTATGTCGCCAATATCCGAATGTTCGTCCGCGTTTACGAGCTTGGCAGCATGAGCGCCGCCGCCCGCGACCAGCGGACCTCGCCCGCCGTGGCATCGGCGCGCATCGGCGAGCTTGAGAAACACCTTGGCCTGCGGCTCTTCAACCGCACGACCCGCAGCCTTCAACCCACAGAGAACGGGCGCATCTTTTATGAGGGCGCCCGCAAGATCCTTGATGCGATTGAAGAGGCAGAAGCGGCGGTCGCCCAGACCGCCCAGAACCCCCGCGGCACCGTCTATATCGCGGCCCCCCTTGGTGTGGGCCGGCGGTTCATCGCGCCCCATGTCCCCGCCTTCAAAGACGCCTATCCCCAGATCGACGTGCGCCTGCGCCTGTCGGACCGCAAGATCGACGTTGTCGTCGAAGGCCTTGATCTGGCCTTCCACCTCGGCAGGCTTGAGGATTCAACCCTTAAGGTCAGGCAGGTCGCAGAATGCGCCCGTATTCTCTGCGCGGCTCCGGCCTATATCGAGCGCCGAGGTAACCCGATTGACGGCGAGGCACTTGTTCGCGACCGGCACGAGTGCCTCAACCTGCGCTTCCCCGGTGCGACGGAATTCCGATGGTCCCTGCAGACACCGGCCGGCACCGAAACCTTCGATATCTCGGGCCCGTTTGAATCCGACGATGGCGATGTGCTCACCGGCTGGGCCCTCGACGGGCGCGGGATCGTGATGAAGCCGATCTTCGAGGTTGCCGATCACTTGCGCGATGGCCACCTCGTGCCTGTCGCCACCGCGACGCCACCTCTGCCCACGCAGCTCTCTTGCCTGACCCAGCATCGCCGCTTGCGCGACCCCAAGATCCGCCTATTCACCGATTTCATCATCGGGCGAATGCGCGCGGATATGGCAGCGCAGACGGAGGGGCTTCAGCTGCCCCTGTAGGTCGACATCCCGAAAGGCGAGAGCAGGAGGGGCACGTGATAGTGCGACTCAGGATCCGAAATACCGAAACGGATCGGCACTTCGTCGAGAAACAGCGGCTCGGCTCCGGCCTGCCCGGTTGCCCGCAGATAGTCTCCCGCCTTGAACACAAGCTCATAAACGCCCACCGCAAATTTGCCTTTGGGCAGGATCGGGTTATCGGTGCGGCCGTCGTCGTTTGTGACAGCTTCCGCGATCTTTTTGTGGCTATTGCCGCTCACCTTGTAGAGCGCGATCGCCAACCCCGCGGCGGGAATACCCCGCGCCGTATCGAGAACATGGGTGGTGAGAAATCCCTCAGACATCAGCCCCTCCGGTTTGATCGCCGCCATACTGCGCGATGTTGCCGCCTTTGGCGACAGGGCCAAAGCAAAACAGGTCTTTACTGGATTATTTGAAAATCACCCCGCGATTTTGCGCTATCAACTATGCAATTAAGGCTCCGGAGCAAGAAATGCAGCGCTATCCCCGCAATATGATCGGCTATGGCGCGAACCCGCCCGATGCCGCTTGGCCCGGCGGCGCCAAGATCGCTGTGAGCCTCGTTCTCAATTATGAAGAGGGCGGCGAGAACAACATCCTGCATGGCGATGCGGCTTCCGAGGCTTTCTTGTCCGACATTCCCGGCGCCGCGCCCTGGCCGGGACAGCGCCATTGGAACATGGAGTCGATCTACGAATACGGCGCCCGCGCCGGATTCTGGCGGCTGCATCGGCTGTTCACCTCGATGGATATTCCGGTGACGATCTATGGCGTGGCCACCGCGCTCGCCCGCTCGCCCGAGCAGGTCGCCGCGATGAAATCCGCCGATTGGGAGATCGCGAGCCACGGCCTGAAATGGGTCGAGCACAGGGATATGCCCGAGGAGGAAGAGCGCCGGCAGATCGCCGAGGCGGTCCGCCTTCATACCGAGGTTGTCGGCGCCCGCCCGACCGGCTGGTATACTGGGCGCTGCTCGGTCAATACCGTGCGGCTCACCGCCGAGGCGGGGTTTGACTGGATCTCCGACACCTATGACGACGATCTGCCCTACTGGATCGAGGCGGGCGACCGCGACCAGTTGGTGATCCCCTATACCCTCGAGGCCAACGATATGCGCTTTGCCACAGCGCCGGGCTATATCGAGGGCGAGCAGTTCTTCACCTATCTCAAGGACGCCTTCGACGAGCTTTGTCGCGAAGGGGCCGAGGGCCGCGCCAAGATGATGTCGGTCGGCCTTCATTGCCGCCTGATCGGGCGCCCCGGCAAGATCGCCGGTCTGCGCCGCTTTCTCGAATACGCGAAGGGGCACGAAGGCGTCTGGTTCCCGCGCCGGATCGACATTGCCCGCCATTGGGCCGAGGCTCATCCGCCGGAGCGCCGCGCTCGCCCGAGCCGGATGGCAAAGGACGAGTTCATGAAAGCCTATGGTGGCATTTTCGAGCATTCCGCTTGGATCGCAGAACGCGCCTTTGATCTGGAGCTTGGCCCCGCGCATGATACGGCGCTTGGCCTGCACAATGCCCTCTGCCGGATGTTCCGCTCGGCGAGCGAGGCCGAGCGCCTCGGCGTTCTGACCGCCCACCCTGATCTTGCCGGCAAGCTGGCGCAGGCCAAGCGCCTCACCGCCGAGTCGACCTCGGAGCAAGCGGGCGCGGGCCTTAATGCGCTGACCGACGACGAGCGCGAGACTTTCACGCGCCTCAACACCGAATATGTCGCCAAACATGGCTTCCCCTTCATCATCGCCGTGCGCGACCATACCAAGGCGTCGATCCTCGAAGCCTTCCATCGGCGCATCGGCAACGACCGCGCCACCGAATTTGCCGAGGCCAGCCGTCAGGTCGAACGCATCGCTGAATTTCGTCTGAAGGACATCCTACCGTGACGACCTACGCCTTCCCGCCCGGCGGTATGCCAGACCTTTCCGACGATCCCGCCGCCGCGGGCTCGATCTTCACGACCTCCTATGCTTTCATTCCCGGCTCGACCATGCGCGATATCGTGGCGAGCCTCCTGCCCGGCTGGACCAAGACCCGCGCCTGGATCCTTGCCCGCCCTCTCACCGGCTTTGCCGAGACCTTCGCGCAATATGCGGTCGAGGTCGAACCGGGCGGCGGCAGCGATACGCCCGAACCGGACGCAGGCGCCGAGGCAGGCATCTTCGTGGCCTCTGGCGAGATGATGCTTGATCTCGATGGAGTGACCCATGCCCTCACGGCGGGCGGCTATGCCTATATCCCGCCGGGCCAGAAGTGGCGGCTGCATAACCCAGGACACACCGACCTGAAATTCCACTGGATCCGCAAACGCTGGCAGCCTGCCGAAGGCCTCACCCCGCCCGATCCGATATTCACCAACGACGCCACGACGCCGTTCAACTATATGCCCGGCACCGACAACTGGGCGACCCAGCGGTTCGCGAGCCCCTCCGATCTGCGCCACGATATGCACGTCAATATCGTGACCTTCCAGCCCGGCGGCCGCATTCCCTTTGCCGAGACTCACATTATGGAGCATGGGCTCTATGTGCTCGAAGGCACGGCGGAATACCTGCTGAACGACCGCTGGCACAGCGTTGAGGCAGGCGATTTCATGTGGCTCCGCGCGTGGTGCCCGCAAGCCTGTATCGCCACCGGACAGGGGCCGTTCCGCTATCTTCTCTACAAAGACGTAAACCGCCATCCCGAGCTCGTTTTGCCATGAAAACGATCGTTGCCCAGCCCCTGACAGACGAGGCCTTCGCCCCTTTCGGCGATGTGCTTCATGCTGCAGGAGCGCCGGACAAGATGATCAACCAAGGCCTTTGCGGCCGCCATCACGACCGTGCCAGAATGGATTTTGGCGGGGACGGGCGGGCCGGCATCTCGATCTTCAACGCTGAAAAGCGCACGTTACCCTATACGCTTGACCTCGTAGAGCGGCATCCAGACGGATCGCAGGCTTTCATCCCGATGAGCCTCGAGCCTTTTCTGGTGATCGTGGCCGAGGACGATGGCGGTAAGCCCTCGAATTTCCAAGCCTTCATCACCGCCCCCGGCCAAGGGATCAACCTTCTGCGCAACACATGGCACGGGGTTCTGACCCCGCTTGGTGAACCGGGCCTTTTTGCCGTGATCGACCGGATCGGCGACACGCCGAACCTCGAAGAATTCCCGCTCGAACCGATGCTGGTGATAGCGGAATAAATGCAACCTGCCGGAAGAGCAGAACCTCTCGTCAATAAACAGGGAAATGGAACAATGACAGATACCTCGATCGGAACGCCGGAGCAGCTCCGCGATCCAAACTACACCCCGCCCATGGCCAAGGCTGTGCCGCTCGGCATCCAGCACGTGCTGGCCATGTTCGTCTCCAACGTCACCCCGGCCATTCTCGTTGCCGGCGCTGCCGGCATAGGCTTTGGCTCGGATCAGGGCGCACTCGGCTTTCCGGACATGACCTATATGATCCAGATGTCGATGCTCTTCGCCGGCATCGCCACGCTCTTCCAGACCGTGGGCTTCGGCATGGTCGGCGCGCGTCTGCCGATCGTACAGGGCACCTCATTCGCCTTCGTGCCGGTGATGATCCCGGCCGTTGCGGGCCTTGGCACCGCGGGCCTTGCGGGCCTGATGACCGGCGTCTTCCTCGGCGGCATCTTCCACTTCTGCCTTGGCTTCATCGTCGGGCGCATCCGTTATGCCCTGCCGCCACTCGTGACCGGCACGATCGTTCTGATGATCGGTCTTGCGCTCATCAAGGTTGGCATCCAGTACGCCGCGGGCGGTGTGCCCAAGATCGGCACCGAAGCCTACGGCAGCCTTGCCATGTGGACCCCGGCCCTTGTCGTCATTTTCGTGACGTTGGCGGTCAAGTTCTTCATGCGCGGCTTTGCGGCTGTGGCGGCCGTTCTGATCGGCATTATCGCGGGCTACATCGTCGCCTATGCGATGGGTCAGGTGAGCTTTGGCAACGTCGGCAAAGCGGCCGTTTTCGCGGCGCCGATGCCCTTCAAATACGGCTTCGAGCTGAACTGGGCGATCGTCATCGGCATGTGCTTTATGGCCATCGTTTCGGCCATCGAGACCGTGGGCGACACGTCCGGCATCACCAAAGGTGGCGCTGGTCGTGAAGCGACCGACAAGGAAATCTCGGGCGCGACCTTTGCCGACGGCCTCGGCACCGCGGTTGCCGGCATCTTCGGCGGCCTTCCGAACACCTCGTTCAGCCAGAACGTCGGCCTTGTTGCCATGACCGGCGTCATGAGCCGCCATGTCGTGACCATCGGCGCGATCTTCCTGATCATCTGCGGTTTCATCCCCAAGATCGGTGCGATCATCAACACTGTGCCGATCAACGTGCTCGGTGGCGGCGTCATCGTCATGTTCGGCATGGTTGCCGCCAGCGGCATCAACATGCTGTCGGACGTAAAGTGGAACCGCCGCAACATGGTCATCTTCGCGACCGCGCTTTCGGTTGGCTTCGGCCTGCAGCTCGAGCCCGGTGCGCTTCAGCACCTCGGCAAGACCATGCAGATCCTCTTGACCTCGGGCCTTCTGCCGGCGGCGTTCATCACTGTCGTGCTGAACCTGATCCTGCCCGAAGATCTGGGCGAATAAAGAGCCAAACTCTTTCCTCCCTGCCCCCGCAGAAATGCGGGGGCTTTTTTGTTTTGTTAACCTAGTTTCGACAGCCTCCCCCGAGACGGCCATGAGGTTCTGGCTGTCGAACCCCATATTGACGTCCTGCCCCTTGGCCTGGCCTCTTCGGGGGCAAGACTTGTCTCTTGCACAACAGCGCTAAAGGATGCCGATGCAGTCGGCATCCTTGTCGCTCACCGCGCCTTCGCCGCGCGGCGGACAGAGATTGCACTCCATCCAGCTGTAATCGATGCGGTCGGGCTATTCAGCGGCACGTTCGGCGACTGCCCCGCCATCGACGAGGCTGGACGACGGATAGAGAACCACGACGTCGCCTTCGCCGAGCCCGCTTAGGATTTCGGTGTGGATGCCGTCGCTGTGGCCGACCTCGACCGGTGTAAGACGGGCGATTCCCTCCGCAACCCGGAATACCGACCAAACGCCGTTCTCACGGAATAGCGCACTGGCCGGGGCCAGAAGCGCTGCATCTTCGCTCCACTGCACGATCCGCGCCTCAAGGCGGAAACCGTGGCCAAGGCCTTGGCGTTCTTCGGAAGGTCCGGTGAAGTCGATGGTGACGTCGACCCGCTGCTCTTGGACACCAAGCGCCGAAATTCGGGTTGTGGCGACCGGATCGATCCGCGCGACAACGCCCTCAAGCGTTGTTCCTCCGCCCCAACCGCCAAGCAAAACGGGCGCGCCGGCTTCGATGGCAACAACATCCGACGACAGAAGATCGACAACAACCTCAAGATCGGACTGGATGTCGCCGATCTCGAGAATGGGCGAGCCGGCAACAACCATAGCCCCGCCAGCCTGATAGATCTGAAGAACCTGCCCATCAGCCGGAGCGACGATCACCTCTTCCAACATGCCCGGCACGGCTGAGGAGATCCCCCCAATCCGTTGCCCTTTGTCGATTGCATCGCCCGAACGAAGGGCGATCAGCTCCAGAGCTCCGGTCGTCGGAGCCGACACCAAAGTGATATCACGGACCCGCGTTTGCCCTTCCTCGTCAATCGTCACCATCAGCGGACCGCGCCCCACGGCTCCCAGATCGACCAGTGCTGGCTTGGGCCAGAAAGAATAGGCCATCGCGGCGGCGATCAAGGCTATCGCAACGAGGGTCAGGAAATTGCGTGAACGGCGGCGTTTCTGGGCCATGGGTCTACTCCCGTGTTTTCAGGGCCGTGGTGATATCGGCCCGATCTAGGTCACGTTTCACAAGCCAGCCGGAAAAGAGCGCGGCGGCAATCACAACAAGCGCCGAATAGCCGTGGCTTTCGGGCAGGAAGAGCGCGGGGATCTGATAAAGCTCGGTCGAAAATCCTTCGGCGACCGCAGAGGACATAAAGTGCCCCATCAGCGAACCCAACGGCAGCGCCAAGAGGGTGACAACTGCAAGCTCTCCCAAAAGGACAAAGGCTGTCTCGCCGCGATGGAACCCGATCACGCGCAGGCTTGCGAGGTCGCGGGCGCGCTCGGCTTGGGCCACTCGAGCGGCATTGTAGACAATCCCGAAGGTGATGATGAACGCGACAAGCCCCATGATATAGCGGGTCGCGCCAGCGCCTTGGTTCATCATCGTCTCGAAGGCGGTCCGCATTTCGGATTTCAGGCTCACGCCGGCGATCATCGGCATATCGCGCAGGGCGGCGAATATCTGTTGCTCATGCGCCTTGTCGATCCTGAGATAGGCGCCTGATGCCAGCCCCGGCTCACCCAAGGCCCGATTGAGCGCCTCCATCCCCATATAGGCCGGCGCCCCGAGAAGGCTTTGGGCGATCGCCACAACCGGGATCTCAAGCACGGGCTGGTTGCCGCCCATCACTTCGATCGCCAGCATCTCGCCCGGCGTGATGCCAAGCAGATCGGCCAGCTCCTTGGCAAGCACGATGCCATTCTCCGGCATTTCGATGGTGGCATAATCGCTGTCGATGGCGCGGATCAGTTCCGGCGCATCGGTAAGACCCGTGATCGCGCCCTGATGGCTGAACCGCCCGTTGCGAAGAACCGCGCCGACCGCGCGGGTCGGCTCGACCACCTCGACCCCGGGAATGCGGCGAAGCGCAAATATCGCATCCTCGCCAACGGGCCGCGCGAAACCCACCGTCACATCAGAGCGGTCAACCACGGTGAACGTCAGATCGAGCGTGCGTTCAAACCCCGCGTAGATCGTGATCATCGACAGGGTAAGCGCCATACCCATGGCAATGCCAATAACCGCGCCAAGCATCCGCCCCGGCTGGCGCGTC
This sequence comes from Marivivens sp., assembly GCA_023254495.1. Classification (GTDB taxonomy): domain Bacteria; phylum Pseudomonadota; class Alphaproteobacteria; order Rhodobacterales; family Rhodobacteraceae; genus RFZI01. Next base: position 7,808 of record JALRLK010000032.1, on the reverse strand, counting down.
ACGCGCCGAAGAACCATCCGGCTCGGTTGATCGAGATACTTCGCAAACCACGCTCCGACCTGACCAGCGGCGCTATAGTCTGCGGGCGCAGGCGGGCGCATGGCATCCGCGGGCGCCATTCGAAAGATCCGCCGCATCACAAAGATCCCGCCGATCGACGCCGAGAGGATCGAGACCGAAACGCCCGTCACGAATGCCTTTGGGTCGAGGACGAAAACGAGGAACGGAAACTTGAAATACACGGTATAGAGATTGATCATCGCACGTCCGGCGCCGATGCCGATCAAACAGCCGGCGATGGCCCCGCCAACAGCGATCACCAGCACCATCTTCATATAGTGCCAACCAACCTCGCGGTTGCGATAGCCGAATGCCTTCATCAGGCCGATTTCCTCCCGTTCGGCCTGCACCATGCGGCTGACGACGATGTAAAGGAGGAATGCCGCTACGGCGAGGAAGAAGGGCGGAACGCCCGAAGCACTCACCTCAAGCCCGCTCATTTCCTCGGAAACGAACCGGTTGGAATACTGATCCGCAAGCCCATAGGCTCCACCGCCGCCGAAGGGCTTGAGAACACGGTCGATCTCTTCGAGGACCGACGCTTCGCAGGCATCCCGGTTGATCGAAAAGAGCGCCTCTCCAAAGGCGCCGACCATGTCGTAGGCGGCGGACATGGCATCGCGATTCATCCAGATCACCCCAAAGCGGGCGTCATCTGGGACAAGCTCGCCCGGCGCCGTGGTATAGAGGTATTCGGGCGATCGCGCGGTTCCGACGATCCTATATTCCCGCTGGGCGCCGTTGATCGTCGCTTTCAGATTGTCACCGGCGATCAGCCCGTTCGCTTCGGCAAAACTGTCGAGCAAGACGATCTCTTCGGGGTGTGCGGCATCAAACATCCGGCCCGTGCTCATGTAGATCGCGTTGAGCCCCGGCTCGCCACCGGGCGGCAACGACAGCGCCCGGCCCATAACCGGAAGATCGCGAGACGGGATGTTGATCAACACCATGCCGGTGACGCGGGTCTCGACCCGCGAGACGCCCTCAATCGCAGCAAGCTGCGCAGCCACCGAATTGGGGGCGCGAAGGACCGGCGCAAAGATATCGGCGAGACGGTAGCGCTCGTAATATTCCGCACGCGTTTCCTGAAGCGAATGCACGAGCCCCGACATCATCACCTGCATCATCACGCCCAGCGCGATGACAAGGCCGATGGCAGCCGCCTGCCCCTTCACACGGCGCAGATCGCGCCAAAGTTTCTTGTCGAGAGGGCTCACCAGGCCAGCTCTTCTGGGTCGACGCGGGTCTTGTTGACCGTGACCTCAAGGATTCCACCATCGGCGAAACGGATCACGCGATCGGCCATAGCTGCGGTGGCAGCTGCGTGGGTAATGATCAGGATCGTTGTCCCGAGCCGATCATTCACATCCCGCAGGACGCGAAGAACTGCGCGGCCCGTCGTGCTATCGAGGGCGCCCGTAGGCTCGTCGCAGAAAAGGACTTCGGGCTGCTTCGCCACCGCCCGAGCGATGGCGACCCGCTGCTGTTCGCCGCCCGAAAGCTGCGCCGGAAAGTGATTGCGGCGCTCGCCAAGGCCCACAAGCGAAAGCGCTTCGCCCGCGTCCATTGGGTTGCGGGCGATCTCGGTGACCAACTCGACGTTTTCCTCGGCCGTCAGGCTCGGCATCAGATTGTAGAACTGAAAGACAAAGCCAACGTGATTGCGCCGATAGAGCGTAAGCGCAGCATCATCCATATCCGTCAGACAAGTGTCGGCGAAATGGGCGGTGCCTTCTGTGGGGCGATCCAAGCCGCCGAGAATGTTGAGAAGCGTCGACTTCCCCGAACCCGATGGCCCAAGAAGCACAACGATCTCGCCTTTCGGGATCTCCATATCCACGCCGCGCAGGGCGTGAACAGCGGTGCGTCCTTCGCCATAGACTTTGGTCAGACCCGAGGCGCGAAAGGCCGGGGTGGTTTCAACAGTCAGGGATTTGGTCGAACCCGCTTTCTTTGCCATCGTCAAATTCGCCTTGCCCAAACCAAACAAACATTGTGCGCAAGGTATTCGCTTGCAAATCCCTAGCAGATTGGCCGGATTTCTGGCGGTCGGCAAGGGCACCTTAGGAAAGGCCGCAGATGGAACGGCTACGATTCTAGACCCAGAGCAAAGAAAAAAGGCTCGGCGTTCTATCGCCAAGCCCTTGGAAATTCTGGTAGCGGAGGAGGGACTTGAACCCCCGACACGCGGACTATGATTGCGTTGGTCTAAAGTTTATATTACTGTTTTTTTAAGGTTTTTTAGTTTTGTATGTAAGTAAGTATGTAAATCCCACCCAGCGCGCATACAAAAAAGACCCCCGAAGGGGTCTCTCATCATTCTCAAAAGGTCCAAACCAATAACGCTGAGTGATACAGCGGGTTATGTGTTTTTTTAGCAGATGATGCGGCGGTCCCTATCACGCCCATCTGCCGTCAGCGACGAACACCGGATAGGTCGTCAGCAAACACAGAGTTTTGGCGGTTGTTAGCCTCCAAAACTCTGGAAAAGCCTTTTGAAAGTCGTAATATTATTTGCGACAGGTGTGTCCTCTATGTAGCCGGGAAAGAACGATGAAGCGAAGAACATTCATTAAATCGTCCATTTGTGCGTCAGGATTTACCTTGGCGACACCGTTTATTGCGAATGCTAGCGTCTTTGATAACAATCAGATTGTTTCAACAGACCCGAATAGTATTCGGAGAGGGGATTTTGGAGAAGTATATATTGTCGCGGGTGGTGAGGGTGTCAACATTCAGCCTTACGCCTACAGCATTATAAAAGACCCTACAGGTTCGGCGCCTACAAAGAATGTTGAAAGGTATGAATTAAGATATAGAGACTATTGGGAGTTTGAAGGTTGGGCGCACAAACACCGTATTCAAGTTCAAGGTGGTAAAGTAGAATATAATAGTGAGCAAATTTATGAGTGGAATTTCTTTGTTGAAGAAGATTTCTTACAAGGACTAGATGATATTTGTCATATTGGACCCGATATTTTTGACCATAGCGGCAATCACGGCTATTCCAATCCAATAATGTTTTCACTTCACGGGTATAGAAGGAGTGTGTTTAGGTTATCTACTATTTGGTTTAACGGTCACAGAAGAGAGATACACAAATTGGTTGACTGGGATGAATGCGTTAATAAGTGGGTAAATGTTAAGTGGCAAGTAAAGTGGAACGAAAATGGATTTCATCGTATTTGGGTGAATGATGATATGAAAATTAATTATAACGGTTTCACATTGCGTGAATGCCCTCCAATGGACTTTCCCTATGGTTTGTATAGAGGCGAAGTTGATAAGTGGGAACGGTTAAACGGAAGAAGGGAGCAACCCAAAAAGATTCTTTACTCGGGATTTGCCAGTCGCACTTTATAATATTAATCCTTAGGCTAAATCGCTTGTGCTGTTGAGGAAGGAACATTCCCCAAGAGACGACCCAAGACATAGACACAAAAAACCCGCTGCGGGATACAGCGGGTTTTGTGTTTTTTAGCAGATGATGATGGGAGGGGATGTGTAGTTCCTGGACGACTTGTCTTCGTTCAGGGAGTTGATGATACGCACAAGTGCTTCACGGACCCACTTGGATGTCTCGGTCTGCTTCAACGACCGCTTGGCGATTTCTTCACCTACCTCGTTCGCCAAATCATCATATTTTACCGCTGTGTTCATCAGCACGGAATGCGGATTTCCCTGCCTCATCGCATTCGCTCTTTGATGTAGTGCTTCCATCAAGTTCATCAAAACAGCAGTAGATGCCTCTGTGTGTCTTGCCTTCATAGAGCGAAGATATGAGGGGTGTTTGCTGCCACATAGTTCAAGTGAGAACTGGTCTTGTGTGAGGTAGTGGATGTCTGCCACTTGATTGTAGATGTGTTCTATCAAAATAGTCATTTATAATCTCCTTTATCTGTAAGTTTGCTGTTCGCTTCTGCTCACATCAAACGACAACTTCGTTCTCGTTCGTCCTTGCTTTGCAAGCACTCACATTTCACTCGTTGTCTTTTTTTTTGGTAAAATCTTGTTTTGGTATGGTGTTCATCACGGTGTTGGTATCGTTGATACTTCAATCGTTTCCTTCACCGTTTCTTCATCTTGTTTCTTATAGATATGCCAAAGAGATAAGTTGGTGTTCCAACCTATCTCCAAAGCGTCGTTTGCTTTCCCTCCCTGCCGACATAGCAACCGATGCTCTGGGCATCAGCCAGATGTGAGGCATCACCCCCGCACCCAAACAGTTCAGTCTTTGTCTATCTATTCTTGGCGTTCTCGGCACAGTCGCAGTTCTCGCAACTGTGCTGTTCGTTTCCAGCGCTGCTCTTGTTCTTTCTTGGCAATCGCTACGCCGTCGTTCGGCATATGTGTCTGCCAGAGGCACCAACTATCTTCCGCCCCCAACTTCCACACTTCGTGGGCGGAATAGTAGGCAGCGTCATTGGTGTCTGTGGCGATTTCAATGTGGCTGCGTGTGGCATCAACCCAGCCATTGGATTCAGCAATCAGGTCAAGCCAAAAACGGCGAGCATCGTTCAGCAACTTCTTTGAGTTCGCCGTCGCCAGTATGACGCCGTGATAATGGATGTTCTCGCCAGTGTATCCACTGTGCTTGAACACGACGCGTTCAATCCTCTTGCCCCGCTTCAAGTCGCGTTTGGTGCCTTGTGTGCGGTCCAAACGGTTGAGCCAAAGATTGAGTAGAGTCTCTGCTTTTGTCTCGCTGATGGTTTGCCGCCCGCCGAGGTCCAGGAAGGCTCTGCGATGGAACTTCAAAGTAAAGAAAACAGCAGGTGTGTCTGGGGATATGTTATGCTTCAACCAAGCATTGATGCCTGCCTGCTCACCCTTCCTAACTTGTTTGGTGCCACGGCTGTTGTTGTGCGGTTTAGTCATCACGCTTCTCCTGCCTTGCGTGATACTTCCGCCAGAACTCCTGCTTGCTGATTGCGTAGTTCTGTCCTGCCAATCGCATCAGGGCGGCGATTTGCCGGCGTAGGTCTTCAACTGCGTGTTCGTCAGCAATCTCTGCCACCTGTTTCAGGGAGTGTTCGTCAAACAGGTTCAACTGTTCTGGGGGAACACTCTTTGCTTTGATGGCGATTTCTTTTGCCTTCTGCTTGATGTCGGTGTCGTGCTTTTGTGCCACCCCCTTGCGGGTGTCGGGGTCATCAAACAGGTGCTTTATTCGGTATGGTGTTTTGGTCATTTGCTTACCTCCACATTTATTTATGCGGGAGGTGCTGTATGGGCAGCGAAATGCCAGATTTTGGATGATTTTTAGATTTGGACCAAAACAATAATAGTAGAAACCTTACATTTTCTACTATTAACTACCTAATCATATGATAATAAATGAAATTTCTTCTGCTGCTTCGAACAGCCAGTCCTTGATTCAGTAGAATATTTCTATATATTATAGTAATCTACTATTGTTGGAGATGTTCTATGGGACTCGGCAAGCAAGCGAAGACGTTGACGGAAGCACAAGAGAAGGCAGTTCTTGCCTATCTATCTGTCGGGGCAAACCCGAAGCGGAACACAGTGATGTTTCTACTTTCGGTAGATGCGGGACTTCGTGCGAAAGAGATTGCCTCCATCACTTGGGAAATGATGACCGACGCCGAAGGGAACCTCACCGACGAAATCCGTTTGATTGATAAAGCATCCAAAGGGAAATCCGGCGGCGTAGTGTTCATCAGCACCAGACTGAAAAAGGCGTTGGTTGAGTTCGCAGAAACCCGCCACACCCTTCGTGGTCCCACCATTAGCAGCAATCGTGGTGGTGCTATGACTTCCCAGTCGGTCACCAACTGGTTTTTCGCACTCTATAAGAAGTTGGGATTTGAAGGTTGTTCCTCGCACTCTGGTCGCCGCACTGCCATCACCAAGTGGGCGAGGAAGATTTCCAATGTTGGCGGCAGTATGCGTGATGTTCAGGCACTTGCCCGCCACTCATCCTTACAGATGACCCAACGCTATTTGGAAGTCAGCGAAAATGCGATGCGAAAGGTCGTGGGGTAGGGTTATGATGTTAGTTTTTCAGGTCGCGTTAGGCGTATTTTTGGGTGGTGTTAGTCTGTTTGCGGCTTTTCGTATTTGGATGTCTTGGCGAATGTCGCCGGTCCCAGAAAAACAGCCATTTGATTGGAAGAGAGCGACAAAAGGGTTCTTGGTCTATCTGGTGATTGTTTCGTTATTGTTAGGCTATATCGTATTGGCCGAGATGAATAAGTTGCCGTGCTGGATGCTTGCCAATGACGACGATTGGCGAGTCGTTGCTGGGTGTGAGTAGGCCAATCGCTATTTTTGGAACTTGCTTTCGTTCGCTGCCGAACAAGCAGCGGAATAAATCGCTATGTATCGGTCCCTTTAGATGGGATAAAAAAGGTGAATGCCAGTTCGGCTCAAAGCCCAACTACCTTTTGCTTCCGTTCTATCTGCCGAAGTAGGGTAGTGGGTGAGGTGGCTTCGTCATTCCCCGAATTGCTGTAGGTTTTCAATCTTCATTCGGGATTCTGCGTGGGATAGATAGAAACGCTCCAGTTGATTGACGGAGGTTAGGGCGTTTCTTGCCAGCATAAAGATGTCTATATTTCTTGCGTTGAGTAGCCGGAACATCAGGCTTGTATGGCGGAGGCTGTATATGGTTCTTGCGTTCCCGAAAGAGTCAAACTTCAGCCCCGCACGCATAACTATATAATCAAACTGACGCCGTATGGTCTGTAATGCGTATTCGCGATTTTCGTATTCTGGAAAGAATACATAGTCATCTGGATTGCCGTAGCCGTTTGCCTCGTGCCTTTTCTTGAGTCGTTCATATATACGAACAGCACCCCGCATCGTTGCGGATTGACGCATCGTTGTCTTGGATTTTGGTGGCGTAATCAGTAGGTATTCAGCCTTTTCCTTCACTACGCGAATATGCTTGTGCTTGAGTAGTTTGAGGTCGCTTGGGCGAACGAATACATTAGTGTGGAACACGATAAAGTCGTAGATTTCGGTAGTTAGAGGAACATACCTAACCTTGATGCCTTCTTTGCTGATTTTTCGTGCGACTTCGTAAAGATGTTTGTATTCATCAGCGTCAAAGTATGGTCTTGGATTATCTCTGGGGCTTTTGGTTGGAATCGGCGGGATATTAGAAATAAAGTTCCGTTTCAACGCCTCGTTCAATACCTTCCTGATGACTACGAGGTGCTTTGATAGAGTGGATGGCGACAGCCTCCGCTCTGCGGAAATGGTGTCTATATAATCTTCAATATCTGCGGTTGTTATTCGCGAAACCGACATCGTTTGGAAGAACGGCAGGATGTCTTTTTTGAGTTTTTTTTCATCCTCTACATTCAATCTGCGGTCCCGTTCTTGGCGGTTTATCATCGCAGTTTGCCTCTGGATGAGGATTTTGGCGAAAGCCCCGAAAGTGTCTGGATGTATGGATTCGTCCAGTCGCTCCGCAATCTTGATTTCGTCGTAGAACTTCTTTGCGAACTCTATGGCTTCTTTCTTGTCGCTACACTTCGTAGAGCGACGAACATACTTGGAGCCGACGAAGAGGCGAACTTGATAGAATCTTGACGCTTGAATCCGGTAGATTTGGAGGCCGTCCGGATACTTCGGGACTCCTTCAATGTCGTATGGATTCGTTCTTCCCGTCATATGTAGATTGTATGTAAGTATGAACTTTCATACAAACATTTTGAGGAAAATATGTAAGCATTTGATTTATAATGGGATTTGGTAGCGGAGGAGGGACTTGAACCCCC
>JALRLK010000187.1 GCA_023254495.1 Marivivens sp. | reverse complement strand
CCTGCTGGCGGTGGCGCATCGCCAGTTTGCCGAGCTGGGCGCCGGCGGCATTCGCGCCTGGTTGAGGCCGGGCGGCGTACTGTTCGACATCAAGCATCTGTTGTCGCGGGAGGCCAGCGATGACCGCCTCTGCGAGATCGGCATATTCCTGCCCCGCCTCTTCGGCAGTAATCAGCCCGCGCAGGTGGTGCACCCCGATGCGGAAATGCCATTCCTTCATCCAGCGCCGCGCCATATTGAGCCGCGCCTCATAGTCGGGCGCCTCGGACATGGCCCGCGCCAAAAGGCGCGTCAGCTCAGCGACCGCAGGCCAGGGCGAGAAAAACGCCCCCCCGATCACCATGTCGAAAACATCGGAATTGCGCGACAGATATTGGGCAAGTGCCGGGGCGGTGCCGCAAATATCCACGACAAGGCGCGTCAGTTGGGGATTGGCATCGAAGAGCGAGAAAAGCTGCACACCCGCAGGCAGGCCCGCGAGGAAGGTGTCGAACTGGCGCAGCGCCTCGTCGGGCTGGGCTGCGTCCTTGAGGCTCTCGATCACCTGCGGCAGGACGCGCTTGAAGATCTCGGCCGCGCGGGCGGTGCGCAGGGCCGGATAGTTCTGCCACCGCTGGGTAATCTCGCGCCCGAAATCATCCCCACGGCTCGAAGGTGCAGAGGGCGCAAAGAACCCTTCGGTTAGCTCGTGCACTTCCTCGACCCGAACCGAGATATCTTGCCTCAGTGCGCCCTTATCTGTGCCCATCAGCGCCGCCAGACGATCCCATGCCTCGGGCGTCGCGGGCAAAAGGTGGGTCTGCTGGTCGGCAACCATCTGCACCCGATGTTCAACCTCCCGATGACGTCGATAGTGGTCATAGAGCCGCTCGGCATGGTCCTCGGGCACCCAGCCGGCCTGCGCCAGCCGGCCGAGCCCCTCGCGCGTGCCCCGCACCCGCAAAGCGGGATCGCGCCCGCCGGCGATGAGCTGGCGGGTCTGGGTGAAAAATTCGATCTCGCGGATGCCACCGCGGCCAAGTTTCATGTTGTGCCCGTCTACCACCAGAGGCCCGTGCAGCCCCTTGTGATCGCGGATGCGCAGCCGCATATCGTGGGCGTCTTGAATGGCCGCAAAATCGAGGTGTTTGCGCCAGACAAAGGGGCGCATCGAAGTGAGGAACCTTGCTCCCGCCTCGCGGTCGCCGGCGCAGGGCCGCGCCTTGATATAAGCGGCCCGCTCCCATGTGCGGCCGACGCTTTCGTAATAGCCCTCGGCCGCCCCCATCGAGATGCAAACCGGCGTCACCGCCGCGTCGGGGCGCAGGCGCAGGTCGGTGCGGAAGACATAGCCCTCGCCAGTCAGGTCCGACAAAAGCCCCGTCATCCGCCGCGTGACGCGCACGAAAGAGGCGCGGGCATCGTCATAGCTGTCGTCGTCGAAACGGCTCTCGTCGAAGAGCATGATGAGGTCGATGTCGGAGGAATAGTTCAGCTCCCCTGCCCCCATCTTGCCCATCGCCAAGGCGACCATGCCGCCTGCGGTCTCGGCATCCTCGGGCGCAAGACCCGGGATCTTGCCGCGGGCAATCTCGGCGCCGACGAGGCGGCGCAGGCAGGTATCGACCGCGGCATCGGCAAAATCGGTGAGCGCCTGCGTGACCGTCTCAAGCGGCCAGACACCGCCGAGATCCGCAAGCCCTGTCAGAAGGGCCACCCGCCGTTTGGCCTGCCGCAAACCGTCCGAGAGCTTGTCGAGCGGCACCTCGGTCGCGCCGGTGATCACGGCCGCGAGCGACGCGTCAGGATCATCTAGGGCGCCAGCGAGCCAGTCGGCTTCGCGGGCAATCAGCCCGGCAAGAAAAGGGCTTGAACCCGCGGCCCCTTCGACGACCTCTCTGGTCCGTGGCGGAAGGGCGGGTAGTTTCGAAAGCGCGTCCTCGCCCCTTTCTGGATCGAAGGGGCGCGGGCTGCGGGTAATGCGGGATTCGAAGCTCATGCACCCATCTGTGCAGCCCGATGAGGGATGGTCAATCGCCCCGCGCTTTGCCACTCTCGCACAGCCGACAAGGGAGGGCGACATGAGCAAGAGCCTCAAGCGGGTGATCGCGGCGTTGGAGGCGGCCGGCGTCGAGGCCGCTGCAATGGAAATGGCAGCCGAGACCCGCACCGCCCAGCAGGCCGCCGATGCCGCAGGCTGCGCGCTCGACCAGATCGCCAAGTCGATCATCTTTCAGGGCGAGGTCTCGGGCGAGATCGTCCTCTTTCTCACTGCGGGCGGCAATCAGGTCGATCCTGCCAAGGCAAGCGCCCTGGCCGGAGAGGCGCTTGGACGGGCCGATGCCGATGCGGTGCGGGCGCATACGGGCTTTGCCATCGGCGGCGTTTCCCCTGTCGGGCACCTCAACCCTGTTCGCTCGTTCATGGACCCACGGCTTCTGGAATTTGACCGCATCTTTGCCGCTGCCGGCACGCCACGGCATATTTTTCCGATCGCGCCTGAAACCCTGCGCGAGATTACCGGCGCCGATGTTTCGGCTTTCACAGCCTGAACCCAAACTTTTGACAGATGATTTTCTCGGCCTTGATCAATGGGTTGAGCGAGTGCTGCGCCGCAGTATGTGAAAAACATTAACATTGCCCCTTGAAGGCAGAGCCCACCCCTCCGATATGTGCAATGTGAAAGACATTCACATCCCTTGTGACCCGACATTTCAAACGGAGACCAAAATGACCGACGCTACCCTGCACCCTCCCTCCCGCGACGGATATGCCCAAGCCGGTTTTCTAAACCGCGCCGAGGAGTGGCTCGTTGCCCGCGGCAAAGGGGCCTGGATCGCTGCAATGGTTCTTGGCTTCATCTTTTTCTGGCCCGTGGGCCTCGCCCTTCTGGCCTATATGATCTGTAGTAAACGTATGTTCAGCCGTCATCGTTCCCACGCCCGCTTCGCCGCCCGCCGCTATGCCCACACCGCCTTCACCAGCTCGGGCAACAGCGCTTTTGACGCCTACAAGGCCGATACCCTGCGCCGCCTCGAGGACGAGCAGAAGAGCTTTGAAGCCTTCCTCGACCGCCTGCGCGACGCCAAGGACAAGGCCGAGTTCGACCAGTTCATGGAAGACCGCGCCGGCAAGTCCGTCGCTGGTCCAGCCGAAGAGGCCTGATATCCCCCCGTGCCGCGCCTCTTAACCGGGCGCGGCCCTTTTGAAGGACGCAGAACGCCAATGTATGCCGCTTCTACTCAAACCGGTTTTTCCCTTCCCGACCCGTCCACCCAGCCCGAATTCTATCAGGGCGTTGTTTTCAAACGCGGTCTGGCTTGGGTTTTCGATGCAATCCTGATCGCGATCCTCTCGGCGCTTGTTTTGCCCTTCACAGCGTTCACCGGTATTTTCTTCTTTCCGGGCCTGATGCTGGTCATGGGCTTCTTCTATCGCTGGTTCACACTGGCGGGTGGTTCGAGCACCTGGGGAATGCGCCTGATGTCGATCGAGCTGCGCGAGGCCGATGGCGGCCGCTTCTCGGGGAGTACCGCCTTCTGGCATACGGCGGGATATACCTTCTCGATCCTCGTTGCGCCCTTGCAGCTGATCTCGGTTCTGCTGATGCTCGTCACCTCGCGTGGCCAAGGATTGACCGATCATCTGCTCGGGACCACGGCGATCAACCGGCCGCTGCGCTAGGCCATTAATCTTCTCTAAACCATCACTTGGCGGAACGGCGGCGGGTTGCTAACCTGCCGTCGTTCAGCATTTGGAAGTCCATGCGCCACACCCTGCCGATAGCGCCCCAGTTCTATGTGACGGCACCGCAGCCCTGCCCCTATCTCGAGGGGCGGATCGAGCGCAAACTGTTCACCGCCCTGCAAGGCGAACAAGCCGAAACCTTGAACGATGCGCTGTCCAAACAGGGCTTTCGCCGGTCGCAAAATGTGCTCTACCGGCCGTCATGCGCCGACTGTGCCGCCTGCCTTTCGGCCCGTATCCGGGTGGCTGACTTTACGCCGAGCCGCAGCCAGAGGCGCGTGACGAAGCGCAACAGCGATCTCTTGCGCCGACCGACCTCGCCTTGGGCCACCGAAGATCAATTCAACCTGTTCCGGCGCTATCTCGATCACCGGCACGCGACAGGCGGCATGGCCGACATGGACCTTTTCGAATTCGCCGCGATGGTCGAGGAAACGCCGGTCCGTTCCCGACTGATCGAGTACCTCGCGCCTGATCCGGAATTCGGCAGCGACCTCAAGGCCGCTTGCCTGACCGAGTACGGCGTAGCCGGTATCGAGAAGTTCGCTCTGGAAGTGGTAGATGTTGTGCGGAACGTAGATCCGGGCCGCGACGCAATCCTGGTTCGGGGAACCGACGAGCGTTTCAAGCAGACCGGTCCCG
>JALRLK010000121.1 GCA_023254495.1 Marivivens sp. | reverse complement strand
TTCAGCTTCGACTTTTGCAAGTTCGTTCAGGAAGCTCTGGTATACTGGTCGGACCTCTGCATGGACTTGCTCCATGATGCGAACTTGTTCTCTGTCAGGAAAGCCGTAGTCGTTAAGGACTTGGCCGGCCCTGAAGCGAAGGTCTTCCTCTTGTTCCTTCCGCTTTGCGGGATCAAGCCAACCCTGTCGGACTTCATCTCTGTCAAAAATAAAGTGATGGGAATGCTCGCCACCTTCTAGGCCAAGTACCCAGTCTAACTGGTAGGCGGCTTCAGCTAGTGGGTGTGAGGTGCCTCTAGCCTTATCAAATCGGCGCCAGATTTCTTCTTCGGCATCCTTGAGTTTTTCGAATGCTTCTCTCTGATCTTCGGTTCCTAGCGACAGGTACTCTTGCCGGCGGCCATTGAAGAACTCACGAAGTTCGGGAGGGATCGTACAGCAAGCATATCAACGGCGTTTCCCGCTTCTTCTGGTTACCGTAGCTTTCTCATAATTGGGCACGTACACCTCGCCGTACACCTCGCCATACACCTCGATTTGGCGCAAGAGAGCGGCTCATATGTCAACGTTTATTGATTATAATGAATATTTTGGGTGTTTGGTGGAGCCAAGGGGGATCGAACCCCTGACCTCTTGCATGCCATGCAAGCGCTCTCCCAGCTGAGCTATGGCCCCATCCTTGGTCAGACGTTTCGGTCTGCGTGCCGCTCTCTAAGCGGCGACCGGGGCGAGTTCAAGAAGAAAAACACGCCCCGGGGAAAGAAATTAGTGGTCGTCGGCAGCAACGTCGCCGAGGTCGTCGAAGGAGACATTGTCGTCGTCCTCGTCCTCGTCGAGAACGTCGTCTCCGAGATCGACATCATCGTCGTCGTCATCGAGGATCAGATCATCATCGTCATCCATCGACTTGAGTTTCTTGGTCTGCGCGTCCTCGGCATCGGCCACCATCGTGCGGGTCTTGCCCTGCTCGAAGGTGACGATCTCGCCCGTGTAGGGGCTGACGATCGGGTCGGCGTTCAGGTCGTAAAAGCGCTTGCCGGTGGTCGGGCAAACGCGCTTGGTACCCCATTCTTCCTTGGGCATGGCTGTCCCTTCAAAAACTTGTCGTGCACTTGCAGCGGATCGCCGCCACCTGCCATATGCTGATCGAGGTGTCAAAGGCTTTGACACCGGATTCTGGCGAGATGCTGCATATGGGCCGATGTGTTCTGGAAGGCAACCCCCCGATCGCCGTTGCGCTCAAGCGTTCAGCGCGCGCGCGGCGATTGTCGCTACGGATTTCGCGTCTGGATGGGCGGGTCACGCTGACGATTCCCTCGGGCGTGGCCGAACGCGAAGGTGTGGCTTTCCTGAGGGAGCGGGAAGGCTGGCTGCGCGGGCATCTGGATCAGCTGGGTGATATGCGCCCAGTTCAGGCCGGCGATCTCATTCCGTTCGAGGGCCGCGAGCTGCGGCTCGAGGTGGGATCGTCCCGGCGAATCGCGGTTTCAGAGGCCTCGCTCATCGTTCCGGGGCGGGCCGAGGATGCGGCGGCGCGAGCGCTGGCTTTTCTGAAGGCGCGTGCGCGGGACCGTCTGGCTGAGGCTTCCGACCGCTATGCCGCCGCGATCGGGCGAAGCTATAGCAAGCTCACTCTGCGTGACACACGTTCGCGCTGGGGCTCCTGCACGGCACATGGTGGGCTCATGTATTCCTGGCGGTTGATCATGGCGCCGCCGGAGGTTCTCGACTATGTCGCGGCGCATGAGGTCGCGCATCTGCAGGAGCTGCATCACGGGCCTGCTTTCTGGGCGCTTGTCTCGCGGATATGCCCCGATTTTGACAGGCACCGAAGCTGGCTGCGGAGCGAGGGCGACAGGCTACATCGGATCCGCTTCACCGATTGACGGCAGGCCATTTTGTGATCACAAAAGGCCATGCTGCCGACAACACGCCCCACCGATCCCAACAACGCGGCCCACGAGCGGGTCTATCGTAGCCTGCGTGCGCGGATCATGCATGGCGAGATCGAACCGGGGCGGGCGCTGACTTTGCGAGGTATCGGCAAGGAATTCGATGTGTCGATGACACCGGCGCGCGAGGCGGTGCGGCGTCTTGCGGCGGAGGGGGCGCTGACGATGAGTTCGTCGGGGCGGATATCCACGCCCGAGCTTTCGAACGAGCGGATCGAAGAGCTCGCGACTTTGCGGGCGCTTCTGGAGCCGGAGCTGGCGAGCCGGGCTTTGCCGCGGGCGCATTTCGCCCTGATCGAACGCCTTGAGACGATCAATCAAGGCGTCAGCCAGATGGTCGCACGGCATGATGCGATCGGCTATATCCGAATGAACCTCGAGTTTCATCGCACGCTCTATCTGCGGGCGCAGGCGCCGGCGATGCTGGCGATGACCGAGACGGTTTGGCTGCAACTTGGGCCGACCATGCGGGCGCTTTACGGGCGGCTCAACCGCAAGGATCCGCCCTATCACCACAAGCTCATCCTTGCCGCCCTGAAGGCGGGGGACGAGCCGGGATTGCGGCTCGCGGTCAGGACCGATGTTTCGCAGGGTTTGCGGATGTTGAAGGGGTAGGGGGCGCTGCCCCCTCGGCCCTTGCGGGCCTCACCCCCGGAGTATTTTTAGCCAAAAGAAAGGCTTAGCTGTGGATCGGCCCATCGCCGCAGGCCATGGCGGCCTCTCGCACGGCCTCGGAGAAGGTCGGGTGGGCGTGGCAGGTGCGGGCGATGTCTTCGGCGGCGGCGCCGAACTCCATGGCGACGCAGATCTCGTGGATGAGGTCGCCGGCGGCGGGGCCGATGATGTGGCAGCCGAGAACACGGTCGGTGGTGGCGTCGGCGAGGATTTTCACGAAACCGTCGCCGGCGAAGACGGCCTTGGCGCGACCGTTGCCCATGAAGGAGAATTTGCCGGCTTTGTAGGCGCGGCCCTCTTCTTTGAGCTGTTCTTCGGTGGCGCCGACCGAGGCGACCTCGGGGTGGGTATAGATCACGCCGGGGATAACCTCATAATTTACATGGCCTTTTTGGCCTGCGAGGATCTCGGCAAGGGCCACGCCTTCATCCTCGGCCTTGTGGGCGAGCATCGGGCCGGGAGTGGCGTCGCCGATGGCGTAGAGGCCGGGAATGTTGGTGGCGTAGTGGTTCGTGGCGATCTGGCCGCGCCCCGTCATCTCGACGCCGAGGGCCTCGAGGCCGAGGCCGACCGTGAAGGGGCGGCGGCCGGTGGCGACGAGGACGACCTCGGCCTCCAGCGCCTCTTCCTTGTCGTTCTTGCGCAGTTTGTAGGAAACCTTGTTGCCGGTTTTCGCGGTTTGTACACTCTGAACGGCGGCGCCCATGATGAATTTGAGGCCCTGTTTCTTGAGCATCCGCTGGAAGGTTTTCTGCACCTCGCCGTCCATGCCGGGGGTGATGGCGTCGAGGTATTCGATCACAGTCACTTCCGCGCCGAGGCGGCTATAGACTGAGCCAAGTTCGAGCCCGATGACGCCCGCGCCTATCACGGCGAGTGATTTGGGGATGGAGGGGAGCGAGAGGGCGCCCGTGGAGGTCACGACCGTCTTTTCGTCGATCTCTATGCCGGGCAGGGCCGAGGGTTCGGATCCGGTGGCGATGACGATGTTCTTGGCCTCGTAGACCGTGTCAGCCACCTTGACCTGACCGGGGGCGGGGATCGAGGCCCAGCCCTTGATCAAATAGACCTTGTTCTTCTTGAAGAGGAACTCGATGCCCTTGGTGTTGCCGTCGATCACATCCTGTTTGTATGCCTGCATCTGAGCCCAATCGACTTGCGGAGCGGCAGCCTTCAGGCCCATGGCAGCGAAGTTGTGCTGGGCTTCGTGCAGAGAATGGGTGGCGTGGAGGAGCGCCTTGGACGGGATGCAGCCCACGTTGAGGCAGGCGCCGCCCAATGTCTCGCGGCCCTCGACCACGGCGGTTTTCAGGCCAAGCTGGGCGCAGCGGATGGCGCAGACATAGCCGCCGGGGCCTGCACCGATTATGATGACGTCATAGTTCGACATGGCGGATCCTTTCGGGGGGAATCAGAAGACGAGGGCCGAGGCAAGCATCGCCATGGTGGCGAGGAAGCCGACCATCCAGATGATCGAGCGCCAGGGCGAGAGGCCGAAGAAATAGGCCGGGACATAGAGGATGCGCGCGCCGAGATAGGTCCAGGCGCAGGCGGCGGAGAATCCGGTGGCGCGGTCGCCCAGGGTGATCACGACAACCGCGAGGGTAAAGAGGATGAGGCCTTCGAAATGGTTGGTGAAGGCGCGGTGCAGGCGCCCCGCACTGACACCGAGAAGCTCGGCAAGGGGCTTGCCGAGGCGATGGGGATCGCGGGCCGACATGGTCTTGCCGAGGCCGAGGTCGCGGCTCGCCGTGACGGACATCAGGACATACTGGACGCCCTGAAGAAGGCCGCTATAGGCGAGGACTTGAAGCTCGGGGGTCATGGCGGCCTCCTGTCGGTCTCTAGAGATCCATCAACAACCGGCGCGGATCCTCGAGCGCCTCTTTCACCCGCACGAGGAAGGTCACAGCGCCTTTGCCGTCGACAATGCGGTGATCGTAGCTCAGCGCCAGATACATCATCGGGCGGATGACGATCTGGCCGTCGACGACCACGGGGCGATCCTGGATCTTGTGCATGCCGAGAATGCCCGACTGCGGGGGGTTGAGGATCGGCGAGGACATGAGCGAGCCGTAGACGCCGCCATTGGAGATGGTGAAGGTGCCGCCCTGCATATCGGCCATCGACAGCTTGCCGTCGCGGGCCTTGACGCCGAGTGCTGCGATTTCCTTCTCGATCTCGGCAAAGCTCTTTTGGTCGGCATCACGCACCACCGGCACGACAAGGCCCGTAGGCGTGCCAACAGCCACGCCCATATGGACGAAGTTTTTATAGACCACGTCGGTGCCGTCGATCTCGGCGTTCACATCCGGGACCTCTTTTAGCGCGTGGCAGCAGGCCTTGGTGAAGAAGGACATGAAGCCGAGCTTGACGCCGTGCTTTTTCTCGAACTGGTCCTTGTAGGCGTTACGCAGGTCCATCACGCCCGACATATCGACCTCGTTATAGGTCGTGAGCATGGCGGCGGTGTTCTGCGCCTCTTTCAGGCGGCGGGCGATGGTCTGGCGCAGGCGGGTCATCTTGACCCGCTCTTCGCGGCCCGCGTCGCTCGCGGCGACGGGTGCGCGCGGGGCGGCGGGGGCGGGGGCCTCGGCCTTGGGGGTGGAATGGGCGTTGAGGACGTCTTCCTTCATGATTCGGCCATCCTTGCCAGAGCCGGAAACCTGTTCGGCCGTGAGGCCCTTTTCGGCCATCAGCTTCTTGGCCGAGGGGGCATCCTCGACATCGCGTGTCGCAGCGGGGGCGGCGGCGGGCGCGGGCTCGGCCTTGGCCTCGGGGGCAGGCGCGGTCGGGGTGGCGGAAGCGCCTTCGGAGATCTGGGCAAGAAGGGCGGCAACGCCAACCGTCGTGCCCTCGGCGGCTACGATCTCGGTCAGTACACCGGCAACGGGCGCGGGAACCTCGACCGTGACCTTGTCGGTCTCAAGCTCGCAAAGCATTTCGTCCACCGCAACGGCATCGCCCGGCTTCTTGAACCAAGTGGCAACAGTGGCCTCGGTGACGCTTTCGCCCAAAGTGGGAACGCGGACTTCGGTGCTCATGATCAGTTTCCTTCAATCGTCAGCGCGTCGTTCACGAGCGCTTCTTGTTGAGCTTTGTGCATGCTGGCGAGGCCCGTAGCGGGCGAGGCCGATGCGGCGCGGCCGACATAGACGGGCCGCTTGTGATCGGCGTCGATGCGGGTCAGCACCCATTCGACATTGGGTTCGATGAAGTTCCAGGCGCCCTGGTTCTTCGGCTCTTCCTGACACCAGACCACTTCGGCCTGCTTGAAGCGCTCCATCTCTTTCACCAGCGAGAGGGCCGGGAAGGGATAGAACTGCTCGATCCGCATCAGATAGACATCGTCGATGCCGCGGCGATCGCGCTCTTCGAGGAGGTCGTAATAGACCTTGCCTGAGCACATCACCACCCGCTTGATCTTGTCGTCCGCCACCAGCTTGGTGTCGGAGTGGCCCTTCTGGGCATCGTCCCACAACACGCGGTGGAAGGACGAGCCGGTGGTGAAATCGCCAATGTCCGAGATCGCCAGCTTGTGCCGCAACAGCGATTTCGGGGTCATCAGGATCAGGGGCTTGCGATAGCTGCGGTGCAACTGGCGGCGCAGGATGTGGAAATAGTTGGCCGGCGTGGTGCAGTTGGCGACAATCCAGTTGTCGCCGCCGCACATTTGCAGGAACCGCTCGAGGCGGGCCGAGCTGTGTTCGGGGCCCTGGCCTTCAAAGCCGTGCGGCAGGAGAACGACGAGGCCCGACATCCGGAGCCACTTGGATTCGCCCGACGAGATGAACTGGTCGAACATGATCTGGGCGCCGTTGGCGAAATCGCCGAACTGGGCCTCCCAAGCCACTAGCGCATTCGGCTCGGACAGCGAATAGCCGTATTCAAAGCCGAGCACCGCATATTCCGAGAGCATCGAGTCGATCACCTCGTACTGCGCCTGCCCCTCGCGGATGTGGTTGAGCGGGTAGTGGCGCGCCTCGGTCTCTTGGTCGATGAAGGCCGAATGCCGCTGGCTGAAGGTGCCGCGGGTGGCATCCTGTCCGGAAAGGCGCACCGGATAGCCCTCGAGCATTAGCGAGCCGAAAGCCAGCGCCTCGGCGGTCGCCCAGTCGAAGGCTTGGCCCGACGAGAACATCTGCGCCTTGGTCTCGAGCAGGCGGTCGATGGTGCGGTGGGTCTTGAAACCCTCTGGCACCTTCACGAGCGCCTCGCCGATCTCGCGCAGGGTCTTTTCCTTGATCGCGGTCTTGCCGCGCTGGTATTTGCCCTGCTTCTGGCGATCCATATGCGACCAGCGGCCATCGAGCCAATCGGCCTTGTTGGGCTTGAAGGTGCGGCCGGCCTCAAACTCTTCGTTGAGCTGCGACTGGAAGGCGGCCTTCATATCCTCGATCTCGCCCTCGGGGATCAGCCCATCGGAGACGAGGCGCTCGGTATAGAGCTGGAGCGTGGTCTTATGCTTCTTGATCCGGTTGTACATGACCGGATTGGTGAACATCGGCTCGTCGCCTTCGTTATGGCCGAAGCGGCGATAACAGAAGACGTCGATCACCACGTCCTTGTGGAATTTCTGACGGAATTCGGTGGCGACACGGGCGGCGTGAACCACGGCTTCGGGATCGTCGCCGTTCACATGGAAGATCGGCGCCTCAACCATGAGCGCGATATCGGTCGGATAGGGCGAGGAGCGCGAATGGTGCGGCGCGGTGGTAAAGCCGATCTGGTTGTTGACGATGATATGCATCGTGCCGCCGGTCTTGTGGCCGACGAGGCCGGAAAGGCCAAAGCCTTCGGCCACAACGCCTTGGCCTGCGAAGGCCGCGTCACCATGGAGCAGCACGGGAAGGACACGGCTGCGATCGGTGTCGCCGCGCTGGGCCTGCTTGGCGCGGACCTTGCCAAGGACCACCGGGTTCACCGCCTCGAGGTGCGAGGGGTTGGCGGTGAGCGACAGGTGCACCTTGTTGCCGTCAAACTCGCGGTCGGACGAGGCGCCGAGGTGATATTTCACGTCGCCCGAACCGTCCACGTCTTCGGGCTTGAAGCTGCCGCCCTGAAATTCATTGAAGATCGCCCGATAGGGTTTGGCCATCACGTTGGCGAGGACCGAGAGGCGGCCGCGGTGCGGCATGCCGATCACGATTTCCTCGACGCCAAGCGCACCGCCGCGCTTGATGATCTGCTCCATCGCCGGAATGAGCGCCTCGCCGCCATCAAGGCCGAAACGCTTAGTGCCCATGTATTTGACGTGGAGGAATTTCTCGAAGCCTTCGGCCTCGACAAGCTTGTTCAGGATCGCCTTGCGCCCATTCTTCGTAAACGCGATTTCCTTGCCATAGCCTTCGATCCGCTCTTTCAGCCAACCGGCCTGCTCAGGGTCGGAGATATGCATATACTGCAGCGCGAAGGTGCCGCAGTAGGTCCGCATCACGATGTCGATGATCTGGCGCATCGAGGCGATCTCGAGGCCAAGGACGTTGTCGATGAAGATCGGCCGGTCCATATCGGCTTCGGTGAAGCCATAGCTCTTGGGATCAAGCTCGGGATGCGGGGTCTTGTCGCGCATCCCCAAAGGATCGAGATCGGCGATCAGGTGGCCGCGGATCCGGTAGGCGCGGATGATCATCAGGGCGCGGATCGAATCGAGCACCGCCTGACGCACCTGCGGGTCGGTCATCTGGACGCCCTTTTCGGCGGCCTTGGCGGCAATCTTCTCGCCCGCTTTCTTGGGGTCGGCGGGCCACTGGCCGTCGAGCGCCGAAATGAGCTCGCCCCCGGCCTGCGGCGGCCAGTCGGTGCGCGCCCAAGAGGGGCCGATCGCCTCTGCCCGCGCCTCGGCGGCCGTGTCGCCCAAAGACTGGAAGAAGGCGCGCCAGCTTTCGTCAACGCTGCCGGGATTGTCGGCATAGCGGGCGTGCAACTGCTCGACATAGTCGGCATTCGCGCCTTGCAGGAAAGAGGAGGCGTGGAAGATATCGTTGGGGCTTTGCTCGGTCATGACGACACCTGCGATAGAGAAACGCGCCCCGTTTCCGGGGCGCTTTGAACGTTACTTGCCGATAGCCTTCATCACCGCCTCGCCCAGATGCGCGGGGCTTTCGGCGACAATGATGCCGGCGGATTTCATGGCTTCGATCTTCGATTCCGCGTCGCCCTTGCCGCCAGAGACGATGGCGCCCGCGTGGCCCATGCGGCGGCCCGGAGGGGCGGTGAGGCCGGCGATGAAGCCGGCGGTCGGCTTCCAGCGGCCTTTCTTGCGCTGGGCGGCGAGGAATTCGGCGGCCTCTTCTTCGGCCGATCCGCCAATCTCGCCGATCATGATGATCGACTGGGTTTCGGGATCGTCGAGGAACATATCCAACACGTCGATATGTTCGGTCCCCTTGATCGGGTCACCGCCGATGCCGACCGCGGTCGACTGGCCGAGGCCGAGATCGGAGGTCTGCTTGACCGCTTCATAGGTGAGCGTGCCCGAACGCGAGACAACGCCGACCGAGCCGCGCCGATGGATATGGCCTGGCATGATGCCGATCTTGCAGGCATCGGGCGTGATCACGCCGGGGCAGTTGGGGCCGATGAGCCGCGAGTTGGAATCCATCAGCGCGCGCTTGACGCGCATCATGTCGAGAACCGGGATGCCCTCGGTGATGCAGACGATCAGCGCCATCTCGGCGTCGATCGCCTCGAGGATCGAGTCGGCGGCGAAGGGCGGCGGGACATAGATCACCGAGGCATTGGCGCCGGTCTTGGCGCGGGCCTCGTAGACCGAGTTGAAAACCGGCAGGCCCAGATGATCCTGCCCGCCTTTGCCGGGGGTCACGCCGCCGACCATCTTGGTGCCATAGGCGATGGCCTGCTCGGAATGGAACGTGCCCTGCGAGCCGGTAAAGCCCTGACAGATCAGCTTGGTGTTTTCGTTGACGAGAATGGCCATGGTCTTACCCCTTCACCGCTTTGACGATCTTCTGGGCCGCGTCGGCGAGGTTGTCGGCGGCGATGACGTTGAGGCCGGAGCCGGCGATGATCTGTTTGCCTTTCTCGACGTTGGTGCCTTCAAGGCGGACGACGAGCGGGACCTGAAGGCCCACTTCCTTCACCGCGGCGATGACGCCGTCGGCGATCACGTCGCAGCGCATGATGCCGCCGAAGATGTTGACGAGGATGCCTTGCACGTTCGGGTCAGAGGTGATGATCTTGAACGCCTCGGTGACCTTTTCCTTGGTCGCCCCGCCGCCCACATCGAGGAAGTTGGCAGGCTCGGCGCCGTAAAGCTTGATGATATCCATCGTCGCCATGGCAAGGCCCGCGCCGTTGACCATGCAGCCGATCTCGCCATCGAGCGCGATGTAGTTGAGGTCGAACTTGGAAGCAGCAAGCTCCTTGGGGTCTTCCTCGGTCTCGTCGCGGAGGGCGGCGATATCGGGGTGGCGATAGAGGGCGTTGCCGTCAAAGCCCATCTTGGCGTCGAGGCACTTGAGATCGCCCTTGTCGGTGACGATCAGGGGGTTGATCTCGAGCATCTCCATGTCTTTGTCGACGAAGAGCTTGTAGAGCGTGCCCATGAGTTGCACGCATTGCTTGATCTGCGCGCCCTCGAGGCCGAGACCAAAGGCGATGCGGCGGCCGTGGAACTGCTGATAGCCGGTGGCCGGATCGACCGAGAAGGAGAGGATCTTCTCAGGGGTGCTTTCGGCGACCTCTTCGATATCCATGCCGCCTTCGGTCGAGGCGACGAAGGAGATGCGGCTGGTGGCGCGATCGACGAGGAGGGCGAGGTAAAGCTCGCGCGAGATTCCCGAACCGTCTTCGATATAGATGCGGTTGACCGTCTTGCCCGCCGGGCCGGTCTGTTTGGTCACGAGAGTGCGGCCAAGCATCTTCTTGGCCTCTTGCGCGGCCTCTTCAACCGACTTGGCAAGGCGCACACCGCCCTTTTCGCCGGCGTCGACTTCTTTGAAGCTGCCCTTGCCGCGGCCGCCTGCGTGGATCTGGGCTTTCACGACCCAGAGCGGGCCGTCAAGCTCGCCCGCGGCGGTCTTGGCTTCTTCGGCTTTGAGAACGGCGCGGCCATCGCTGACCGGTGCGCCATAGGAGCGCAGCAGAGCCTTGGCCTGGTATTCATGGATATTCATTGCATCCCTCGCAGTTGGCTGGGTCTCTCCCCTCTAAACACAGGATTTCTGGGGTAAGAACGTTTATTTTGCGTGACCTGCGGAAAATCCGACATTTGTGATCACGGGCGAAAAAAGTGTGATCACAAAATGTGAAATATGACCGCCAACATATTTTCGCCTGTGAATCGGATGGTTTAGGCGGGGTCAGTCCCCGGGGCGGGCGATGCAAAGGACTTGCCCGCGCGGCAGGCGGTCGGGCCGGATTTCGCAGGTAAAGCCCGCTTCCTGAGCCAGTCGGGTGACATCCGCTTCGCGGAAATGAAAGGGGGTGCGGTCGGGGTGGGTTACCACGCCGTCTTTCTGGCGGTGGCTTTGGGCAAAGCCCTCGTCAGGGGCGAGAAAGACGGTGAAAAGGAACATCCGCAGATGCGGCAGGCGCCGACGGGCCGAATGCAGCGCGGCCGCGGGCGAGGCGAGCGGCATGTGGGTAAACACCGCAAAAGCAAGTGCCACATCGATATCTTCGGGGATGCCGGGGAAGGCGAAATCGGCATCTTCGATCAGGCGGGCGGGATCGAGGCGGGATTTGCCTTCAAGCTCCACCTCATAGCCGCGCAGCATCAGATCGCGGGAGGCATCTGTCGCCCAATAGTTGCCAGCCTCGAGCCACGGCACCAGCCGGCAACCAAGCCGGAGCGAGCCTGCGCCGATATCGAGAAAACGGTCGGTGGGCTTGACGCCCACTTCCTTGAGCATCCGCATCTGGATGCGGCCCGTCTCGTCCCAGCGGCCGCCCACGATATCGCGGTGACGGCCCTTGGAAAGCGCCTCCTCATAGAAGCCGGGCTTGAGATAGGGCGAGATCGCCATGCGGTCCGCCCTCTCTGCCTAGCGACCGATGCGATCGACGATCGCCAGCATCAGGTCGGTGGCCTTGGCCATATCCTGAACCGAGATCCACTCGCGCGGCCCGTGGATCGCCTGCATCCCTGTAAAGAGGTTGGGGCAGGGCACGCCCATCTCGGTCAGACGCGAGCCATCGGTACCGCCGCGGATCGGGATCGAGATTGCTTCGAGGCCGATATCCTTGGCCGCATCGGTGGCCAGGGTGACGGGGGTCATGTCTTTCTCGAGCCAATAGCGCATATTGCGATACTGGGGCCGGATCGTGCAGGTGATCTGGGCGCGCGGTTCGCTCGCTTGAACTGCGGCGCAAACCTGCTGGACCAGCTTGCCCTTGGCCTCGAGTCCGTCGAGCTCGAAATCGCGCAGGATGAACTTGATCCGCATCTCCGAGGAGCCGCCGGTCATGTCGGTGGCGTGGATAAAGCCTTCGCGCTCGGCGGTGGTTTCCGGCGTCATGGTGGCTTGCGGCAAGGTCGAGATGATTTTCGAGGCAAG
Organism: Marivivens sp.; assembly: GCA_023254495.1. Classification (GTDB taxonomy): domain Bacteria; phylum Pseudomonadota; class Alphaproteobacteria; order Rhodobacterales; family Rhodobacteraceae; genus RFZI01. The sequence goes on along the minus strand of JALRLK010000121.1, from coordinate 90 downwards.
GTGAATGGCGTTGACCATCTTGCCGGTGGCATAGCCGGGGTGGATCGAGACACCCTTGACGTGCACCACGGCCTCGTCGGCCGAGAAGGT
>JALRLK010000098.1 GCA_023254495.1 Marivivens sp. | reverse complement strand
TGGCTCGAGAATATCGAGCCTTGGTGCATCAGCCGCCAGCTGTGGTGGGGGCATCAGATTCCGGTGTGGTATGACGCCGAGGGCACTCACTATTGCGCGCCGACCGAGGCCGAGGCGCAGGCCAAGGCGGGCGCCGGTGTTGCGCTGACCCGCGATCCTGATGTTCTCGACACATGGTTCTCGTCGGGCCTCTGGCCCATCGGCACGCTCGGCTGGCCGGAAGAGACCGACGCTTACACGCGCTATTTCCCGACCGATGTTCTCATCACCGGCCAAGACATCCTCTTCTTCTGGGTTGCCCGGATGATCATGATGCAGCTGGCTGTGGTGGATCATATCCCGTTCCACACCGTCTATCTTCACCAGCTCGTCCGCGACGAGAAGGGCAAGAAGATGTCGAAGACCACCGGCAACGTCATCGACCCGCTGGTGATCGTCGATGAATACGGCGCCGATGCTTTGCGCTTTACCAATGCCTCGATGGCGGCGATTGGCGGGGTCTTGAAGCTCTCGGAAGACCGGATCAAGGGCTTCCGCAACTTTGGCACCAAGCTCTGGAACGCGTGCCGCTTTGCCGAGATGAACGGCGCCTTGGGCGGCGATGGCACGATGCCTGCGCCCACCGCGACCGTGAACCGCTGGATCATCGGCGAGGTCGCCAAGGTGCGTGAAGAGGTCGATGCGGCGCTCGCGGCCTATCGCTTCAACGATGCGGCAAGTGCGCTTTACGCCTTTGTCTGGGGCAAGGTCTGCGACTGGTATGTGGAGCTGTCAAAGCCCCTCCTCCTCGATGACGAAGGCGCGATCAGGGCCGAGACGCAGGCGACGATGGCTTGGGTGCTCGATCAGTGTCTGGTCCTCCTGCACCCGATCATGCCCTTCATAACCGAAGAGCTTTGGGGCGTGGCTGGCACGCGGGCCAAAATGCTCGTCCATGCCGATTGGCCGAGCTACACCGCCGCGGATCTCGTCGATCTGGCGGCAGATGCCGAGATGAACTGGACCATCAGCCTGATCGAAGGCATCCGCTCGGCGCGGGCGCAGATGAACGTGCCGGTGGGCCTGTATGTGCCGGTGGTGATGACCGAAGCCGATGACGCGGCGCGAGGCGCCTATGCGCGCAACGAGGTGATGATCAAGCGGCTTGCGCGGATCGGCGAAGTGAGCGAGGCGGAAATGGCGCCGAAAGGCTCGATCACCATCCCGACCAACGGCGCGACCTTTGCCCTGCCCTTGGCCGATATCATCGACGTGGGCGCCGAAAAGGCCCGCGTGCAAAAGGCGCTGGAAAAGCTCGGCAAAGAGCTGAGCGGCCTGCGCGGGCGGCTGAACAACCCGAGCTTCGTGGCCTCCGCTCCCGAAGAGGTGGTCGACGAAGCCCGCGAGAACCTCGCCCTGCGCGAAGGCGAGGAGGCACAGCTCAAGGCCGCCCTCGCCCGCCTGTCGGAAATAGGCTGATCTGGCGAACCGGCAGCCATGCCCCTATATCAAGGGCATGGCACGCTGGCTCGACCGGATCGCAGAGCGCTGGATGCGCAAGGCCGAGGCCGAGGGCAAGCTCTCGGACCTCGCCGGAGAAGGTGCGCCGCTCCCCGACCGGCCCGGCGATGCCTTTGTCGATCCCGGCGACGCGATCGGCTTTCGCATCATGGCCGAAGCAGGCGTCCTCCCCGAAGAGATCGTCCTGACCAAGATCATTGCCGAGCAAAAGAAGATCGTCGCCTCCGAAACCGATCCAGCCCGCCGCGAAGAGGCGATTGCCGAACTGGCGCGGCTCGAGATGAAACGCCCAATCGCTCAGGAATCCAGACGCAAGTTCCTTAAGTCCTGATTTCTTTTGGCTCCAAATACTCCGGGGGGAGTCCGCAGGACGGGGGGCAGCGCCCCCCTCTTGCCAAACCGCCCCGCTCTGCGCTTACTCACGCCATGACAGACGATCCCCGCCTCACCCCGCTCGCCGCCTCGCTTCCCGCCACCGTGCCCTTCGTCGGCCCCGAGGCGCAGGAACGCACGCGGGCCAAGGCGTTTCGGGCGCGGCTGGGCGCGAATGAATCCGTCTTCGGCCCCTCGCCCAAGGCCGTCGCCGCGATGCAAGCGGCGGCGTCGGGCGCATGGATGTATGGAGACCCCGAGAGCAACGATCTGCGGCAGGCGCTGGCGCGGGATCTGGATGTTGACCCCTCCCATATCATGGTGGGCGAAGGGATCGACGGGCTCTTGGGCCTCGTCGTGCGGCTCTTTGTCGGGGCGGGCGAGGCGGTGGTCACCTCGGCGGGCGCCTATCCGACCTTCAACTACCATGTCGCGGGCTTCAGTGGGGCGATCCATACGGTTCCCTATACCGGCGATCGGGAAGATCCCGAGCGGCTCATCGCCAAGGCGAAGGAAGTGGGTGCCAAGCTCATCTACTTCGCCAATCCCGACAATCCGATGGGGACTTGGCACTCGGCCGAAACGGTCGAGCGCATGATTTCCGAGGTGTCGGAGGGGGCGCTCCTCATCCTCGACGAAGCCTATATCGAATTTGCTCCCGAAGCGGTCGCGCCGCGGGTCGACCCTGCCGATCCGCGAGTGATCCGGATGCGGACCTTTTCCAAGGCGCAGGGGCTCGCGGGTGCCCGCGTTGGCTACGCCATCGGGGCCGCCAAGGTGATCGAGGCCTTCAACAAGGTGCGCAACCATTTCGGCATGAGCCGGATAAGTCAGGCGGGGGCGCTGGCGGCGCTTGAGGACAAGGCATGGCTAGCTCATGTGCAGAGCGAGGTCGCCAAGGCGCGCGACCGGATCGGGGCGGTTGCGCTTGCCAACGGCCTTATGCCGCTGCCTTCGGCCACGAATTTCGTGACCATCGACTGTGGTCGCGATGGCGCCTTTGCCAAGGCGGTGCTGACCTCGCTTGTGGATCAGGGCATATTCGTGCGGATGCCCTTCGTCGCGCCGCAAAACCGCTGCATCCGCGTCAGCTGCGGCACGCCTGCCGATCTTGATGCCTTTGCAGAAGCGCTGCCCAAGGCGCTCGCCGCCGCGCGGGGCTAGGCTTCGGCGGCGATCAATGCTGTGGCGGCCTCGACCGCCCCGGCCCCATGAGGAATGCCGGTGGCCTTGAGGCCCGCGTCGATGGTGGCGATGGCGGCTAGGATCATCTGGGCGTTCACATGGCCCATGTGGCCCACGCGGAAATAGGCATCCGCCGGCTCGCGCCCGAGGCCGATGCCAAGGGTGAGCCCCGCCTTCTCGTCACACCAGCCGCGCAGCTTGTCGCTATTGCCGGCGCCGAGGCCAAAGGCCGAAACCGCATGCGAGCGTTTGGCGGGATCTTTGATGTTGAAGGCCATCGGGCCGCCCTGCCCCCAAGCCTCGACCGCCGCCCAGAGCGCACGGGCGAGTTTGCCGTGGCGGGCCCAGACGTTTTCCAGCCCCTCTTCCATGATCATGTCGAGCGCGGTGCGCAGGCCGTAGAGGTGATGGGTGGGGGCGGTGCCGCCGAAGAGCTGCCAATAGCCCTGCGGGTTGGCGCGGGGCTTCCAGTTCCAGTAGCCCGTGGCGCAATCGGCGGTCTCGTGAACCCTCGCGGCCTTCTCGTTGAACCAGACAAAGCCAAGGCCCGGCGGGGTCATCAACCCCTTCTGGCTGGCAGCGACCGTCAAATCTGCGCCCCAGGCGTCCATCTCGTAGACATCGCAGGCCAGCGAGGCGATGCAATCGACCATCAAAAGCGCGCCGTGGCCGGCCGCGTCCATCGTCTTGCGGATCGCGAGGATATCATTGCGGACGCCAGCCGAGGTATCGACGTGGCAGACCATCACGGCCTTGATCCGAGCCGTCGTGTCGGCACGAAGGGCAGCGTCGAGACGCTCAACAGCCACATCGGATTGAACACCAAAGTCGATCACCTCGACCTCGGCTTTCAGCCCGCGGGCGACCTCGGCCCAGCCAAGGCCGAAAAGCCCTGTCGCCAGAACCAAAACCTTGTCGCCGCGCGACAGGACGTTGGCGAGCGAGGCCTCCCAAGCCGCATGGCCATTGCCGATATAGATCGCGACACTGCCCTCGGTGCGGGCGATCTTCTTGAGGTCGGGGATCAGCGAATAGGTAAGGTCATAAAGTGGCCCGCCATAAATATTCGGCGCGGCGCGGTGCATCGCCTGCAACACGCGGTCAGGGACGACCGAAGGGCCGGGGATGGCGAGATATTGGCGACCTTGGGCGAGCGACATTTCCGGCTCCTTTGCGGGGTTGCGACGGACCCTACAGCGCCTCGCGGCGGCGTCAATCCGCCCTGTCGCGCGGCCCGCGACTTGCCCCCGGGGCCGGAATGCCGCTAGATCAGCGGAACGAGAAGAGCAGGATCAGCCCGCGTGCCCGAAGACCGCAAGATACCACCGCACGATTCCTCTTCCGGGGCGCTTTTGGGTTGGCTCTGGCGCAGCTATATGCGCCAGCATTTCTGGACCATTGCGGCGGCCGTGTTCTTCATGGCGCTTGAAGGGTCGATGCTCGGGGCGCTGAGCTGGCTCATCCAGCCGATGTTCGACGATATCTTCGTGGCCGGAAACAGCGGAGCGATCTGGAACCTTGGCATTGCAATCATTGGCATTTTCGTGCTGCGGGCAGTCGCGGCCATGGGCCAGAAAGTCTATATGACCAAGGCCAACGAGCTTGCTGGCGCCGATATCCGAATTGACCTTTTGCAGCACCTGATGGTGCTCGACACCCGTTTTCATCAGGAGAATCCGCCCGGAAACCTGATTGAACGGGTCAACGGCGATGTTTCAGCGGTGGGGTCGGTCTGGGCCAATATCTTGGCGAGCTTTGCCCGAGACGGGATCGCCCTTGTCTGGCTCTTCGGTGCAGCCCTCTACATCGACTGGCGCTGGACCGCGATTGCACTGGTCGGCATTCCGCTTCTGGTTCTGCCTTCGCTCACCGTGCAGGGCTTTATCCGCCGCCGCGCCAAGACAGCCCGCGAGATCGCGGCACGGCTTTCGATCCGGCTCGACGAGGTGTTCCATGGGATCAGCGCGATCAAGCTCAACGGTCTCGAGGAGTATCAGGCAGGTCGCTATCGCAGCCTCATCAACGACAAGGTGAGGGCCGAGGTCCGCAAGGCCTTTGGCGAGGCGACGATCCCCGGCCTGATCGACCTGATGAGCGGCATCGGCTTCTTCTGCGTGATCGCCTATGGCGGCAGCCAGATCATCGCCGGCAACAAGACCATCGGCGAATTCATGGCCTTCTTCACCGCCATGGCGCTGGCTTTCGAGCCGCTGCGCCGCCTCGGCACGCTCTCGGGCCAGATGCAGACAGCCGCGGCGAGCATCGACCGGATCGGCTCGATCCTTGGCGAGGAGCCGTGGATCACCTCGCCCGCAGCCGCCCTGCCCGCGCCGATCGGCGCGCCGGAGATCCGGCTCGAGGCGGTCGATTTGGCCTATGACGATCTGCCGGTTCTGAAGGGAACGAGTTTCACCGCCGAAGCGGGCAAGACGACCGCCCTTGTCGGCGCGTCAGGCGCGGGCAAGAGCACGGTGTTCAATGTTCTGACCCGTCTGGTTGATCCGCAAGGCGGCTCTGTCACCATCGGCGGCACCGAGGTGGCGGCGATGGCGCTCGCGGACCTGCGCGGCATGATCTCGGTCGTTACCCAAGACGCTGCCCTCTTCGACGAGAGTTTGCGCGACAATATCCTTCTCGGCCGGACGGGAGTCTCGCCCGAACATCTCGACAAGGTGCTGACCGCCGCCCATGTGAGCGATTTCGTCGACCGCCTGCCCGAAGGCCTCGACAGCCCCGCAGGCCCGCGCGGATCGAACCTCTCGGGTGGCCAACGCCAGCGGGTCACCATCGCCCAGGCGCTTTTGCGCGACACGCCGATCCTCCTCCTCGACGAGGCCACATCGGCGCTCGACACGAAGTCCGAAGCCATCGTGCAAGAGGCGCTCGACCGTCTCTCCGAAGGCCGCACCACCCTTGTCATCGCCCACCGTCTTTCTACCGTGCGCAACGCCGACAAGATCGTGGTGATGGATCAGGGCAAGGTCGCCGATCAGGGCACGCATGACGAATTGTTGAAGCGCGGCGGGCTCTATGCCGAGCTATACCGGCTGCAGTTCAAGTCCGAGGAGACAGAGGCATGACGGCGCGACGCGTATTGGCGATCACCGGCAAGGACCGGGAACATTTCCTTCAAGGCCTCGTCACCAACGATATCGCCAAGGCCCGCGGCGGCATCGCCTATGCAGCGCTTCTAACGCCACAAGGCAAGTTCATCGCCGATTTCTTCCTCGTAGGCCAGCCCGACCGTATCCTCCTCGATACGGCGGCCGAGAGCGCCGATGCGCTGGTGCAGCGCCTGTCGATGTATCGCCTGCGCGCCGATGTGCAGATCACCGCGACCGATCTCGTCGTCTCGCGCGGGACAGGTCCGGCCCCCGAAGGCACTCTAATTGATCCGCGTGATCCGGCGATGGGCTGGCGGGCCTATGGGCCGACCGATCTGAGCGACGACTCGGATTGGGACGCGCTGCGCGTGGCGCGTATCGTCCCGCAATCGGGCGAGGAGCTGACCAGCGAGAGCTATATTTTAGAGATGGGCTTCGAGCGCCTGCACGGCGTCGATTTCCGCAAGGGCTGCTACGTCGGGCAGGAAGTCACCGCGCGGATGAAACACAAGACCGAACTTCGCAAGGGCCTTGCGCGGGTTCGTCTTGAGGGCGAAGCCCAGCCGGGCACACCGATCATGGCGGGCGAGAAGGAAGTGGGCACGCTCCACACCGTATCGGGAGACAGGGCGCTGGCCTATCTGCGGTTCGACCGCGCCGAGGGCGAGATGACGGCCGGCAGCACGACCGTCACACTCGATCAGGCCAGATAGGCGAAACGGGCGGCCAGCTCTTGCCAGAGCGCCTCGTTCGAGGCCGAGAGGAGAACGCCCCTGAGCCGCTCAGACCCGTAGGCCTCGCCATCGAGGAACCGCACGACGCCGCCAGCCTCCATCACCGCCAAAGCGCCCGCCGCGTGATCCCACGGATGCGGGGTCGGCCCGCTTAGGACGAAATCGGAATGGCCCTGCGCGACCATGCGGTATTCGTGGCAGGAACAACGCAGGCTGGTGACGCGGCCAAAGTCGGGAAACTCCTGCACCAGCCGCCGGCGGGTTTCCATCGGATAAAGGCCGATCGGCACATAGCCGTTCATCCGCCGCCGCTCGGTTTCCCTTGAGACGCGCAGAGGGCGCGAGAAGGACGGGCCACGAAGCGACGCGCCCTGCCCTGCGCTGGCTTCCACCCAATCGTCCATCACCGGATCATAAAGGGCGCCGAACACCGGCTGGCCCTTGTGGCAGACCGCAAGGATCACCCCGAAGGTCGCAAGGCCCTTGGCGAAATTCCACGTCCCGTCGACCGGATCGACAATCACCGCCCATTCGGCCTCGGCCATGCGCTGGCGGGCGGTAGGATCGGCGGCGACGCCCTCTTCGCCCAAGACAACCGCCTCGGGCCATTCGGGGGCGACCATCGCCGTGATCAGCGCCTCGGCCTCGGTATCGGCCAAGGTGACCAGATCGGAGGGGCCGCTCTTCTGGCCGATCTCGCCCTCGGCCAGATTACGAAAGCGGGGCAGGATCGCCCGCCGCGCAGCCTCGCGCACCGCCTCAAGCAAAAGGGACCGGCGCGCCTCTGTCAGCATCACCAGTCCCTCCCATGTTTAAATCCGTTTGGCGCGATCAGGCGCGTTCGGAATATTCCATCGTCTCGGTGTTGACGACGATCCGCTCGTCGATGCCCACAAACGGCGGCACCATAACGCGCACGCCGTTGTCGAGGATCGCCGGCTTGAAGCTGTTGGCAGCGGTCTGGCCCTTCACGACAGGCTCGGTCTCGACGATGGTGCAGATCACCTTCTGCGGCAGCGAGACGTTCAGCGCCTCTTCGCCATAATATTCGACCGTCGCGGTCATCCCGTCCTGCAGGAAGGGGCGGCGCTCGCCGAGAAGATCGGCGTCGATCTCGGTCTGCTCGAAGGTCTCGCTGTCCATGAACACGAGGCGGCCGTCGCTCTCGTAGAGGAACTGCTGATCCTTCTGCTCAAGACGGACCTGCTCGACGCGGTCTTCCGAGCGGAAGCGTTCGTTCAGCTTGCGGCCGTCGCGGATGTTCTTCAGCTCGCACTGCGCGAAGGCGCCGCCCTTGCCGGGCTTGACGTGGCTGACTTTGACTGCGGCCCACAGGCCACCATCGTGCTCGATGATGTTACCGGGGCGGATTTCGTTACCGTTTATTTTAGGCATGGCTCGTATTCTGGCAAAAATGTGGCGGTTAGGTTGATGGTCGGGAATTGGGCCCTATATGTCGATGAAGGGGTGACTTGTCACTAGCAGATATGCTACCCAAGCAAAATGAGCCATGCACACTGCGCATAGCTGCCATTCCGAAAGAGGGCCCCCGAATCGGATGAAAATCGTCATATTGCCCCGCACGCCCAAACTACAAGAGCAAAAACAACAAAGGACACATGATGAAGGATTTCGTTGACGGCACCGCGTTCAACAACGAGCAGGGCAACCGCTCGCGCAAACTCTTTGCCGCCGTTGTTCTGGCTGCACTCGATGACGCCATTGCCGACGACAAGAAATACGGCAACGGCCCGGAGCAGATCGCTCGCTGGGCCCGCTCGCGTGATGGCCGTGAAGTTTTGTCCTGCGCAGGGATCGACCCCAACGAGCGCGTTGTGAAGGGCCTGATGGAGTTCGTCTCCAAGGGTGTGCGCACCTCTGTTGCGCTGTCGCGTGAAGAGAGCGAGCGTCGCCACGCTGCCGAGCTTGCGGCCGAAGCCGCCTGAAATCTCCCGGACAGTCCGGTTTGAGCGGCCCTTTCGCGGGGCCGTTTTTCTTTTGCGCGTCGGGAATGGATGCGGGGCCGCCGCTCTGCCTCTTCCCCTGCCCTGCCCTTGCCCCTAGAACCAAGGCCGGAGGTGGCGATGGCCAAGGCGATCATGATCCAGGGCGCGGGCTCGAACGTCGGCAAATCGCTTGTCGTCGCGGGGTTGGCGCGGGCCTATGTGCGGCGCGGCCTCAGGGTTGCGCCGTTCAAGCCGCAAAACATGTCTAACAACGCCGCCGTGACCGCCGATGGTGGCGAGATCGGCCGCGCGCAGGCGCTTCAGGCGCGGGCGGCGGGGCTCGAGCCGCTCGTCGATATGAACCCCGTGCTCCTCAAGCCCGAGACCGATATCGGCGCGCAGGTGATCGTGCAGGGGCAGCGCCTCACCACGCTCAAGGCGCGGGACTATGGCAAGCTGAAGCCGACCCTGATGCCCAAGGTGCTCGAGAGCTTTCACCGCCTCGCCGCAGGGCGCGATCTGATCGTCATCGAAGGCGCAGGCAGCCCGGCCGAGGTCAACCTCCGCGCCGGCGACATCGCCAATATGGGCTTTGCCGAGGCGGCGGATGTGCCGGTGATCCTTGTGGGCGATATCGACCGCGGCGGGGTCATGGCGCAGCTTGTCGGCACCCACGCGATCCTGCTTGAGGCGGACCGCGACCGGATCAAGGGCTTTGCCGTCAACAAGTTTCGTGGCGATCCGACGCTCTTTGCTGAAGGCATGGACTTTGTCACAGAGCGCACCGGCTGGGCCCCTCTCGGCATCCTGCCGTGGTTCCCGCTGGCGTGGAAACTGCCAGCCGAGGACGTGATGGATATCTCAAGCCGCCCCGGCGGCCTTCTGAAAATCGCCGTGCCGCGCCTGTCGCGGATCGCCAATTTCGACGATCTCGATCCCCTTTCGGCCGAGCCGGGCGTAACGGTCGCGATCGTCGAGCCGGGGCGCCCCCTGCCGGGCGATGCCGATCTCGTGCTGATCCCCGGCTCGAAATCGACCATTGCCGATCTGGCCGATTTCCGTGCGCAGGGCTGGGATATCGACCTTTTGGCCCATGTGCGACGCGGCGGGCAGGTCTTGGGCATCTGCGGCGGCTATCAGATGCTAGGGCGCGAGATCGTCGATGCCGAGGGGATCGAAGGCGCACCGGGGCGCGTGGCGGGCTTGGGCCTTCTGGACGTGGTGACCGAGATGAAGCCCCTCAAGCGGCTGGCGCACACGGATGCGGTGCATATCGCCTCGGGCGAGCCGGTCAGCGGCTATGAGATCCATATCGGCGAGACCGAGGGGCCGGATCGGGCGCGGGGCTGGCTTCGTGTTGGTGAGCGCAGCGAGGGGGCGGCAACCGAAAACGGGCGCGTCCGCGGCTGCTACCTGCACGGGCTCTTCACCGCCGACGGCTTTCGCTCGGCATTCCTCAAAGAGCTCGGCCTTGCGGAAACGCAGGCCAACTATGGTGCAGAGGTCGAGGCCGCGCTCGATGCTTTGGCCGATCACATGGAAGCTCACCTAGACCTTGATGCAATCCTGAGCCTCGCGGCCGAGGTTTGATCACTCGGCCTCGCGGCTTTCGAGGATGCTGAATACCTCGCGGCGGACAAGCTTGCGGATATTGCGGGTCATGCGTTCGCCCAGCTCACCCTCAAGTTCGCTACGGACAACCTGCGTGACGAGGTTGCGAAGCATATCTTCGTCGAGCGCAGACTCTTCGCTCAGATAGGCCGCGAGATCTTCATCGAGCTCGTCCCCGATTGCACTGGCGGCGCCAACAATCGCGGTTTCCGTGATCGCATCAGCGATCTGATCGATCATCTGATCCGTATCGACAGCTGCCTGCTGCGCCTCGTCCTCAACCAAGTTTTCCTCGGTCAGGTCTTCTTCGACAAAGCCCGCCTCCGGCTCTTCTACAAGCGCTTCGAGGCCCACAACCTCGTCAGCCTCTGTCTCGGTCTTGGTGTCCTCATCCTCGGCGTCGTCGGAATAGTCAAAGGCAGCGTGGCTGAACGACAAAGAGCTTTCGTCAGCGGCCTCCTCTTCGACGTCGTCGCTCGGCTTGCCCTGGGTCGGCTCCGAGAACGTTTCACAAGGACGCGCAAAGAAGGCGAGATCGAGCGGAGCCTCATCTGACGAAGCCTTACCGTCGAGCATATCCATCGAGGCCTCGTCCTCTTCCTGGATCGCTTCCGCAATGCGGGATATCTCGGGCTGAGGCTCGTCGATACCGTCCTCGTCGTCGACGATGTCGGGCATATCCATCCCACCGACCGCACGCAGCGGTGTGGTGAAATCATTCAGGACGGTCTCGCTTCCGTCGGGTTCCCAATCGTCCGACTCGTGACCGACGGCGGCTTCCAATTCCGCGATTGCCGCGACGAGGCTCTGATAGCTGCCCCGCTCTGCATCGTCTTCCTCTGAGTGGTCTTGGCCACTCTCGCTCTCATCCTCATCGAACATCTCGAGGATATCAGAGATCGTTTCCGGTTCGGCGGCGGGATCGTCGTCCGAGTCCTCGTCCAGAATGTCATCAATAGTTTCGGCGCGATCCGCCGCTTCGTCATTCATCCCGCGCGGCGCTTCTTCGGCTGCAGGCTCTGCTGTTTCCGCCTCGGGTGTGACCAACGCCCCTTGATCGGCATTGTTTATGGCCTCGGGCTCGGCATTACGGCGGAACCGCAAGAGCGATTCGCCCTTGCCACGAACTTCGGCGCGGCTTTCGATCACGCGCAGCGCGGGCGTAAGCACGAATTTTCCGGCATCATCAACGGCTTCTACCGCAGAAAACACAGGTTCAGCGCCCTTTGCTGCATTGGCTTCAGCTGCACGCTGACGAATCCATTCACCGTCAGCCACAAGCTTTCGAATGGATGTCAGTACATCTTCGATTTCGACGTTCGTGACGCGATCCGACATAGTTTTGCTGCCTTGCCCCAAGCGCAACTTTAGCCGCTCAGGAAAATTCAGACAACTGATAGCGGCAAAAGCCGAAAGAGGAATTAATTGCCGCCGATAGCCTGCAAGACACGATCAAGCGCCGCGCCCTGCGGCGAGGTCGTTGAAGGGGCGTCTTTTACCAAGTCGTAGTAAGCCGCGGGATCATACAGCTGGACCGCGAGTTTCAAGTGCTCAGCGGTCAAGAGGCCCATTGCCGAAAGAACGACATAGCTCGCGATGACCTCGTCCGATTGCGCCGACAACAGGCTTGCCCGGGCGTCCAGAAGGCTTTGCTCGGCGTTGAGAACTTCAAGTGAGGTCCGTGCGCCAAGCTCGGCCTCTTCGCGAATCCCGTCATAGGCCACGCTCGATGCGGCGATCTGTTGCTCGAAGGCCAGTCGTCCGGCCCGCGCCACCGAGAGATTGGCAAAGGCATTGCCGATCCCTTGGCTGACCGAGCCGCTCGCAAGGTGGAGGCCGGAGCGCGATGCGTCCCGATAGGCGGCAACCTGGCGAATCGAGGCTTCGATTGCCCCGCCCGAATAGAGCGGCCCGCCGATCGTCACCGAAAACTGACCGGCGGTATTGCCATCGCCATCGACACCGACCTGCGCCGAGCCGTTCACTGTGGGGCGGAGCGATAGCTCGGCCCGCTCCAAGTTGAGCTCGGCCGCCGAAACCTTGTGCTGCGCTTCGGCAAGGCTTGGATGGCTATGCATCGCGATCTGGCGCGCGGCGGCTTCGGAGGCCGGAAGCGGTGCTGCCGGAGCCGGGTCAAGCCGACCGGGGCGGTGGCCGACAACGGCGGCATATTCCTCGCTCGCGCGGGCAAGAGCCCCTTCGGCGGCGGCAAGCTGGCTCTTGGCAGCGGCAAGCCGCGCTTCGGACAGGGCAACATCGGTCCGGGTGATTTCGCCTACGTCGAACCGGTCCTTGGCCGCGCGGGCCTCTTCTTCGATCACGCGCAGGGCGCTCCGGCGCAGATCGAGGAACGCGGTCTCGCGACGGACATTTTCATAGGCCTGCACCGCACGCAGGAGGACTTGCTGCTCGATCCCGCGCAGTTGTTCGCGCGTTCCGAGAACTGTCTCGCGAGCAGCCTGCACGGCAAGATCACCGGCACCGAAATCATAAAGCGTCATCTGTGCGGTGATGGCCGCATAGGATTCCCAGCTGACCTGATCGACCCTCGGCGGCGGATCGCCAAGGACGGTGGCCTTGATATTCGCCGACCAGCTCAGCACCGGCATAAGCGCCGCAACCGATCGGGCCACATCTTCGTCGGCAGCGCGGAGGAGCGCACGATTCTGAGCCAGCAGGCCGCTTGTCTCATAGGCGCTTGCAAGGGCAGAGCCGAGGGTTTCGGCGCGTGCCACCGAGGCGCCGAAACCAATCGTCAAGGAAAGAGCGAAAATCGCGAGCCGTCTTGTAACCATACCTGCCTCCGTTAACCCCTACGCTTCCGGCGCGTGACCGGATTAGTTCAGAGCGCGAAGGCTGCTTTTCTTTCAAAACCCTGTAGCACCGGCGCACCTGCATGGAACACATCGCGCCAATTCATACGACCGTCGATCTTTTGGCCGACGCGCGCCACTTCAAGTCTACCGTCTGCCATGAGGCAGCCAATCCGGCCGCCATCCTTGAGCTGGGACAGAAGGGCCGCAGGGATCACTTCGGCCGCGCCTTCGAGAATGATGACGTCATAAGGGCCCGACTTGGCCGCACCCTCTGCCAAAGCACCGAAAATCACCGCTGCGTTGTCGACGCCATGCTCGGAAAGCAGCGCCTGAGCTTCGTCGGCGCGGACCTCGTCATCTTCCACCGCGACCACAAATTCCGCGAGGCGCGAGAGAACCGCTGTCGAATAGCCAAGCCCGCAGGCGATATCGAGCACTACTTCACCGGGCTGGATATTAAGCGCATCCAGCATCTTGGCAAAAGTGCGGGGTTCCAGAAGGGTCCGGCCGCCACCAAGATCGACGTTGTCGCCGATATAGGCAGCTTCACGCTTGGTCGAGGGCACATAGTCCTCGCGCGGAACGCTCAGCATGGCGTCGATGATCGGGAACTTGGTGACATCCGAGGGGCGGATCTGGGTATCGACCATCATGGTCCGGCGGGTGGAAAAATCGGCCACGGGCAAACTCTTTCATTCAGCTACCACGGCGTGGTGATGCCACAACTCGCCCCGAGGGGCAACGCCTGAAACACCTCTGAATTTTGCCCCCGCGCCCGCTTGCACAAGCCCCGGAAGCAGTATATCCCACCTCTGCTCCGGCGGGTTGGCGGAGAGGTTACGCAGCGGATTGCAAATCCGTGTAGACCGGTTCGATTCCGGTACCCGCCTCCAGAGCACCTCAATCCCCCAACACCCATTAAACATTGACCTTTTCCATCAGTATGGGAACAATGATGGGGTACAGTTTGGGAACAAAGCATGGCAGCCCAGAGCCGTTATCCCGTCACAAGACTGGTCCAGATACCATCAAAGGGTAACAAGTATTACGTTCAGGTGACAAAACCGCCTGAAGTGTTTGCTATCACTGGTGGTAACCGGACTGAACGCAGATCAACGGGGTCAGAGGACAAGCGCCATGCGGAAAGACTGTGGCGCAGTATTGAACAAGAAATCTATGCAGATTGGGACAGGCTATTAGCCCGTGATCCTTTCCTTGAACTGCTAGAAAAGCATTGGAAACCTGATCCTATTGATGGATTGGGTCCTGCAGAGTTCATAGAAAAGTGGGATGACAAAGTCCTTGCCTGTATTCGTGTTTGTATGGCTTCCCCTGTCTCGGAACTGGGAATTCCTTCCGATAGCTGGAACATGGGATTGGCCAGTGAGCTTTTTCGCTACCTTGACTATCATGAGGCTCTCGACTTCCGCAGCCAGATAACGCCTGCTTCCAACCCCTACCCAGAAGCCATGCAGAATGAGGCGGCGCAGAAGGTTAGCGACCTCATAGACAAGCTTGATGGCTTCACCGCCAAACCCAAAAAGTCCGAGACCAAGACTTCTGAAGTCATTGTCAATCGGTCAGGTTGCCCAACGATCCTAGAGGTCCTGCCAGAATATCTCAGGGATAGAAGTTGGTCCAAGGTAACCAAGAAAGAACACGCTTACGCAGGGAGCTATATCAAGTCCTGTGTCAAAATTATCGGTGACAAGCCTCTGGATCAGATCATCCAGCGTGACGCCAAGATTATCATGGAAACCTTGGCTGAGGACGGGTTGTCGAACAGCACGATCAAAAACTACAAACGCCACATTTCAAGACTTCTCGGCTGGGCCGTTATCAACTGTGTCAATGACCGTGTAAGCCCAGCCAAACCCTACATCACTGCCAATCCTTTTCTGGGGATAAGCGCTAGTAGCTACGGTGATTCAAAGAGAAGTTGGCAGGCTCTGGGGGTTGACCAACTTCATAAGCTATTTGAACTTCCCAAGCCCGACGATCACCAGTTGCTCCTTTCCATCCTAATCACAACGGGTATGAGGCTCGACGAAGCCGCCCTGTTGGATTGGTCCCAGTTCAAGATTGACCGAAATGGCTTGAGGTATTTCGATCTTTCACTTGGGGCTATCGTCAAGAACGATAAGTTCTCCGCAAGGACAGTCGCCATCCCCGACTGTTTGGTACTGCCAAAGAAAGGTGAGGGTCGGCTTTTTGACTTCCCCGTAGACGCAGACGGCAAGTCGTCAAAGTTTGCTAGCCGAGCCGTCAGCCAATATTTTCGAGCCATCAGATACGACGAAAACGATGACCGAAAAGTCTGTCATTCCCTTCGTCATAACTTGGCTGGCCTCATGGCAAATCTAACTGATCCTGTCCCTCCCAGTGAGCATATGGATTGGGTTACTGGTCACGGCATGGAAGGCGCAAAAACTCAGTCTGAGAGAACCAAGACCTACGGCCAAGACATTGATGTTCGTCTGAAGTACGACATCGTGAACCGTGTCAAACATCCTTGGCTCAAGCATGTCTAAGCCTCTAGCCAAGGCGGGAGCTTGACCTCCTTGCTGTCCCACAAGGCTTGGATGACACCCACATCAATGCCCATCTTCTCTGCCACTTGTTCGGGCTTGAAGCCTTTGTGCTTGAGCCAGCCAATCCTGTAGCCGTTGATGACACCATCTGGACCTTTTCGGCTGTAGATCAGTTCCATCGCTTGACGGTGGCGTTCTAGGTATATCCTCGGGATCTGTCCCGCCCAGACTGGATCAGCCATGCAATGCTCAATCAGTGCGTCACCATTTCTCACCAATGGGATATCGGGGTCGTATGGTGATGTTTGAGGCGCATCGTCAAATTCATGAAAGACACGAACATCTTCGTCCATCTGTGACCAATGCACGACCATTGCGGGGGTCAGGTCGGTATGTAGGTACGGGTCCTTCTTCCTCTTCTCAGCGATGCGGTAGACGGAGCTGATGCCTATACCCATCCACTCACAGACCTCCTTGGCCGATACTCCATAGATCAGAAGGTCTGACACCAGCTCTTCGTTGATGACAGCCCCACGACCTTTGTACTTCCCAGCTGCCTTGGCCTTATCAATGCCCTCCTGCTGCCTCGCTTTCATGAGACTTCGTTCAAACTGGGCGAAGCTCCCAAGCATTTGAAGCATGAGTTGCTGGAAGGGATCATCCACTCCTGGCTTGAAGTGGAGGCCCTCCTTGATGAATTTGATGGAAGCACTCTTCGCCACGATAGCGTTGACGATATCTTCTAGGTCCCTGAGGTTCCTAGCCAGACGGTCAATGCTGTGCACGTGAACCTCGTCAGTGCTACGGATGTATTGAAGCATCTCCTGCAGCTGTGGCCTGTCCTTCGACTTCGCACTGATCTTCTCTTCAAAGAGTCTTCCCGTCACGTCAGGCAAGTCCTGACGATCAAGTGACTGCTGTGTCGATG
>JALRLK010000177.1 GCA_023254495.1 Marivivens sp. | reverse complement strand
GACCGGAACCGAGATCACCGCGAAATCCTGGCTGACCGAAGCCGCGATGCGGATGCTGATGAACAACCTCCATCCCGATGTGGCCGAGAACCCGCACGAGTTGGTCGTCTATGGCGGCATCGGACGTGCAGCACGGACTTGGGCAGATTTCGACAAGATCGTCGAGGCGCTGAAGGGCCTTGAGGCCGACGAAACGCTGCTCGTGCAGTCGGGCAAGCCTGTCTCGGTGATCCGCACTTTCCCCGATGCCCCGCGCGTTCTGATCGCCAACTCCAACCTCGTGCCGCATTGGGCAACGTGGGAGCATTTCAATGAGCTCGATAAGAAAGGCCTGATGATGTACGGCCAGATGACCGCTGGCTCGTGGATCTATATCGGCACGCAGGGGATCGTTCAGGGCACCTACGAGACCTTTGCCGAGGCCGGTCGCCAGCACTATGGCGGCGACCTCAAGTGCAAGTGGATCCTGACTGGGGGCCTTGGTGGCATGGGCGGCGCCCAGCCTCTGGCGGCGGTCATGGCGGGCGCTTGTTGCCTCGCCGTCGAATGCGACGAGACCCGCGCCGATTTCCGCATCCGCACCCGCTATTGCGACGCCAAAACCCATTCTCTGGACGAGGCGCTGGCACTCATTGACCAGTGGACCAAGGCAGGCGAGGCGAAGTCTGTCGCGCTGATCGGCAACGCGGCTGATGTATTCCCCGAGATCCTTGCCCGCGCCAAGGCGGGTGGCATGACCCCCGATATCGTGACCGACCAGACCTCGGCCCACGATCCGGTGCACGGCTACCTGCCGCAGGGCTGGACCGTGGCCGAATGGCGGGCGAAGCAGGAGACCGATCCGAAGGCGGTTGAAAAAGCTGCACGCGCCTCGATGAAGGTTCAGGTTGCGGCAATGGTTGCCTTTCACGAGCTGGGCGTGCCGACCGTCGACTATGGCAACAACATCCGCCAGATGGCGCTGGAAGAGGGGCTTGAGAACGCCTTCGCCTTCCCCGGCTTCGTTCCAGCCTATATCCGCCCCTTGTTCTGCAAGGGCATCGGGCCGTTCCGCTGGTGTGCGCTTTCGGGCGATCCCGAGGATATTGCCAATACCGACGCGGCGATGAAGAAGCTCTTCCCCGAGAACGCACACCTGCACCGCTGGCTCGACATGGCCGCTGATCGCATCGCCTTTCAGGGCTTGCCGGCGCGGATATGCTGGATCGGCCTGGGCGATCGGCATCGCGCGGGCTTGATGTTTAACGAGATGGTGGCCTCGGGCGAGTTGAAGGCGCCGATCGTCATTGGTCGCGATCACCTCGATAGCGGCTCGGTCGCCTCGCCCAACCGCGAGACCGAAGCGATGCGCGATGGGTCGGATGCTGTGTCGGACTGGCCGCTCCTCAATGCGATGACTAACGTCGCCTCGGGCGCAACTTGGGTTTCGCTGCACCATGGCGGCGGTGTCGGCATGGGCTTTTCCCAGCACGCGGGCGTTGTGATCGTGGCCGATGGCACGCCCGAAGCCGCCCGCCGACTCGAGCGTGTTCTGTGGAACGATCCCGCCTCGGGCGTCATGCGACACGCGAATGCGGGATATGAGATCGCGATCGACAGCGCACGCGAGCACGGGCTCAAGCTGCCGGGGATCCTCGGCTAGATCGCCACCTTCTCTCACTTGCTTTTGGCAGGATGGCCCGCAATAGTTCCCCAAAGATTTCGGGGAACTATTTTCTTTCATCCTTTGTCTATTTTCGGGCTTTCGCGATCATCTTTATCGTCGCCGGGCATTCCTATGGTCTTACCCTATTTGCTCGCGACAATCCTGCGAGCTTCTTTGCAGGCAACCTCATCACCGGCGGCACGACGTTCTTTGTCGTCATCTCGGGCTATCTGTTTCATCACGTCTTCTATCCGCGCTTCACCTATCGAAGGTTCCTCGAAGGTAAGGCCCGCAATCTTCTGGCACCCTATCTCCTCTTGTCGACGGTCGCGTGGATCCTTCGCCATCCTCTGGAGCTCGGGCTTGCCGAATTGATTTGGATCTGGCTGTCCATTTTGGCCAAAGGAAGCGCGGCGGCTGGATATTGGTATATTCCGTTCATACTGCTGACCTTCCTGATCTCGCCACACCACGTCGCCTTTATCCAATTGTCAGCGCGGTCACAGATCGGAATTCTGCTCCTGTCGCTTCTCGTGGCAGCATTCGTTCAGAAGCCGATTGACGATAATTTCCCACTGCAGGCCGTGATCACCTTCAAACCAGCCTACCTGATGGGTATCTTTCTCTCGGTTCATCGGAACCGGGCGCTGGCAATCCTGAAGCGATTGGATGTCTACGTATTCGCTGCGGGTGTTGGATTGGCGGCGCTACAAACAGCGATTGGTCATTCGGGAAACTATCACAGCATCTTTTTCACCTATAGCGGCATCGACCTTATGCTGCTGCAGAAGCTCTTGCTTTCGCTGGCGTTCTTTTCATTCTTTGAACGGCTCGCGTCACGCGGCGCTGTGCCGAGGCTGATCAACTTGATCGCTCAGGCGAGCTTTGGGGTCTATTTCCTGCATCCCTTCGCCATCGATGCTGCGCAGCGAAGCAGGCTCTTTCCCCCGACCGGGCTACCAGCGCTTGATCTCGTGCTCGCGACGTTGCTGGTGGGTGCAGCCTGCGTCGGTGCAGCGCTTGCGATCAAGGCAGTTGCAGGAACGCGGTCACGCTATCTGATCGGCTACTAGCCGGGGCTAGTTGACGAGATCGCGCGGGCGTTTGCCAGCGAAAAAAGCGTCGAGATTGTCGAGCGCCCGAAAGCCCATCGCGTCACGGGTCTTACGGGTGGCCGAGCCGATGTGCGGCAGCATCATGATCCGCTCTTCGCCTGCCAGCGCCGGATTGCCACCCGGCTCGACCGCAAAGCAATCGAGGCCCGCCGCCGCAATATGGCCCGACTGGATCGCCGCCAGAAGTGCGGCCTCGTCGATCAGGCCACCGCGGGCGGTATTCACGATCACCGCCTCTTTCGGCAGTAGCGCCAGCCGCCTTGCGTCCATCAGATTGCGGGTTTCGGGCGTGATCGGGCAATGCAGCGACAGGAAATCTACTTGGCCCAGCATCTCGTCGAGATCGGCGTGAAAGATCGCGCCCTTCGCCTGATCGGCGGCAAGCTCCGCGCGGTTGTGGTAATGGATTTCCATTCCAAAGCTGCGGGCCTTTTCGGCCATCGAGCGGCCTACGCGGCCCATGCCGACGATGCCAAGCCGCGCACCGCTGACCTGCTTGCCGACCATAAAGGCAGGCGACCAGGTGTCCCAAGCGCCCGAGCGCACGACCCGGTCGCCTTCAACAGTGCGGCGGGCCGCGCCCAGCATCAGGAGCATCGCGATTTCGGCGGTGGCGTCGGAGAGGACATCGGGCGTGTTGGTCACGTCGATCCCGCGGGCGCGAAGCGCCGGCAGGTCGCAATGATCGACGCCGACGCTGTGATTGGCAACGATCTTCAGGCGCGAATCAAGGACCGCGGCCACTTCGGCGGTAAAACGTTCCGAATGGCAGGGGATCATCGCGTCGACCTGAGCGCTCATCTCGATGATGCGCGCGGCGGAGGCTGGTTCGTCGAGCGGCTCTTCAATCACATCATAGCTCGCGCGGGCGCGATCAAGCGTTGCCGCCGAGAGGCGCCGCGGGATCCAGACCTTGGGCCGAGACATCGCTAGTCTTTCTTGGTCCAGGCGGAAGAGATCATATCAAAGCCCGCGAGTGCGGTCGTGAAGGCGATGACCAAAATGAGGTCAAGGCTTGGAACAAATATCGCGAGGATCAGCAGAAAGCCCGCAAAGACTGCGAAGGCGACGAGTGACATCAGCTTGTCCATTGGACGCTCCAGTTATTGAGATTGTTCATCGATCCAGTTCCAAAGCCAACGCGCCGAGCGCAGTAGCCGCCCGTCATAGCCACGCGGGCCGACAAGCTGGATTCCCATCGGCATACCGCCTTGAGAGGTGAGAACTGGGATAGTGACTGCCGGGGTGCCCATCATGGTCCAGAGGCCGTTGAAAATGGCGCTGCCGGTGGTGGCCAGATCTTTGGGTGCAGGGCCCGGCGCGGCTGGCGTGAGGATCACATCGGCATGGCCAAAGATTTCCTTGAGGCCAGCGTAATAGACCTCGGGCCAGTCGAGCGCGGCGAGATAGTCTTTCGCCAGCGTGGCCGAGCCTTCTTGCATCGCCGCCTGAATCTCGAGAGAGAGCTTGTCGGCGCCGGCACGGGCATAGGTATAGTAGTTGCGGGCCATTTCGGCGAAGTTGATCCGCTGGCGCAGCTCGGCCGCATGCTCGAAATGCGCAGGAAGCGGGACTTCGAAGCACAGATCTTCGCCCAGTGCCTCGGCCAGTTCGGCGAAGGCCTCTTTCATCTCGGGATCGGCATCGTCCCAACCCGGCGGCTTCACGAGCGCGAAGACAGGCTTCACCGGCGCCTGTTCGGATGCCGTCTTGAGAAGCTGGGGATGCGGCGCGGGGCTTGTCGCAGGATCGGCGGGATCATCGCCAAAGAGAACTTCGGCGATCAGCGCCGCATCAAGCGGGCCACGGCCAAAGACGCCGACGGTATCGAGCGTTTGCGATTGCTTTAGGATGCCCTTGCGGGGGATCGCCCCGAAGGTCGGCTTGAAGCCGGTCACTCCGCAAAACGCTGCAGGGCGGATCACAGAGCCGCCGGTCTGGGTGCCAACGGCAAGCGGCACCATGCCGGCAGCGACAGCCGCAGCAGAACCAGACGATGAGCCGCCCGGCGTGTGGTCAATGCTGTTGGGGTTCCGCGTTTTCGGCGGGTGGATATAGGCAAGCTCGGTGGAGACTGTCTTGCCCATGATGATCGCGCCGGCGGCTTTGAGGCGCGCGACAACGAAGGCGTCCTCGGTGGGGACGCGCCCGCTGTCGATTGTCGTTCCGTTTTCGGTGGGCATCTTGGCGGTGTCGATGATGTCCTTGATGCCGACCGGAAGCCCGTGCAGCGGGCCAAGCGGGCGGCCCGTCGCGCGGTAGCGGTCGGCCATCTCGGCCTGTTTCATCACATGATCGGGGTCCAGGTGGGCCCAGGCCCCGATCTGAGGTTCGAGGGCCTGGATCCTGTCGAGACAGGCCTTCGCCAAGTCGACCGCCTTGAGGGCGCCGCTTGCAAGCCTGTCCCGAAGCTCGGCCGCAGAGAGGCCAAGCAGGTCCGTTGTGCCCTTAGCCGCCATAGAACAGGTCCGGCAGGTAGAAGACGATATCCGGGAAGACGTACATCAACGCCATGGCGATGAAGACGCAGGCCAGGAAGGGCATGACACCAGAGAAGATCTGCGTTTCCGTTGCCAACCAGCGGCCAATGATCGCCTTCTGCTGATTGCCACCAGAAAAGCTGCCAATTGGGCGGGTGACGTCAAACGGGCGCAACCGCACTTCTTGCATCAATGCCTCTGACCGCGCTTTCAACAGCGCTTT
>JALRLK010000004.1 GCA_023254495.1 Marivivens sp. | reverse complement strand
AGCGATGCCCGATCCCGACATTTCCGATGTTCGTTTCAGCCAACCGGTTCGGGATGTGCTGCAAGGGCTCGGGCTTCTGAGCCGCTTGCCGGTCAAGGTCAACTTCGACTCTGCCAGAGAACGGGGCGCCGCCGCTTCATGGGCCTGGCCGTTGGCCGGAGCGCTCTTGGGCCTGATCGCTGCGGTTGCGGCCTCTCTTTCGCTCTGGCTTGGCCTTGGGGCCGGAATTGCAGCGGCCCTTGTCATCGCGGTTCAGGTGATCTGCACCGGCGCGATGCACGAAGACGGGCTGGCCGATAGCGCCGACGGGCTCTGGGGCGGATACGACCGCGACCGTCGGCTCGAGATCATGAAGGACAGCCGGATCGGAACCTATGGCGTTTTGGCGCTTGTGCTTGCGATGATCTTGCGCTGGTCGGCGCTTTCGGCCCTTTTTGCAACAGGCCATGTCTGGGGCGCCCTGATCGGGGTCGCTGCGATAAGTCGGGCGCCGATGGCGGCGCTTATGGGGTGGCTCCCCGCGGCGCGTCCGTCGGGGCTGAGTCAGGGGGTCGGCCAGCCATCCCAAGACACCGTGCGGTTTGGCTTCATTGCCGCGGGTTTGGTCGGATTCGTGTTCCTCGGCCTTACGGTCGTCCCCGTTGCCGCCTTTGTCGCCGCGACAGCCTTTGCCGCTGGGCGGATCGCCCAAGACAAGATCGGCGGGCAGACGGGCGATATCCTCGGGGCAACCCAGCAGCTGAGCGAAATCGCGGCGCTGGCCGTGCTGGTAGCGTTCTGGGTCTAGGGCAGCCGACAGTCGAGAGCCGCGGCGAAATCAACGCCTTCCGCGACGAACCGGCTCTCGATCCGGCCGCCCACAAGGCGCGAGGCCACAAGGCGCGACCACCGCGCATTGGCGGTGATCATCTCGGGCCCCGCGCCGCAATCGCGCAGGCCACCGCCGATGGCGGGATCCCCCAAGCGGTGATTGGTCAGCCCCTCGACCTGAGCAACCTCGACCAAAGTGCCATCCTGAAATCGCCAGACGCGCAACAGGCGCGTGAGATGCGGGCGGTCGATATAGGCTATCTCGATCAAGCCATCCCCGTCCAGATCAGCCACGCCGATCGGCGCCAGCCAGCGGTGGGTTTGGCCGATGAAAGACGTAGCGGCGACGAACCCTGCCTCGTCATAGATCGCGAGTCGGGCACCGAGCGAAAGATCGGTCTCGACGACGATCATCTCGGGGGCGCCATCGCCATCCACATCCGCAAGACGCGGAGCGATATCCTCGAATACGCGGGTTTCGGGGAGGCGCAGGATCATCCTTTGGTCATCGCTCAGCCCGAAGGCCAAGGCGCCCCACTCCTCGGTTTCGCCAAAGACACCATGCTGATAGCGTGGGGTCGGCTCGGCATAGCTGGCCGAGACGATCTCGGCCGAGGCGGCCAGCGGCATCAGGCCAAGCAGCGCCCCTTAGAGCAAGCTCGGCCAGAGGCGCATCAGATCTGCTTTTCCGGCATGAACACGCGCAGACCGTCGAGAGTGTCCGAGACCTTGAGCTGGCAGGTCAGGCGCGAACGGGCGGGATCGGGCTCGTAGGCGAAATCGAGCATATCCTCTTCCATCGCATCCTTGCGCGGCAGGCGTTCAACCCAATCGGGATCGACATAGACGTGGCAGGTCGAACAGGCGCAGGCGCCGCCGCAATCGGCCTCGATCCCCGGAATGCCATTGTCGCGAGCGCCTTCCATGACAGTCAGGCCATTCGGCACATCGACGATATGCTCTTTGCCGCCAAACTCGATATAGGTGATCTTCGCCATCTGCCCGTTTCCATCCTCTCAGGTCCGGCGCCCTAGATAGGCGAGGCTTGGTCGTCGCGCCAGTCTGAATCCGCCCCATTTGCGGGTCAAAACCGCCCTTTGGCGCTCAATTCGCCTCACATTCTCATCAGCGCCCCGAAACAATCAGGAGCGCCCGAAGGCGCCCCCGTCATCGCTCACTTGCCGGTCATTCCTTAACCGAGAGCGCCACGAACATCGGCTCGCCGCCCCTGCTGATCTTGAGGAGGATCGACTTGCGGCCACTGTCCTGCGCCTCGCCGATCCGGTCCTTCAGCTCTGAGATGCTCGACAGCGGCGCCTGCGAGGCTTCGGTGATGATATCGCCCGGCGCGAGGCCCTTGTCCTCGGCATCACTGAGTGGCGCGACCGAGGTGATCACAACGCCCTTTGCGTCGCCGGTCTGATATTTCTCGACCATGTCGGGCGTCAGCTCCGAAAGAGACATACCGAGGATCTCCTCGATTTGCGGCTCCATCGGTGCGGGCCTGTTGCCCTGCGCGGCTTCGGCGGTTTCGCGGCGGCCGAGGGTCACGCTGAAGGTGATCTCGTCACCGCCGCGCAAGACATCGACCGTCGCCTCCATGCCGACCGGCGCCGCACCCACCATCCGCACCAAAGCGCGGGTGTCGGGCACGTCGCGGCCGTTAAAGCGCAGGATCACGTCGCCCGGCTGGATGCCCGCATCAAAGGCCGGCCCTTCAGGCACATCCGTGACCAGCGCGCCGGCGGTCGAAGTCAGGCCCGGAATGGCATCGACCATATCCTCGCTGAGATCCTGAATCCGCACGCCGAGCCAGCCGCGGCGGGTTTCGCCGTATTGCATGAGCTGGTCGACCACGGCCTTGACCACGTTCGAGGCCATCGAGAAGCCAATGCCGATCGAGCCGCCATTGGGCGAGAGGATCGCGGTATTCACCCCGATCACATCGCCATAGAGATTGAACAGCGGGCCGCCCGAGTTGCCGCGGTTGATGGCGGCGTCGGTCTGGATGTAGTCGTCATAAGTGCCCGAAAGCTCGCGATTACGGGCCGAAACGATGCCTGCCGAGACCGAGAAGCCCTGTCCCAACGGGTTGCCCACAGCCAAGACCCAATCGCCCACGCGGGCGGTGTCGCTATCGGCGAAACCGACGAAGGCAAGATCGGAGGCATCGACCTTCAGGAGCGCGATATCGACCGCCGGATCGGTGCCGATCAGGGTCGCGGGCAGGCTTTCACCCGAAAAGAACTCGACCATGATCTCGTCGGCGTCTTCGATCACATGGTTATTGGTGACGACATAGCCATCAGCGGAAATCACGAAACCCGAACCGAGCGAGGTCGCGCGCTGCGGGCCTTGGGGGCCGAGGCCCTGATCGTTGAAATCCTTGAAGAAATCTTCAAACGGGGTCCCCTCAAAGGGATTCTCCTGCGGCGTCATGCCGTTTGCGCCCGACCGGGCCTCGATAACCGTTGTTGTGGTGATGTTCACCACAGCCGGGCTGACCTGTTCGACGAGGTCGGCAAAAGTATTGGGGCGCGACTGGGCCGGACTCGGCACAGCCTGCGCAAAGATGAGCACAAAGATGGACAGCGCCAGCAGCAGCATGGATGCGGGGCGCGAGGTTGAACGTGTTGCAACGAGTGTTCTCGGGATCACGACAAGCTCCTGTTTGCTAATCGAATAGCCCGTCGATGCGGGACAAGAAGATATTTACCCACGGAAGGCGCGTTTACAACGCACAGGCCTTCGCGAGCTCTCAACTACGCGTGAGGCGGGCCTCAGACACCCATCTGGCGTGCAAGCCAGCACAGGCCCACGCCGAGCGCGACAGAGACAAGGCCCATCGCGCGGCGCTGGGCGATGGTCAGGCTGTGGTAGGCTTCGAAGAGGCGTTCAATGGCGGAAGGGGCCAGTGCATAGACCAGCCCCTCCACCACTAGAACCGAGCCGATCGCCAGAACGATCGTGCTCATCTTATTGCGAAACCTTCGCCTGATCCGACAGGAGATAGTCGAAGAACTCGCTCTCGGGCGAGACCACGATCGAGCTGTTGCCGCCGCCAATGGCGCGGGCATAGGCGGTCATCGAGCGATAGAACTCGAAGAACTCCGGATCGCGCCCGAAAGCATCGGCATAGATGGCGTTGCGCTTGGCGTCAGCCTCACCACGGACGATTTCCGACTGGCGCCGCGCGTCCGAGACAAGTTCGACCGCTGTCCGGTCAGCCAGCGCGCGCACCCGCAGGGCCGCTTCGTTGCCGCGGGCGATCTCGTCGGCAGCTTCGCGTTCGCGCTCTGCCTTCATCCGCTCATAGGTCGCGTTGAGGTTAGAGGGCGGAAGGTCGGTGCGCTTGAGCCGCACGTCGATCACCTGAATCCCGAGATCCTGAGCCTCGTCGATTGCAGCATTGCGAATTCGCAACATCAGTGAAGCGCGGTCAGCCGAGAGGATTTCGTTCGAAGTTACCGAACCAAGAACTTCTCGGGTATTGGCGCGCAGGATGGAGTCGAGCCGGTTGGCAGCTAGCTCCTGACCGCCAGCACCAACGGCTTGACGGAATTTCTCGACATCAACGATCCGGTAACGTGCAAAGGCGTCGACCACAAGGCGGCGGTCGTCTGAAGGCGTGACCTCGAGCGAGGTCATGTCCCGGCTCAGGATGCGGTCGTCATAGCGGACGAGTTCCTGAATGAGCGGGATTTTGAAGCCAAGGCCGGGCTCTTCCTGGACCTTCACGATCTGGCCGAATTGCAGCACAAGAACCTTCTGGCGCTCATCCACGATAAAGATCGACGACAAGGCTGCAGCAATCACCGCAACGAAGATCGGGACAAGATAAGCTGAGCGTGCCATCAGTTGTTCCCTCCTGTGGTGGTGGTTCGACCAAGTTCATTGAGAGGTAGATAGGGCACAACCCCCTGCCCGCCTTGCGATGCTTCATCGAGCAACATCACATTCATGCCGGCAAGCACCTTTTCCATTGTTTCAAGGTAGAGGCGGCGGCGAGTCACCTCGGGCGCTTTTTGATATTCTTCAAGAACCGCGAGGAAGCGGCTCGCCTCGCCCTCGGCTTCGTTGACGGCCTGAGCCCGATAGCCCTCGGCCTGCTCCAAAATCTGCGCGGCTTCACCACGGGCCTCAGCCAGAACGCGGTTGGAGTAGGCGTCAGCTACGTTTTGCAGACGGTCGCGCTCCTGCTCGGCGTCCTGCACCTTGCGGAACGAGGCGATCACCGGCTCGGGCGGGTCGGCCTTGTCAAAGTTGACGCGCACGACGTTCACTCCGCTCTGATAGCTGTCGAGCGTCGTCTGGATCATGTCGGTCAGGCGGTCGCTGATCGCGCCACGATCGCGGTTGAGGATCGGTGAAAGCTGCGACTGGGCGATGATCTCGCGCATCGCCGATTCCGCGACCGCTTCGATGGTCGCGGCCGGATCGGCGAGGTTGAACAGGAATTCCTGCGAGTTCGAGATGTTCCAGACCACCTGGAAATCAATGTCGACGATATTCTCGTCGCCAGTCAGCATCAGGCCCGCATCTTGCCCGGAGCGGGAGGTGCCGATCTCGATGATCCGTTCCGATGTGAAGGGGATGACCTCGGCGGTGACCAAGGGCCAAGGCGCAAAATTGAGACCCGCCTCGCCGGTTTTGTAATAGCTACCGAGAAAGAGCTCGACCGACTGTTCCTCGGGCTTGACGGTGTAGAAAGAGGCAAGGCCCCACATCACCGCCGCCGCGCCAAGGCCCAGCATGAAGGTGCCCCGCGTCAGACGCGGGCCTTCGCCGCCCCCTTGCGCGCCGCCGTTCGGGCGCCGGCCACCGCCACCGCCCATCAAGACGCGCAGCTGTTCGCGGCCCTTGTTTACCAGATCGTCGATCTCGGGGATCTGCGGACCTTCGTTGCCAGGACGCCGTCCGCCACGATTTTGGTCATCGCCGCCACCGGATCCGCCCCTGTTTCCTCCGCCGCCGCCCCAAGGGCCGCCAGAATTTCCAGCCATATGTTCTTCTCTCTCTTTCGCCCCTATCGAGGCAGGTTCTTTCTCAGATTGGGTCCGCGGGCTTGAAAATCAAGCGGTACGGACCGGCGTTTTGATGGTTACCAATTCCTCGGCCATTGTCGGATGCACCGCGACAGTGCGATCGAAATCTTCTTTGGTCGCGCCCAGCTTGATGGCGATGCCTGCCAGCTGGATCATCTCGCCCGCGTGATCGGCAACGATATGACAGCCAAGCACCCTGCGGGTCGCTTGGCTCACGATCAGCTTCATCAACACACGATCACTTCGCCCGGCAAAGGCGTGCTGCATGGGTCGAAAGATCGCGGCATAGACCTCGATCGGCTCCTGCGCTCGGGCCGCCTCTTCGGTCAGGCCCACGGTGCCGAACTCGGGCTTGGTGAACACCGCCGAGGGGATCAGATCGTGATCGACCTTCGTTGGGTTGTTGCGGAAAACCGTTTCGACGAAAGCCATGCCTTCGCGGATCGCAACGGGCGTAAGCTGAACGCGGTCGGTCACATCGCCTACAGCGTAGATCGAAGGCAGGTTCGATTGCGAATAGTCGTCAACGACGACCTCACCATTGCGCCCGAGCATGACGCCAGCTTCGGCAAGGCCAAGGCCCCGTGTATTCGGCGCGCGGCCCGTGGCGAACAGAACCTGCCCGAAAATTTCTTCATGGCCGTTGCTGGATTTGACCCAAACCCCGCCCTCGCGTTCTTCCATCGCCAGAATCGTCGTGCCGCAATGCAGATCGACCCCGCGCTCGCGCATCTGGTCGGCGATCATGCCCCGCGCCTCGTCGTCAAAGCCGCGTAGGATCTGCGCACCGCGATAGTATTGCGTCACCTTGACCCCAAGGCCGTTGAGGATGCCCGCGAATTCGCAGGCGATATAGCCGCCGCCGACGATCAGGATCGAGGCCGGCAATTCCTCGAGATTGAAGATATCGTTAGAGGTAATGCCCAGCTCGGCGCCCTGCTGATCGGGAACCGAAGGCACGCCGCCGGTCGCAATCAGGATATGCCCCGCGCTCACGACCTCGCCCGTCGAAAGCGCCACATGATGGGCGTCTTTCACGGTGGCGCGGGCGTGGTAGGTCGTCACCCCCGAGCCATCGAGGAGGCGACGATAGACACCTTCGAGGCGATCCAGTTCAGCATGGAGCTTGCCCCGGAAGGTCGGCCAGTCGAACCTGCCCTCGCCAAGATCCCAGCCATAGGCGCGCGCATCGCTGATCGCCTCGCTAAATTCGCTGGCGAAAACCATCAGCTTCTTGGGGACGCAACCACGGATGACACAGGTGCCGCCCATCCGGTCTTCCTCGGCCAGCGCAACGCGCACCCCGTCTGCCGCCGCCACCCGCGCCGCCCGGACACCGCCGGAACCGCCGCCGATGACGAAGAGATCGTAGTCGTAAGTCATGCCTAGTCCGCGATGTCGGTGAAGATGTTGTCCTTGGTCAGGAAGTCATACTTCATCTCGTCCACCGTCCCCTCATTGATATCGCGCACTTCCACGCGGCCATCGCCATAGCCGATGACCACCGCATCACAGATATCTATGAAGAGCCCGTTTTCAACCACGCCGGGGATCTGGTTGAGCACAAGGCTCAGCTGGCGCGGGTTGCCGATACGGTTGAGGTGCAGATCGAGGATATGATTTCCCTCGTCGGTGATGAACGGGGCATCGCCCTTCATCCGCAGGCTGGTCGTGCGGCCAAGAACGTCCATGCCGATCAAGGCCTCTTCGACGAGCGTTTTGATTGTCTGCCAACCGAAAGGGATCACCTCGAGCGGCAGGGGGAATGCGCCAAGGGTTTCGACCTGCTTGGAGATGTCGGCGATCACTACCATCTGATCCGAGGCCGTGGCGACGATCTTTTCCTGAAGATGCGCCCCGCCGCCGCCCTTGATCAGGTTGAGATCGGCGTCAAACTCGTCGGCCCCGTCGATGGTCACGTCGAGCCATTTGGCCTCGTCGAGAGTGATCACCTCGATGCCCACCTGACGCGCAAGCTCGGCGGTGCGGGTCGAGGTCGGCACGCCCTTGATCCGCAGCCCCTCGTCACGGACCATCTCGCCGAGGCATTTGACCAGCCAGGCGGCGGTCGAACCGGTGCCAAGACCGACCTTCATGCCGCTCTGGACATATTGGGTCGCGCGTTTGGCGGCGACGAATTTGGCCTTGTCGATGGGAGAGAGGTTGTCGGTCATCTGGCAGCTCCAAAAGGATTCCTCCTCGCTTATAGGAAAGATGTTGGTCATGAGCGAGAGGCGGAAGGCCATCCCCTTCCGGTTTCCGATAAGAAATGTCGCTTTCCGGCAGACGCAGATGCGGCAATCACCTAGGGTCTACGCATGCCCGATTTGCTGCGCCTTCACTACGCCCCTGACAATGCCTCACTTTGTGTGCGGCTGGCGCTCGAGATGCTCGGGCTGCCCTACGAGGTGCGCCTGCTCGACCGCTCCAAGGGCGAACAGTCCTCGGCCGCCTATCTGGCGATCAATCCCAATGGCCTGATCCCGACCCTCGAGACCCCCGATGGTGCTCTTTTTGAGACGGCCGCGATCCTTCTTTGGCTGTCAGAGCGCGAGGGCAAGCTCTTTCCCGCCCCTGGATCGGCGCAGCGCGGAGAGGGCCTCAAGTGGCTCTTCTGGCTTGCCAACGAGCTGCACGCGTCAGAACGCGTCCTGTTCTGCTCCGAGCGGCTTGTGTCGGCGGATCATGTTGGCGAACTGGATCGATCTGTCCATGCGCAGATCCGCCAACATTTTCACCTGCTCGACAACGCGGCTCCGGCCTGGCTTGCGGAGGATACAATCCTCGGCTGCTATCTCGCCCCACTGCTTCGCTGGCCAGTGATCTATGGCAACAATCCCGGCTGGCTCTCGCTTGCCGACTATCCCAATCTCCTCGCCTTTGCCCGCCGGTTTGAGGCGACCGAAGCCTCGCGCCGCTGCGCCGAGGCCGAAGGTTTGGGCGAAAAGCCCTTCTCCGCCCCAGAATTCCCCAATCCGCCCGAAGGATCGCCTCTCTAAATGTTTCTGTCCGTCTTCGATATGTTCAAGGTGGGCGTCGGCCCCTCCTCGTCGCACACCATCGGCCCGATGGTCGCCGGAGCCCGCTTTCTAGATCACCTGCGGCAACAGCCGTTCAAGGTCGCTGGCCTGCGCGTGACGCTGCACGGCAGCCTCGCCTTCACCGGCGTCGGCCACGCGACCGACCGCGCTTCGATCCTCGGCCTCGCCGGTTTCCGTGCTGATGACTACGACGCCGAAAAGGCCGAGGCCGAGCTTGCGCGGATTGCCGCGGAGGGCACTGTCAAACCCGAGGGGCTGCCGGTGCTGGATTTCCAGCCCAAGGATCACCTCGTTTTCGACTATGGCCCCAACCTGCCAGGCCATGCCAACGGCATGATCATCAAGGGGGTCGACGCCCAAGGCGACGTGATCACCCAAGTCACCTATTATTCGGTCGGTGGCGGCTTCATCCTGACCGAAGAGGAACTGGCCGCAGGCAAGGACCATGATGACGGCCCACCCGTCCCCTTCCCGTTCAAATCGGCCAAGGAAATGCTCGACATGGCGGCCGAAAGCGGCCTGACCGTCGCCGATATGAAGCGAAAGAACGAGCTGAGCCGCCGCAAGGGCGCCGATCTCGATGCGGGGATCGCCCGGATCTGGGAAGTGATGAACACTTGCATCAACCGCGGGCTTGAGAATGACGGCATCCTGCCCGGCGGGCTCAAGGTCAAACGGCGGGCCAAGGGCATTCACCAATCGCTTCTGGCCGAGCGCGGCATGAACCTTTCGGCCCCGCATACGATCAACGACTGGATGTCGACCTATGCGATGGCGGTAAACGAGGAAAACGCCGCCGGCGGGCAGGTTGTCACCGCGCCCACCAACGGCGCGGCGGGGGTTATTCCGGCGACGATCCGCTATTGGCTCGACCATGTGCCGGGGGCAACTGTCTCGAAAGTCCCTGATTTCCTGCTGACCGCAGCGGCCATCGGCGGCCTCATCAAGTTCAACGCCTCGATTTCGGGCGCGGAATGCGGCTGTCAGGCCGAGGTGGGCAGCGCCTCGGCCATGGCGGCGGCAGGCCTTGCGGCGGTCATGGGCGGCACGCCCGAGCAAGTGGAGAACGCGGCCGAAATCGCGCTCGAGCATCACCTCGGCATGACCTGCGATCCGATCCGTGGCCTCGTGCAGATTCCTTGCATCGAAAGAAACGGCCTCGGCGCGATCAAGGCCGTGTCGGCCGCCTCACTCGCGCTCCGCGGCGATGGCACCCATTTCGTCCCCCTCGATGCCGCTATTGAAACGATGCGGCAAACAGGTGTGGACATGAGCGAGAAATACAAGGAGACATCGCTCGGCGGCCTCGCCGTCAACGTTCCCAACTGCTGAGGGCCTCCGCGCC
The DNA here is from genome assembly GCA_023254495.1 of Marivivens sp. Classification (GTDB taxonomy): domain Bacteria; phylum Pseudomonadota; class Alphaproteobacteria; order Rhodobacterales; family Rhodobacteraceae; genus RFZI01. Next base: position 19,027 of record JALRLK010000004.1, on the reverse strand, counting down.
CTTCATCCCCACAAGGACGCGGCATGACCCACGATCGCATTCTCCTCGGCGTCCTTCTGATGCTCGGTTTCTGCCTGACCGCGCCCTTCATCGACGTGGGCTCCAAGGCCGCCGCCGCGACGATCCCGGTGGGCCAGATCACGCTGGCGCGGTTCATCGTGCAGGGCGCGATCATGCTGCCGGTGCTTCTGGTGATGGGGTTGAGCCTGCGGATCCCCCGCGCCTCGCTTGGCCGGCTGATCCTGCGGGGCATCTACCTGATCGTCTCGACCTATTGCTTTGTCGCCGCCGTGCAGGTGATGCCGATTGCCGATGCGCTGGCCATTGCTTTCGTCGAGCCCTTCATCCTCCTCTTCCTTGGCAAGTTCATGTTCGGCGACGAGGTCGGCCCGCGCCGCATCGCTGCCTCGACCGTGGGCTTTGTCGGCTCGCTTCTGGTGATCCAGCCGAGCTTTGTGGCCTTCGGCCCGGTGGCGCTCTTTCCGCTTGGCACTGCGCTCTTCTTTGCGCTCTATATCCTGATCACCCGCCGCCTCGCCAAAGAGCTGCACCCCGTGGCGATGCAGTTCCACACCTCGACGCTGGCCGCCGCCATGTGCCTGCCCTTCATCGTGATTGCCGATTTCACCCATTGGCCGACCCTCGATCCGGTGATGCCGCAGGGGATCGAATGGATGTGGCTCGGCATGGTCGGCGCGGCCTCGGCGCTGGCGCATCTTCTGATGACCTATGCCCTGCGCTTTGCCCCCTCGACCACGCTCGCGCCGCTGCACTATCTCGAACTAATCAGCGCGGCGATCCTCGGCTATCTGTTCTTCAGCGATTTCCCGAACTTGCTGACATGGGCGGGCATCGCAATCATCGCGCTGTCGGGCCTCTACATCGTCCACCGCGAGCGGATCACGGCGCGGCGTGGCTCGGTGGTCATGCCGCAGGTCTCGCCGCCGCAAAGCCCTTCCTGAGCCATGTTGCGGCACACCCATATCGACCGGCCCTTTATCGGCATCCTCTTCATGCTGGGATTTTGCGTGCTCGCCCCTTTGGGCGACGCACTGGCGAAGGTCTTGGGCGGGCGGCTCGATCTGGGGATGCTAGTGCTGACCCGCTTTGCCGCGCAGGCGGCGATCCTTCTGCCGATTGCACTACTTTCAGGGGCGACGCTCTTGGTGCGCGGGCGGGTGCTGGCGCTTGTGACGACCCGAACCCTCATGCATATCGCCGGCATCAGCACGATGTTCACTTCGCTGCGCTATCTGCCCTTGGCCGATGCGCTGGCCATCGCTTTCGTGATGCCCTTCGTGATGCTGCTGCTGGGCAAGTTCGTTCTGGGCGAGGAGGTGGGCCCGCACCGGCTCTGGGCCTCGGTCGTGGGCTTTGCCGGAACGCTTCTGGTGATCCAGCCCAACTTTGCCGAGGTCGGCGCGCCCGCCCTTCTGCCGGTTGGCGTGGCCGTGATCTTTGCCCTCTTCATGCTGGTGACACGCCAGATTGCCAAAGAGGTCGATCCTGTCGCGCTTCAGGCGGTGAGCGGGCTACAGGCCAGCGCGATCCTTCTGCCGGTTCTGATCTTCCTGCCCGACCTGCCCGGCAGCGGGTTTGCCGCCTTTGATCTCACAACCGGCTGGCTCCTCATTGCCCTCGGCTCCGTCGGCACCGCCGCGCACCTCTTGATGACCTGGAGCCTGCGTTTTGCTCCCGCCTCGACCCTTGCACCGATGCAGTATCTCGAGATCCCGTTTGGCACGGTCATCGGCTGGCTCATCTTCCGCGATCTGCCTAATGGACTCGCGGCGCTTGGCATCCTCGTGACAATCGGCGCAGGGCTTTACATCATCCTGCGCGAAAGGCGGCTTGCACGGAGCTGACGACCGAGGCGAACCCTTCTAGCGGCACCGCAAGAAGCACCGGCCCCTCGGCGCGGATCCTGACCTCGCCCGCCACCTCGTTCGAGATCGAGATGAACCCGTCCGGCGCCATCTCGGCCCCCTCGACATTCCAGCGCAGCCCTTCGGTCCAAAGCCGCGCCGCGCCCAAGGGCAGGAGCGACAAGCGCATCCCCGCGGGCAGCGATAGGCGCAAGCCCATCTCGGGCACCACGCAGCAGACATCCGCCTCGCTCAGCAGGATCACCGCCCGATCCCGATGCCGCGCCAAGACGTTGAGCGAGGCGAGGCTGTGATCCATACGCCCGCCAAGAAACCCGACCCCGATCACCAAGGGCGCGGCAATCCGCGTCAGGCATTTCTCGAAGTCGGTCGTTTCCTGCTCTGGGATGTGATACAAACAGTCTGAGAATGCCGTGCGCGCCGCGGGCGCCAGACTGTCCATGTCTCCGATGATGGCAACGAGCGAGAGCCCGGCAGCGAGCACATCATCAGCCCCGCCATCGGCGGCAACGATTCTCGGCGCAACGGCTCTCGCCAGAGTCAGAAGTTCAGCAACAATCGGGCCGCCGCCAATCAAAGTAACCGCATCTTCGAGATCAACAATCATGGGGCCTGCCGTCGATTACCTTCATTTTAGGAAACATTCCCTAAAAGTGTCACAAAATGACACCGACCTGATCTCGTTTCCGTTCCGGGTTGCGAACCAATTGGTGATAAACAGACTGACGGTGGGAATGGCAGAAAGCGAGTAAAGAATGGTTGGATCGAGCAAGATTTTGACCGTCTCCTATGGCACTTTTTCGTGCACGCTCGGAGGTTTCGACGATTCCTTCGATACGTTGAAGGCCATTGCAGAGTATTTCCGCGATCTTGCGGCGGACGACCGTTATTTCGGCGCCGAACCACCGACACCTGATGCCGATATGCTTGCCCGGATTGCCGAGCGCGAGATTGATCGCCGGGTCGAAGCGGCGGCCGCCTATACCTCTTATGTCGAAGGCGTCGATGAATTCTCGCGCCCGCAGATCATGAAGAAGGTCCGCGATCTGTCGCCCGAGGATTTCAACCGCGAGGACGGGCTGCGCTCGTTCGGGACGCTCCTGCGCCAAGGCCGGATCATAAAGATCCGCAACGGCCGGTTCCAGGTGTCGGAGCAGACCCGCTTCCGCCCCGAGCCGCGCGCCGCAGAGGGTTGAGCGGCCAGACATAAAGAAGAAAAGGCGGAGGAACCCGCTCCGCCTTTTTCATTTATCGCCGTCGGTCTCTTGCCGCGCGTCGGGATCGGCCTTGCCCACCCCGAGAAAGACAAACCTCAACGGGAAGGCCCAAGCCACCCCAAGAAAGATATAGGTCGGCAGTTCAAGCCAATGCGGCAAGCGGTCCATCGACGACATGATCGTGACAGCCATGACCACATAGGCGGGCAGGCCCATGATCAGGACAAGAAGCGAAAGCCTGCGGCGGGCCTTATAGCTCAAAGCCATCGGATCAGTCCGCGAAAGGATCGGTGACGAGGATCGTGTCCTCGCGCTCGGGCGAGGTCGACAAAAGCGCCACGGGGCATTCGATCAGCTCTTCGATCCGGCGCACATATTTGATCGCATTGGCCGGCAGATCGGCCCAGCTGCGTGCGCCTTCGGTGGATTCGCTCCAGCCCTGCAGCTCTTCATAGATCGGCGTGCAGCGGGCCTGCTGGTCGGCAGCGGTCGGCAGATAGTCGAGGCGCTGGCCGTCGAGATCGTAGCCGACACAGACCTTGAGCGTCTCGAACCCGTCGAGAACATCGAGCTTGGTCAGCGCGATGCCGTTCACGCCCGAGGTGGCGCAGGTCTGGCGCAGAAGGCAGGCATCGAACCAGCCGCAGCGGCGCTTGCGGCCCGTGGTGGTGCCAAACTCGTGGCCACGCTGGCCAAGGCGGTCGCCGTCGGCATCGAAAAGCTCGGTCGGGAACGGGCCCTCGCCCACGCGGGTGGTATAGGCCTTGACGATGCCGAGGACGAAATCGATGCCGCCCGGACCCATGCCGGTGCCGGTGGCGGCCTGGCCTGCGATCACGTTCGAGGAGGTGACATAAGGATAGGTGCCGAAGTCGATATCGAGAAGGGCACCCTGAGCGCCTTCGAAGAGGATGCGCTTGCCGGCTTTGCGGGCGTCGTTCATCACCTTCCAGACGGGGGCGGCGAAGGGCAGGATCTGCGGCGCGATGGCGCGGAGCTCGGCCAAGAGCGCATCGCGGTCGATGGGGCCAAGGCCCAGACCAGCGCGCAGCGCGTTGTGATGGACAAGCGCCCGGTCAACGCGCAATTCGAGCGTCGCATCGTCGGCCAGATCGGCCACGCGGATCACGCGGCGGCCCACCTTGTCTTCATAGGCCGGGCCGATGCCACGGCCGGTGGTGCCTATCTTGGCGACCGAATTCTGGCTCTCGCGGGCGCGATCCAGCTCGCCGTGGAACGGCAGAATGAGCGGGGTGTTCTCCGCGATCATCAAGGTCTCGGGGGTGATCTCGACGCCCTGGGCGCGGATGCCGGCGATTTCCTTCACGAGGTGCCAGGGATCAAGGACTACACCGTTGCCAATGACCGAAAGCTTGCCGCCGCGCACAACGCCCGAGGGCAGCGCATGGAGCTTATAGACAGTTCCATCAACAACCAGCGTATGGCCCGCGTTATGACCGCCCTGAAAGCGGGCGATTACGTCAGCCCGCTCGCTCAGCCAGTCGACGATCTTGCCCTTGCCCTCGTCGCCCCACTGTGCGCCGACAACCACCACGTTTGCCATGATTGGAATCCCTCTGGTGTAAACCCGCGCCCGTATAACGCCGCGCCCCATGAAGCGAAACCTCAATTTCGCCGCAGGGCTGGACGGGGCCGCCGGTCCGCGCCATGTTTTACCCAAGGACAACCGGAGGCTGACATGGGCCTTCTCTTGCGCTGGGGCTTTGCCTTTGCCCTGCTGGCCGCGACCTATAACCCGACCAAGTGGAACTATGCCCACTGGGCCAGCGTGGGTTGGGGCGATCAGATGTCGCTTGTCGTGCTGGCGGGGCTCATTCTGTTCATCGGCTATGTCATCTATGTCCGCGCCACGCTGCGGTCGATCGGCGTTTTCGGCATGGTCCTTCTGCTCGCTGTCGCCGGAACCCTCCTGTGGGTGCTCTACGATTACGGTGTGATCGACCTGACCAATCCAACCGTCAACACATGGCTCGGCCTCCTGATCGTTTCGTTGGTGCTGGCGATCGGGCTTGGATGGTCGATCGTGCGCCGGCGGCTTTCGGGGCAGGCCGATGTCGATGACGTGGACGAATAGAGCCCATTCCCCGATTGAGGGCTTGCGGCTTGCGTCCTCACCTTCTAGATACCTCCCGGTTATTGCCGTCTAGATGAGACCAATATGGAAAACGTCGTCCTTGTCATTCACCTGATCCTTGCGCTTTCGCTAATTGGCGCGGTGCTTTTGCAGCGCTCCGAGGGTGGCGGCCTTGGCATGGGTGGCGGCAGCGGCGTCATGTCGGCGCGTGGCGCGGCCACTGCGATGGGCAAGGTCACTTGGGCTCTGGCCATCGGTTTCATCTGCACCTCGATCGCGCTCACCATCATCGCCGCCGAGAAATCGGCCGGTGTTTCGGTGATCGACCGCCTCGGCACGGCGCCTGTCGAGGCCCCTGTTTCGACCACGCCGGATCTTGGTTCGGATCTCTTGATGCCGAGCGCGGATGACGGCGCACCGCTGCTTCCCAGCGGCAACTAACCACTAGCCTTTGCCCCCTTATGGGCATACGCAACATCATGTTGCGTAACCGGTTGCGTTTGCGGGGCGAATCCGGTTACACTGAATTCCCGTGATGATGCGATCCTGAAGGATGCCTCGCGGGGCCGCATTTCCTGAAATTTGAAGAGCGAAAAAGGGGACGAGCGGCCCATGGCGAGATATGTTTTCATTACCGGCGGCGTGGTCTCCTCGCTGGGCAAAGGCCTTGCTTCGGCGGCACTCGGGGCGCTCCTTCAGGCGCGGGGCTTTTCGGTGCGCCTGAGGAAACTCGATCCCTATCTCAACGTCGATCCGGGCACGATGTCGCCCTTCGAACACGGCGAGGTTTTCGTCACCGACGATGGCGCCGAGACCGACCTCGACCTAGGCCATTACGAGCGCTTCACAGGTGTCGCCTGCCGCAAGACCGATTCCGTCTCTTCGGGGCGCATATATTCCAACGTGCTCGAGAAAGAGCGCCGCGGCGACTATCTCGGCAAGACCATTCAGGTCATTCCCCACGTCACCAACGAGATCAAGGATTTCCTTCGCGTCGGCGACGACGAGGTGGATTTCATGCTCTGCGAGATCGGCGGCACGGTGGGCGATATCGAGGGCCTGCCCTTCTTCGAGGCGATCCGCCAGTTCGCCCATGAAAAGCCGCGTGGCGAGTGCATCTTCATGCACCTCACCCTCCTGCCCTATCTCGCGGCTTCGGGCGAGTTGAAAACCAAGCCGACCCAGCACTCGGTGAAAGAGCTTCAGTCGATCGGGATCGCGCCGGACGTATTGGTGTGTCGCTCCGAGCATCCGATCCCCGAGCGCGAGCGTGAGAAGATCGCGCTTTTCTGTAACGTCCGCAAAGAGGCGGTTGTGGCGGCCTATGACCTGAAGTCGATCTACGAGGCGCCGCTCGCCTATCACCGCGAGGGGCTTGATCAGGCGGTGCTTGATGCCTTCGGAATCTCGCCGGCGCCGCGACCGAACCTAGAGAAATGGCTCGATGTGCAGGACCGGATCCACAACACCGACGGCGAGGTGAATGTCGCGATCGTCGGCAAATATATCCAGCTCGAGGACGCCTATAAGTCGATCAAGGAAGCCCTGACCCATGGCGGCATGGCCAACCGGGTGAAGGTCAACGTCAATTGGGTCGACGCCGAGGATTTCGACCGCGAGAATGTGGGCGAGCGGCTCTCGGGCTATCACGCGATCATCGTGCCGGGCGGCTTCGGCGAGCGCGGCACCGAAGGCAAGATCAAGGCTGCACAATTCGCACGCGAGCGGAATGTGCCCTATCTCGGCATCTGTCTGGGGATGCAGATGGCGGTCATCGAGGCGGCGCGCAATGTCGCCGGAGTGGCCAAGGCCGGATCGGAAGAGTTTGACCACGAGAAGGGCGAGAAGCGCTTCGAGCCGGTTGTCTATCACCTGAAAGAGTGGGTGCAGGGCAACCACACGGTCAGCCGCAAGGCTGATGACGACAAGGGCGGCACGATGCGGCTTGGCGCCTATTCCGCCAACCTTAAGGAAGGCTCGAAGGTGGCCGAGGTTTATGGCGCAACCGCAATCGAAGAGCGGCACCGCCATCGCTATGAGGTGGACCTCAAGTACAAGGACAAGCTGGAGAGCTGTGGTCTGTTGTTTTCGGGGATGAGCCCGGATGGACGACTGCCGGAGATCGTCGAGTGGAAGGACCATTCCTGGTTCATCGGCGTGCAGTATCACCCCGAGCTGAAGTCCAAGCCCTTTGCGCCGCATCCTTTGTTTGCCGATTTCATTCGCGCGGCGGTGGATACCTCGCGGCTCGTTTAAGAGGGGGCTCTGCCCCCGCCCCTTCGGGGCTCCCCCGGAGTATTTGAGGCCAAAAGAAGCGGAAGGCGGGATGCTCTCCTATCAGCACGGCTATCATGCGGGGAATATGGCGGATGTGCACAAGCACGCGCTTTTGGCGTGGATGCTGGGGTATCTGACGCAGAAGGACAAACCGTTGAGCTATCTGGAGACGCACGCGGGCCGCGGGCTTTACCAGTTGGATGCGCCCGAGGCCATGAAGACCGGCGAGGCGGCGGCGGGGATCGAGCGGGTGGAGCAGCTTGGCTGGTTTGCGGCGGAGCATTCCTATGCAGTTGCGCTGGCGAAAGTGCGGGCCGCGCATGGGGCGGCGGCGTATCCGGGATCGCCTTTGGTGGCTGAGGGGTTCCTGCGGGCGGGGGACCGGATGGTGCTTGCCGAGTTGCATCCGCAAGAGCACGCGGCGCTTGCCGAAGTGATGAGCGGGCGGGCGCAGGTTTTGAAAGAGGACGGGGCGAAGATGGCGCTGCGTCTGGTTCCGCCGGAGCCGAAGCGTGGGCTTTTGCTTATCGACCCGAGCTATGAGATCAAGGGCGACTATGAGGCGGCGGCCAAGCTCGTGCGGCAGGTGCACGGGCGCTGGGCGGTGGGCGTGATCGTCCTTTGGTATCCGATCCTGACCTCGGGGCTGCATCGGTCGATGATTGTCGAGTTGGAGCGGGCTTTGCCGGACGGTGTGCGCCATGAGGTGCGGTTTCCACCGGCGCGCGAGGGGCACCGGATGGTCGGATCGGGGCTTTTCGTCGTCAACCCACCCTTTGGCTTAAGCGCGGAGGCGGCGCGGCTTTCACGGCTCTTTGACGGTCTCACCCCCTTTTCGGGGTGAGCGAGGAAGCCTATACCTCTTTCTATGCTTAGCCGTCTTATCCGCCAGCTCACTTCGCTCGCCCCTGATCCCCTTGACGGGGCCGATGCCCGCGTGGCGCTTGGCGCATTTCTGGTGCGGATTGCCAAGGCGGACGGGGACTATTCCGCCGGTGAGATTGCGCGGATCGACCGGGTTTTGGCGAAACGTTACGGGCTCAATGCCGTCGAGGCGGCGGAGCTGCGCGCCGAATGCGAGGCGATCGAGCACGAGGCTCCGGATACGGTCCGGTTTACACGCGCGATCAAGGCGGCTGTTGATTATGACGATCGGGCGGGCGTGATCGAGGCGATGTGGTCGGTCGTGTTGGCCGATGGCCAGCGCGAGAGCCATGAAGACGCGCTAATGCGGATGGTGGCGCCGATGCTCGGGCTATCGGATCAGGAGAGCAACGCGATCCGGCGCCGGCTGGAAGGCCAGGGAGGCTAGCGATGTTCGCCGCTCTGCCCATGTATGACCGGCCCGACAATCGCGCGGCGCATGACCGGCTTTGGGGGGCGATCCGGGATGGTTTGCGGGCGCGGGGCGTCGAGGCGCCGGAAGCACTTGACCGCAAGACCTTCTATTCCGATGGCTGGGCGCGGCCTGACCTGACGCTCGGGCAGATCTGCATCCTGCCCTATCGGACGAAGTTTGTAGGCAAGGTGACACCCATTGCCGCCCCGGATTATGGGCTCGAGGGGTGTGAACCGGGCTATTACCGCTCGCTCTTCGTGGTGCGGAAGGAGGATCCGGCTGAACGGCCCCAGGATCTCGCCGGTCGGCCGATGGCCTATAGCGATGCGCTGTCGCAGTCGGGCTATGGGGCGGTGGCAAGTTGGGCGCGAAAGACCGGCTTCCGGCTGAACCCTGCGCTCAGAACCGGCGCGCATATCGAGTCGGTGCGTGCTGTGGCTTCGGGCAAGGCAGATTTCGCCACCATCGACGCGCAAACCCTGCGGATTCTGACCCCGACCATGCCCGAGACCCACGCCCTCAAGATCATCGGGGCGACGCCGCCGAGCCCGGGGATGACCTTCATCACCGCGCTTGGCAACGATCCAGCACCGTTCCGTGCGGCCATTGGCGAGGCCATCGCCGGCCTCAGCCCCGCAGACGCGTCGATTCTGGGGCTTCGCGGGATTGTTGTACTGCCGCCCGAGGCCTATGATCCGGTGCTGACGCCGCCGCTTTCTTTCTGGGCAAACTGACCAATTCAGTTGCACAAAATGGCAAGTGCGACTAGCCAGCCGCTCAGAAAGGGCGTTGCAAAGGGGCGAAAATTCCGCCCTACTCCGCGCTTGAGCAAGGAAGTGATGCCAACCGTGACGACGAAAACCCCGGTCATCGAGATCCGCGATCTCCATAAATCCTATGGGGCTCTGGAAGTCCTCAAAGGCGTCGATATTACCGCCCCTGCGGGCCATGTGGTCTCGCTCATCGGTTCGTCCGGCTCGGGCAAGTCGACGCTTCTGCGGTGCTGCAACCTTCTCGAAGACAGCCAAAAGGGCGAAGTGATCTTCGACGGCGAGCCGGTGCGCTGGCGCGGCGAGGGGCTGCACCGCCATCCGGCTGATCGCGAGCAGATGATCCGCATCCGCACCAACCTGTCGATGGTGTTCCAGCAGTTCAATCTTTGGGCGCATATGACGATCCTGCAGAACGTCATGGAAGCGCCTGTTCACGTTCTCAAGCGAGACAAGGCCGAGGTCGAGGCCGCGGCGCGGCGCTATCTCGAGAAGGTGGGCATCGGCGATAAATGCGAGGCCTACCCCGCGCAGCTTTCAGGCGGCCAGCAGCAGCGCGCCGCGATTGCCCGAGCCCTGTGCATGGAGCCCAAGGCGCTACTCTTTGATGAGCCGACTTCGGCGCTCGACCCCGAGCTTGAGCAGGAGGTTGTCAAAGTCATCAAGGATCTTGCCGCCGAGGGGCGCACCATGCTCCTCGTGACCCATGACATGCGCCTTGCCAATGATGTAAGTGATCATGTCGTGTTCCTTCACAAAGGCAGAATCGAAGAAGAAGGCGATCCGAAATCGCTCTTCGGCAGCCCCAAAACCGAACGACTTCAACAGTTCCTGTCGGCCACTGTGTCGGCCTGAAACTCAACCTAGGGAGACCCCAATGAAGAAACTGATCCTGACGACCGCCGTTCTGGCGCTCACTGCTGGCGCGGCCATGGCCGATGTCGTGCGCATGGGCACCGAGGGCGCCTACCCTCCGTACAACTACATCGACGACAAAGGCGAAGTTGCCGGCTTCGAGCGCGATCTCGGCGACGAGCTTTGCGCCCGCGCCGAGCTGACCTGCGAGTGGGTGACCAACGACTGGGATTCGATCATCCCGAACCTCGTCTCGGGCAACTACGACACCATCATCGCCGGCATGTCGATCACCGCCGAGCGTGATGAAGTCATTGACTTCACCCAAGACTACTACCCGCCGACCGCCTCGGTCTATGTCGCCGCCTCTGAGGGCGTCGATCTGGCTGGCGGCGTGATCTCGGCCCAGACCGCGACCATTCAGGCCGCCTATATCGCCGAGTCGGGCGCGACCCTTCTCGAGTTCGCCACCGCCGACGAGACCATCGCCGCGGTCCAGAACGGCGAGGTTGATGCCGTGTTCGCCGACTACGACTTCCTCCTGCCGGTGGTCGAGGCCTCGGGCGGCGCGCTGATGTTCGTAGGCGAGCCGGTTGCGCTCGGCGGCGGCGTCGGCATGGGCCTGCGCGAGAGCGACGGCGAGCTGCGCGACAAGTTCAACGCCGCCATCGACTCGATGAAGGCCGATGGCTCGCTGAACGCGCTTCTCGCCAAGTGGTTCGGCGAAGAAGCCCCGGGCTACTGATCCCAATCGACGGCGGCGCCTTCGGGTGCCGCCGCACCCCTTTCTTCTCACGGTCCCATGTTTGAATTTTGCGCCGATCCAGCCAGCCTCGCTGGCATCGAGTGGCTCTCCTGCTACCTGACCACAGGCAAGCACATGGGGCTCTATTGGGCCGTGGGCACCGTTCTTCTATTGCTGGCCATCACAGCCCCGGCCGCCCTTCTCTTTGGTTTCGGCGGCGCTGCGGCGGCGCGCTCGCATTTCCGGCCGCTCAGCTGGTTTGGCAAAGGTTATATCGCCATTGTCCGCGGCGTGCCGGATATCGCATTCTTCCTCTTCTTCGTGATCGCGCTCGATCAGGGCTTCGAGTGGATCCGCCATCAGATCAAATGCCCCGACTGGGATCAGCCGATCCGGCAGGGCAATGATTTCATCGTCTGCGCCGCGGCCAAGCTGCCGCTTTCCTCTTCGCCGCAAGTCTATCACGAGGTCTATGGCTTCTTTCTTGCCGTCCTGACCTTTGCGCTGGTCTTTGGGGCATTTGCCGCCAACGTGCTTTATGGCGCGATGCGGGCTGTGCCCCACGCCCAGATGGAAACCGCCGAGGCCTATGGAATGTCGCACCGTCAGGCCTTCTGGCGGATCATGGTGCCGCAGATGTGGGTCTATGCCCTGCCCGGCCTGTCGAACCTCTGGATGGTGTTGATCAAGGCCACGCCGCTTCTGTTCCTCTTGGGCGTTGAGGATATCGTCTATTGGGCGCGCGAGCTTGGGGGGATGAAAACCCCGCAGTTCACCGACTATCCCCACGCCGACTGGCGCGTGTGGTATTTCCTCGCGCTCCTCGTTTTCTATCTGGCGTTCACCCATGTCTCCGAGATCGTGCTGGCCAGAATTTCCCGTCGCCTGTCGCATGGGCAAGCAACGCTGGCGGGTGAGAAACTGCGCAAAGGCCCGCGCGGGCGTGGAAAGGCCGCCGCATGAGCTGTTGGGATACGATTGCCGATTATGCGCTCCGTTCGCAGGGGATCGGCGAGCGGCTTCTGCCGCGGAGTGATTTCACCCTGTGCCAGCAGTTCACGCTGATCGGCTCGGGGATGATCTGGAATATCTATTTCGGCGTTCTCGCACTCGTTTCCGGCTTCATGCTGGCTACGGGGGTCGCTGTCGCCAAGGCGCATCATCAGCTCTGGCTACGCAAGCCGGCCGAGTGGTTTATCTTCGTCTTTCGCGGCTCGCCACTCTTCATCCAGTTCTTCTTCGCCTACTTCCTGTTCCAGAGCCTCAAGGCCGGCTATCCCTTCTTCGGCGCCTTCACCGCCGCCTGGCTGGGGGCGCTGCTCGTCCTCTTCCTCAACACCGCCGCCTATTCCGCCGAAATCTTCTATGGCGCGCTCATGTCGGTGCCGAAAGGCGACGTGGAAGCCGCTGATGCCTATGGAATGTCGGGCTGGCCGCGCTTTCGGCGGGTGATCTGGCCGACGATGCTGCGGCTGGCGTGGCCCGCCTATACAAACGAGGCGATTTTCCTCTTCCACGCGACGACGCTGGTGTTCTTCTCGGGCTTTCCAGCCTCTCAGCAGAGGGGCGATGCGCTCTACTACGCCAGCTACTTTGCCGACAAAACGTTCAACCCCTTCATCCCCTATCCGATCCTCGCCTTCTACTTCATTTTGCTGACCCTCACGGTGATCGGCCTCTTCGGATTGGTGAACAAGCGGCTGAACCATCACCTGCCGAAAGAGCGCCGCGCCAAAATTCGCTTGCGTGTAAACCTGATCCGGTAGTATCACACATATGATCAAATTTTCAGGGTGGGTCCGAACGGGACTGGTTCCAGTCTTTCGGCTGCTACAACCCTCTACGAAGAATTTGATCATAAAAGCATTAGGCCCAAGGGCATGGACCTCAAATGCGGCACCCCGAGCGGGGGTGGCCAGCGGTGTGCAACTGCACGACTGACAGGCGAATCCCTGCGGCTCCGCTTCTGAATGTCTAGGCATTGGCGCCAATTATTTGGTGACAAAATGACTAGCTGGCTCGATGAGCACCCCGAAATCCGCAACGTGCGCGCCGGTGCGGCCGACCTCAATGGACAGGCGCGCGGCAAGCGCGTGCCGATCCGCTTCGCACGCAAACTCGAAGAAGACGGAATGCGCTTCCCGCTTTCGGTTCTCAACCTCGACATCTGGGGCGAGGACGTCGAGGACAGCCCCCTTGTGTTTGAAATCGGCGACCCTGACGGCGTCCTGATGCCGACCGAGCGCGGCTATGTTCCCCTGCCGTGGCTTGAAACCCCGTCTGCCATGTTGCCGCTCTGGATGTACACCGAAGACGGCGAGGCCTTCGGCGGCGATCCCCGCCATGCGCTGTCAAACGTCCTTGAGCGCTACAAGGCGCTTGGCCTGACGCCGGTCGTGGCGACCGAGATGGAATTCTATCTCGTCGACGATTCTGGCTCGGAGATCCGCCAGCCGAAATCGCCGCGCTCGGGCAAACGCCGCCCCGGCGCCGAGATCCTGAGCCTGCGGGCGCTCGATGCTTTCGACGCCTTCTTCAACGATCTCTATGACGGCTGCGAGGCCATGGACATTCCCACCGAGGCCGCGACCTCGGAGGTGGGCCTTGGTCAGTTCGAGATCAACCTCGTCCATGTGGACGATGCGCTGAAAGCCGCGGACGATGCCTATTTCTTCAAGATGCTGGTGCGCGGCCTTGCCCGTAGACACGGCATGGCGGCGAGCTTCATGGCAAAACCCTATGCCGATTATGCCGGCAGCGGCATGCACGTCCACTTCTCGGTGATCGACAAAGACGGCAAGAACGTCTTTGCCAACGATACTTTCGAAGGCACGCCCCTTCTCCATCACGCGATTGCCGGCTGCCTCAAGGGGATCGCCGACCTGACGCTGATCTTTGCCCCGCATGGCAATAGCTATGCCCGCCTCGTGCCCGAAAGCCACGCGCCGACCGGCATCTGCTGGGCCTATGACAACCGCACCGCCAGCGTCCGCATTCCCGGCGGCAGCTTCAAGGCGCGCCGGATCGAGCACCGCGTTGCCGGTGGCGACGTCAATCCCTACCTCTTCCTTACCGCCGTGCTCGGCTCGGCCCTGATCGGCATCGAAGACAAGCTCACGCCCCCTGCCCCGATCTCGGGCAACGCCTATGAGCAGGATCACCCGCAGATCCCCGACACATGGGAAGCCGCAATCGACCGGTTCGAGGAAAGCGACATCGCCGCGCGGATCTTCTCGCCGTTGCTCATTCAGAACCTCGTTCTGACCAAGCGGCAAGAGCTGCACTATCTCTCGTCGATGAGCGAGAGTGAAAAACTCGATCTCTATCTCGATACAGTGTGAGATAGGATAGACTCAAATCAGGCTGCCCCCTGTCGGGGCGGCCATCCAACTACGGTGATCCATGAAAATCGGTATCCTTCAGACCGGCCACGTCGCAGACAACCTTCAGGCTGCCAACGGCAACTATCCCGAAATCTTCGCGCGTTTTCTGGGCGCGGAAGGCTTCGAGACAGAGAACTATGCCGTGGTCGACAATGAATTCCCGCAAAGCGCCGATGTGGCGGACGGCTGGCTCATCACCGGCTCGCGCCACGGCGTCTATGAGGATCACGACTGGATCAAGCCGCTCGAAGCACTGATCCGCGAGATCTATGGCAAGGGCATTCCACTGATCGGGGTCTGTTTCGGCCATCAGATCATTGCCCAAGCCCTCGGCGGCAAGGTCGAGAAATTCAAGGACGGCTGGGCCGTGGGCGCCACCAAATACAAACTCGGCGAGAAGGAACTGACCCTCAACGCCTGGCATCAGGACCAGGTCGTTGAGGTTCCTCCCGATGCTATCGTCGTCGGCACCAACGATTTTTGCCGGAACGCAGCCCTTCTTTATGGAGACAAGGCGTTCACGGTCCAACCCCACCCCGAAATAGACAAGAGATACATTGGAGACCTGCTCGAGCATCGCGCCCCCGGCGTTGTCCCCGAGGACATCCGCAGAAGCGCGATCGACCGGCTCGAAGAAGAGACCGACGCCGCGCATGTGGCGCAGATGTTCGGCAAGTTCTTCAAGGAAAAGAGGATTTCATGAGTACCTGGATTGACAAGATCCCCGCCGCCGCGCGGACCTATATCGAAAACAACCGCCTTGATGAGGTGGAATGCGTGATCGCCGACCTGCCGGGCATCGCCCGCGGCAAGGCCGTGCCGGCCGCCAAATGGGAACGCCAGACCTCGTTCCACCTGCCGAACTCGATCTTCTACCAGACGATCACCGGCGACTGGGGCGAGGCGGCCGAGGATGGCTTTACCGAGCCGGACATGATCCTCAAGCCCGACCTAAACACCACCACCGCGGCCCCTTGGGCGGCGGACGGCACCTTGCAGGTGATCCACGACGCCTTTGACCTCAAGGGCAAGCCCATTGGCTGTGCGCCCCGCAACGTCCTCAAGCGCGTGGTTGATCTCTACAAGAAAGAGGGCTGGACGCCCGTGGTCGCCCCCGAGATGGAATTCTATCTTGTCGGCCGCAACGTCGATCCGGCCAAGCCCATCGAGCCGATGATGGGCCGCACCGGCCGCCCCGCCGCCGCCCGTCAGGCCTATTCGATGGCCGCGGTCGACGATTACGGCCCGGTCATCGACGATATCTACGAGTTTTCGGAAATTCAGGGCATCGAGATTGACGGCATCACGCAGGAAGGCGGCGCCGGCCAGCTCGAGATCAACCTGCGCCACGGCGATCCGGTGAAACTGGCCGACGAGGTGTTTTACTTCAAGCGCCTGATCCGTGAGGCCGCGCTCAAGCACGACTGTTTCGCCACCTTCATGGCCAAGCCGATCGAGGGCGAGCCGGGTTCGGCGATGCACATCCACCATTCGGTGGTCGACGAGAAGGGCAAGAACATCTTCGCCGGCCCCCAAGGCGGCGAGACGGATGCCTTCTTCCACTTCATCGGCGGGTTGCAGGAATATATGCCCGCCGTGATCGCGGTGATCGCGCCTTATGTGAACAGCTACCGCCGCTATGTCCGCAACCACGCTGCGCCGATCAACCTCGAATGGGGCCGCGACAACCGCACCACCGGCATCCGCATCCCCGTCTCGCCGCCCGAGGCGCGGCGGGTCGAGAACCGCCTCGCGGGTATGGACGGCAATCCCTATCTGGTGATCGCCGCCTCGCTGGCTTGCGGCTATCTCGGCATGAAGAACGAGATCTGGCCCGACAAACGCTTTCAGGGCGATGCCTACGAGGCCGAGGATGCGATCCCGCAGGGCCTCAACGCCGCGCTCGATCTCTTTGACGAGGCGAAAGAGGTTCACGAGGTTCTTGGGCCTGAATTTGCCCGCGTCTATTCGATCGTGAAGCGGACGGAATACGACGAGTTCCTGCAGGTGATCAGCCCGTGGGAACGCGAGCACCTGCTTCTGAACGTATGAACCCGCTCCACCTCAACGACAGGCCGGGGGAGTTTCCCCCGAGCTGGTATGCGGCCTCCTGCCCGCCCCCGCCCGCGGCGCGCCCTGCGCTGGAAGGCGAGGCCACGGCGGATGTTTGCATCGTTGGCGGTGGCTATACTGGGCTTTCGGCGGCGCTCACCTTGCGCGAGCGCGGGCTCGATGTGGTGCTCCTCGAGGCGCATCGCATCGGCTGGGGCGCCTCGGGGCGCAACGGTGGGCAGGTCGGCTCGGGCTATAACAAGGGCCAGATCTGGCTGGAAAAACGGGTGGGCTTGGATACCGCCCGCGCCCTGTGGGATCTGGCCGAAGAAGCCAAAGCGCTGACTGCCGGACGCGCCGCCAAGTTCGCGCCGGACGCCCGGCTGACGCCGGGCGTGGCGCATGGCGAATATTCGGCGGATGAGCTGGCAAGCGTCCGCGCCGAGGCCGAGCACCTCTCGCGCGTCTATGGCTATGACAAGATCACGGTCATGGAGCGGGAGGACTACGCCGCGCTCGTCAAATCCCCTCTCTATCGCGGCGGGATGCTGGATCGCGGCGCGGGCCATATCCATCCCCTGCGCTATGTTCTGGGCGTGGGAGCCGGAGCCGAGGCGGCAGGCGTGCGGATCTTTGAGAACTCCGAAGTCACAGGCCTGACCCACGGCGATACGGCAACCGTCATCACCGCGAAAGGCCGCGTGCGGGCCAAGCACGTCCTTCTGGCGGGCAATGGCTATCTGCCGATCTTCGAGCCGCGCGTGTCGCGCCGGGTCATGCCGATCAACAGCTTCATCATCGCGACCGAACCCTTGGGTGAGCGCGGGCGCGATGTTCTGGCCGAGGATATCGCCGCCTGTGACTCGAGCCATGTGGTCAACTACTTCAGGATGAGCGAGGACGGGCGGCTCCTCTTCGGCGGCCGCTCGGCCTATTCGATCAAGTTTCCCGCCAACATCGCCAACACGATCCACCGGCGTATGGGCGAGATGTTCCCGCAGATCGCCGATGCGCGGGTCGACTATGCTTGGGGCGGCACACTGGGTATCACCCTGACCAAACTGCCGAATATCCGCCGGATCGCGCCCAATGTGCTGACCGCTTCGGGTTATGCGGGGCACGGTGTGGCGCTCGCCTCCATCGCCGGCAAGGTCGCAGGCGAGGCCATTGCGGGGCAAGCCTCGCGGTTTGACACGCTCTCGGCGCTCCCCGTGCCGCGCCTGCCCTTGGGCACCTATTTCCAGACCCAGACGATGGCTTTGGCGATGGCGTGGTATGCCCTGCGCGACAAGCTCGGGAGCTAGGCCGCTTGCGCGGCGCTGCGGCTTGCGGCACGCTTTCCCCATGACAGAACGCGGCGGACATTGCCTGTGCGGGGCCACCCGCTATGCCTTCGATCCCAAAGCCATGACATGGCAGGCGATCTGCCATTGCCACGACTGCCAACGCGCGACGGGTGCGCCCTTCCTCAGCTGGCTTGGGGTCAGAAACGGTGGCTGGCGCTGGACGGCGCAATCGCCCGGCGCCTTTGTCTCTTCGCCCGGCGTCACACGCTATTTCTGCACGACCTGCGGTACCTCGCTGGCCTATTACGGCGAGCGCTGGCCGCACGAGACGCATTTCCTCGCGGCGACGCTGGACGATCCGCAAAACTATGAGCCGGCGGCGCATGTCTATACCAAAGACGCGCTGCACTGGGGCGAGGGGCTCGACGATTTGCCTAGATTTGAGGCCCTGCCGAACGGCTGAGCGGCCCTAGCGGCTCATGCGCGAGAGTTTTTCCTGAAGGGCGGCAAGCTCTTTCTTGATGTCGTCAAGATCGTCGCCCTGCCCCGCCTCTTCCTTGGCCGGCGCTTTGGCGGCCATCATGCCGCCGGTCATGGCCTTGAAGAAGGCTTCCTGCTGCGCCTGCATCGCCTCGAAACCGGGCATCCGCGCCATTGGATTTGCCTTGGCCATGTTCTCCATCATCTTGGATTGCCCTTCGCGGAGCATCTCGAAGGAAGCGGCCAGAAACTGTGGCACGACCGAACTGGCCTGGCTTGTGTAGCTGCGGACAAGATCGGTCAGCACATCGACCGGCAAAACGCTTTCGCCCTTGCTCTCATGTTCGGCAATGATCTGAAGGAGATACTGGCGGGTCAGATCGTCGCCGGACTTAAGATCGACGATCTGCACCTCGCGGCCCTCGCGGATGAAGGCGGCGATATCCTCGAGCGTGACATAATCGCTGGTCTCGGTGTTGTAGAGACGGCGGCTGGCATAGCGCTTGATCAGAAGCGGTTTATCGGTCTCGGCCACGGGTCCCTCCCGAACTGTTGCGGCGTTGCAGCAAGCCTATGCCGCGTTTGCACGCCTGTGAAGGGGGTAATGCCGGCGCGGCAATGGACCGCAAAGAAAAGGCGGGC
>JALRLK010000124.1 GCA_023254495.1 Marivivens sp. | reverse complement strand
CCCGCGGGGCCTTTTTCGTTGTTGAACCTTGGCGCAGTTCTGCTCAAGGTCCGGCAAAAGGTTTGTGTAGATGAATTTACGCGGTGCTCAGGTTTTCATTCTCGCCACGGTGCTGATCGATGCGATCGGGATCGGGCTGATCTTTCCCATCATGCCCGATCTGATGGACCGCGTCGGCGCCTCCTCAACTGCAGACGGAGCCTTCCTCGGCGGCATCCTGATAGCCGCCTATGCGGCGATGCAGTTTATCGGCTCGCCGGTGATCGGCGGCCTGTCCGACTCTTTCGGGCGAAGGCCGGTTCTCATCCTTTCGCTGGCGGCGCTGGTCGTTGACTATGTGATCATGGCGCTGGCGGATACTTTCGCGCTTCTCCTCATCGGGCGCATCCTCGCGGGGCTTGCAGGCGCAAGCTATGTGACCGCGATGGCCTATCTGGCCGACATCTCCACGCCAGAGGAGCGGTCCGCGAAGTTCGGGCTTGTGGGGGCAACCTTCGGGGTTGGCTTTATCATTGGCCCCGCGCTCGGCGGCCTCGTTGCTGGCTGGAGCCTTTCCGCGCCCTTCTGGCTCGCCGCTGCCTTCTCTGCGGCCAACGTGCTCTTCGGCCTCTTCGTCCTGCCAGAAAGCCTGCCGCCCGAGCGCCGGCGGCGCATGATACGGCGCGATTTCAATCCCTTCGGCGTGATCTTCGACGCGATCCGCATTCCCGGCATCATCGTCCCGCTCATAATCCTCTTCGTCTTTCACTTCGCGACCATGGTCTATCCCATTGTCTGGTCCTTCTGGCTGCGCGAGGTTTTCGGCTGGGAGGCTGCGCTGATCGGTCTCTCGCTTGCCGCCTACGGGGTCGGGGCGGCGCTGAGCGAAAGCGTTGTTCTCGGCTTTCTGGTCAAGCGCTTCGGTGACTACCGCACGCTGTGGTTTGCGTTGATCTGCTGCTGTATCGCCCTGCTGGGATATGGGTTCACCAATGCCGCCTGGATGGTTTTCGGGATAATGGCTCTGTCCTGTCTTGGGGATATGACCATGCCCATCGCCACTGCCATGTCGGCCAATCTTGCCGACGAGGACCGGCAGGGGGTTGTTCAGGGGGTTATCGCCAGCATGGGGTCGATCACTGCCGTGATCGCGCCCTTGGTGGTGACGTGGATCTTCCAGACATTCACGGCCGAGGGTGCGTCAATTCACTTCCCCGGCGCCCCCTATCTTTTTGGCCTTGCTCTGACCATTCTGGTTTTGCCTCTGGTCCCGCGCTTGCGCCGGGCCGCACCGAAGAAGGAGGCATCATAATGCATCTTTCCATATCCGGCCCCCTCGGGATCGAGGACGGCGAGATCATCCTCTTCTCCGACTATGACCACGACGGCCCGATGTGGTCTGGCACAGGGCCCCGCGAGGCCCGCAGGCAGGTGGTATTCAAGGCGCCATTCAGCGTGCCGCCTTCGGTGCGCGTCTGGCTGACCATGGTCGATATCTCGAACGAGGGAAACGTGCAGATGGACGTCCAGGCGGAGGCCGTCAACGCGCAGGGCTTTGCCGCCGTGTTCCGCAGATGGAGCGACACCCGCATCGCGCGGGTCAGAGTCGGCTGGCAGGCGATCGGGGCGCAAGAACACTCCGACAACTGGCAGGTCGATTAGGCGGTGTAGAGGCCCTCATAGATCGGCGCGAGGGTCTCGTGCTCGAAGAGCGAGGAGACCGAGGTGCCGTTCCAAATATTCAGGATCGCCTGCGCAAACATCGGCGCAGTCGGAACAATGCGGATGTTGGGGCAGTTCTTCACATCTTCGCTGGCTTCGATCGAGTCTGTGATGACAAGAGATTTCATCACCGAATTGGTGATCCGCTCGACCGCGGGGCCCGACAAAACGCCATGCGTGATATAGGAATGAACCTCTGTTGCACCGTGCTCCATCAGCACCTCGGCCGCCTTGCACAGCGTTCCGGCGGTATCGCAGATGTCATCGACGATGATACACTTCTTGCCCGCCACGTTGCCGATCACGGTCATCTCGGCCACTTCGCCGGGTTTTTCGCGGCGCTTGTCGACGATCGAGAGGGGGGCGTTGATCCGCTTGGCAAGCTCGCGGGCGCGGGCCACGCCGCCCACGTCGGGGGAGACGACCATCACATCCTGCAAGCCGCCCTTGAAGTGGTGCTTGATGTCGAGGGCGAAAATCGGCGAGGCATAGAGGTTGTCCACCGGGATATCGAAGAAGCCCTGAATCTGGGCTGCGTGCAGGTCCATCGTCAGAACCCGCTCGATGCCGGCCTCGGCAATCATGTTGGCCACAAGCTTGGCGGTGATCGGCGTACGGGCCTTGGTGCGGCGGTCCTGACGGGCATAGCCGAAGTAGGGGATCACAGCGGTGATGCGTGAGGCCGAGGAGCGGCGGAGCGCATCGGCGATGATCAGAAGCTCCATCAGGTTATCATTGGCGGGGTTCGAGGTCGGCTGGATGATGAACATGTCCTCGCCGCGGACGTTCTCGTAGACCTCGACAAAGATCTCCTGATCGTTGAACCGCTCGACCCGCGCATCGACGAGCCCCACGTTCATCCCCCGGTGCATCGACATCCGGCGGGCGACCGCCTTGGCGAGGGTTTGGTTGGCATTACCGGCAATGAGCTTGGGCTCGGTCATCGTGGCCATGTGTTTGTCCCCAGACTGGCAGATCCGAATTACGCGATTCGAAGCGTTGACACGGCCTAGCACAGCACTACCGTTTGAGAAACTCGTTCAGCCGGATTTGGGGTGCAGAAATGCCGCATATTGACTACTTCTTCTCGACCGTCTCGCCGTTCACCTATCTGGCCGGACAGCGGCTTGAGGAAATCGCCGCCAAACATGGCGCGACCGTTTCCTACAAACCCCTCGATATTGGCGCGCTTTTCGCCCGCACCGGCGGCACCGCGATGAAGGACAGGCACCCCAACCGCCTCGCCTATCGCCTGCAAGAGCTGCGGCGGCAGGCGGCGAAGGCGGGGATGAAGATCAACCTCCAGCCCGCCTTCTGGCCGGTGAACGGTGCGCCTGCAGCCTATGCGATCATCGCGGCGCAGAAGGACGAGTGCGGCGATCTGGGCAAACTCGTCCATTCGATCCTGCGCGCCACTTGGGCCGAGGAGAAGGACATCTCGCAAGACCGGGTGATCCGCGCCTGCCTTGTGGAGGCGGGCTTTGACGCGGGCGTGGCCGACAAGGGCCTCTTCACCGCCGCTGATACCTATGAGGCCAATCTCGAAGAGGCCATCGCCCGTGGCGCATTCGGCGCGCCGTTCTACATCACCGATTCGGACGAGCGCTTCTGGGGGCAGGACCGGCTCGACGACCTTGATCTGGTGCTGTCGGGGGCCATATGATTTCCCGAAACTGATTATTTCTCAAAGGCTTTTCAACAATGTCATTTCGATTGCGGATGACGATCCATGCCGCGCTCATGGGTCTGGGCTTCGGGACATTTCTCGCCGTTCAGGGCGTATTCATGGGCGAGCTTGGGGCCGAAGTCTGGCAGATCGGCCTGATCCTGACGCTCTTTGTGGTGATCGTCGCCGTTGCCAAAATTTCCTTCGGGGTTCTCGCCGACACGCGCGGGCGCATCGCCCTCTTCCGGCTGGCGCTGTGTCTTCAGGCGGCTGGCGGGGCGACGATGATTGTCCTGCCAAACTTCTGGGGGCTTGTCGTTGGGGCGTCTTTTCTGGCGCTTTCGACCGCCGCCGAGAGCGGCACGGTCGACGCTTGGGCTGTCGAGCGGATCAAGGAACAGGGCCAGGAGGATCGCCTCCAGCAGTTCATCGGCGGCTTTCAGGCGGCGGGAGCACTGGGCATCACCGCAGGCGCGATCCTAGGCGGTTATCTGCCTGATCTCATGTCGGAATTCCCGCTTCACGCGCCGACGAGCTGGAACGCTGTTTTCATGTCGATTGTCGCGGTCCTGCATCTTCTGCTGACGCCCTATCTCTTTCATGAAGGCGTGGCTCCCGCCGAGGTGGACGAGGCCGAGGCCCACCCGCTGCAACGGATGCGCGCCGCGATCCGCTTCGCCGCCACGACCTTTGACCTGCGCGATATTCTGATCCTTGGGGCCGTTCTGTGTATCGGAATGGGGATGGTCGAGGGCTACTGGCAGCCCCGCCTTTCCGAGATAGACCCAACAATGGCCTACGCCCGGTTCGGCTGGGTCACGGCAGGCTATTTCGCCATGGCGATCGTTGGTCCCCTTGCCATCGGCGTTTTCGCGACAAAGACGGGGGTTTCCGCGCGCGCAGCTGCTGGTGCTGCCCCTCCTGATTGCGGGCGTCATCGGGGCCCTGTCGGTGCAAACCGGCTTCTGGGGTTTCGTGGTCGCCTATCTTGGCCTGATGCTGACCATCGCCATGACCGGTTCGGCCGAAGCGACCGCGATGAACAAAGCCACGCCTGACCGCTACCGGTCATCAGTCCAGAGCCTGTCGAGCCTGATGATGCGTGGCGGGGCCGGTGTTGTGACCTTGCCGCTGATCTATGTCGTCAAGACCTCCGGCATCGACACTGGCTGGATGGTCGCAGCAGGCATCCTCGGCGCCTACGCTGTCCTGCGGCTGATCCTCATCGGCCGCCGCCCGCCTAGCCCGCCAGTAGAGACAGGAACCGGTCAATAGCCTCGGGCGTCATCGACCAGTCGCAGACGAGGCGGCCGGTCAGGATGCCCGCGGGATCGCCTGCGTTCACGTCGCCATCCTCGACGTAGTAGACCGCGCCCGCGCCCAAAAGGCGCTGGTGCAGGGCGCGGGGGGCCTCGAAGAAGATGATGTTGGCCTGCGGTTCATAGGCAAAACGGATATCGTTGCGGCCCTGCATTCCGGCGATTAGGCGGCCCGTTGCGGCATTGGCGGCGCGGGCGAGGTCGGTCCAGAGGCCGCCTTCGAGATAGGCGTCCATCTGCGCGGCCAAGAACCGGTGCTTGGAGAAGAGATGTGCTGCGCGTTTTCGGCGCAGCTCGAATTCCCACGCCAGCTTGGGATCGAAGATCACGCAGGCCTCGACACCCATGCAGCCGTTCTTGGTCCCGCCAAAACTCACCGCGTCGACGCCCGCCTTCCACGACATTTCCGCAGGCGTGGTGCCAAGGGCAACCATCGCATTGGCAAAGCGCGCACCGTCAAGGTGCAGCTTCAGCCCGTATTCTTTCGTCACAGCCGAAATCGCGCGGATTTCATCGAGCGAATAGATCGTGCCCCGTTCCGTCACCGTGGTGATCGAGACCGGCCCGCGCTGCGGCCCGTGTACTCCGCGGTTGCCTTCGTTATCGAGGGCGGTGCGCAGCGTCTCCGGCGTCATCTTGGCGCCGTGAGCCTCGACCAAGGTCAGCTTCGCGCCACCCATATAGAACTCGGGCGCATTGCATTCGTCACAGTTGATATGCGCCATCGGCGTACAAAAGACCGTATCCCAAGGCTTGGTCATCGTCGCGAGGATCAGCGAATTGGCCGCGGTGCCGGTTGGCACCAGATAGACCGCCGCCTCGGGAGCCTCGAAGGTGTCGCGGATTTTCTGGATCACACCCTTGCTGAAGGGATCGTTGCCATAGCCCATCGCATAACCCGCATTGGCGCGACCAAGGCTTTCGAGGATCGCCGGATGGACCGGACCGGCATTGTCGGATGCGAAAAACATGTCAAGTGGGCTCCTCGATGATATGGTCTTCCCAGTCGTCCTCGCCGACCTCGAATTCCGGAATGGTCAGGCCCCGCACCGAAACGCCCGCCTCGTGGACGGTCTCGGGATCGCCGGAGATCAGCGGGTGCCAAGGGTAGAGCGGGCGGCCCTCGACGACCAGCCGGTAGGCGCAGGTCTGGGGCAGCCAGTAGAGATTGTCGCGCAGTGTCTTGGGCGTCAGGACGATGCACTCGGGCACGAACTGATGCCGGATCGGATACTGGCTGCAGAGGCAGCTTTCGTCGTCGAGGAGGCGGCAGGCGAGGCGGGTAAGGGCGACCTCGCCGGTATCCTCATCTTCGAGCTTATTGAGGCAGCACTTGCCGCAGCCGTCGCAGAGCGCCTCCCATTCGGGTTTGCTCAGGCGGTCCATCGCCACGGTTTCCCAGAACCGGGGGCGAAGGCCGCTGTGGTCGATCTTGTCAGACATTGGCGAGGATCCGGCGCGCCTGCTCGCAATCGGCGTGCATCTGGGTGATCAGGGCGTCGAGGCTGTCGAATTTCTCTTCGCGGCGCAGGTAATCCACGAGCGCCACCGAGATATGCGCGCCGTAGAGATCGCCTTTGAAATCAAAGAGGAAAGTCTCGCAATTGGGGTGGTTGAAGCCAAAGGTCGGGCGCACGCCAATGGACGCGGCGCCGTCATATGTCCCTTCATGCGGGCCACCTAGCACATCAACCTTGACCGCATAGACGCCGTGGCGCGGCGGGTGCAGCCCTTCGATCGATATATTGGCAGTCGGAAAGCCAAGGTCGCGCCCGCGCTGATCGCCACGGATCACCTCGCCGTCGATCCGGTGCCAGTGGCCCAGCATCGCCGCCGCATCGCGCGGGCGGCCCTCGGTCAGGGCGTTGCGGATCGCGGTGGACGAGACCTCGCCCTGCGCCAGCTCGACAAGCTCGGCCACGGTCACGCCAAAGCCCAGTTCGGCTCCGAAACCCACGAGATCCTCGGCCGATCCGGCGCGGCCCTTGCCAAAGTGGAAATCGGCGCCGACGACCACATGGGCAAGGCCAAGGCGCTGATGGATCACCGTTTCGGCAAACTCGCGGGGCGCGAGCGCCGCAAGGCCCGCGTTGAACGGCACCTCATAGAGTTTGTCGACGCCCAGCTTCGCCATCCGGTGCGCCCGTGTCTCGGCGCTCATCAGACGGAAGGCGGGGGCGTCGGGGGCAAAGAACTCGCGCGGGTGCGGCTCGAAGGTCATCACGCCAAGCGGCACACCAAGGCAGCGCGCCTCGGCGCGGGCCATGTCGATCACCGCCTGATGGCCAAGGTGAACCCCGTCGAAATTGCCGATTGCCGCGGCGGCGCCACGGTCGTAGGGATCAAGAAAAAGGGTGTCGCGGATGATGCGCATGGGGCCTTGGGTAGCCGCCCCCGCGCGGCGGCGCAAGATCAGTCGAACTTGCGGCTGGGTGCGAGGACAGTCGCCTCGCCGATCAGAACCTTCTTGCCGTTCACTAGACAGCTCGTGTCCATCGTCACGCGGCGCTTGGAATGGTCGATGCCGGTCACTTCGACCTCGGCCAGAACCACATCGCCGGGGCGGACGGGGCCGAGGAACTTCAGCGTCTGGCCGAGATAGACGGTGCCATGGCCCGGCAATTGCTCGCCGATCACCGCCGAGACGAGGCCCGCGGTCAGCATCCCGTGGGCGATGCGGCCGGCAAAGATCGTGTCTTGCGCGTATTCCTCGTCAAGGTGGACCGGATTGCGATCCGTCGAGACCTCGGCGAAAAGCTCGATATCCCGGTCGGTCACCGCCTTACGGAGCGACCGGGTCATGCCGATTTCGATGTCTTCGATGAAGATCG
>JALRLK010000132.1 GCA_023254495.1 Marivivens sp. | reverse complement strand
ATGGCCACCGCCGCCTTTGAGGAGATTGCCGAAACCTTCGCCTTTCTCGACGATTGGGAGGATCGCTATCGCCATGTGATCGACCTCGGCCGTGCGATGCCGCCGCTCGATGACAGTTTCAAGGTGCCGGCCCTGAAGGTCGAGGGCTGTGCCAGCCAGGTCTGGCTGCGTCCGGTGATCGAAGGCGGCCGCTTTGACTTCCAGGGCGATTCGGATGCGATGATCGTGCGCGGGCTGATTGCCGTGCTGCACGCGCTTTACGCGGGTCTGCCGGTGGGGCAGGTGGGCGCGGTCGATGCCAGCGCCGAACTTGGCCGTCTCGGGCTGAACGAACACCTGTCCTCGCAGCGCTCAAACGGCCTGCGCGCCATGGTCGAGCGTATCCGCAAGACCGCTGCCGAGGCCTCTTCGTAAGCTTCGCTTCTCATCGGCCGCGCCCCGACGAGACGCCGAAGGCGCACGAGGAGGCGGCGTTCACAGAGCGGGCGCTCAGATCGGCGCGCAGGCGGCCTTGCACCAGGCCAGCGCTGCGGGCGACAGCCGGGGGGCGAGCTTTTCCAGAACCATGGCGTGATAGGTATTCAGCCAATCCCGCTCGCCGGGGGACAGCATCGCCGCCGCCACCAGCCGCCGGTCAAAGGGCACAAAGGTCAGCGTTTCAAACTGCAACTGGCTGCGCTCGTCATCTCCACCGGGCAGGTGATAACCGTCGTCCTCAAGCGGGCCATATCCCTCAAGAAAAACCGGCTCGGGGGGGGGCAGCTCTTCAAGCGGCTCCTGAACACAGGCGGCAAGGCTACTTGCCAGCGCAATGCCCATCGCAAGGCGCAAGAGGCCCCTACCGGCAAGAACCGTCGCTATCATTTCAGGTCCGTCCCCCAAGGTTCGGGGAGTGATAGCATTTTGCCGCTTCCACGCAACCACTTGGAGACGCGCTCACACAATTGCGATGAACGGGTGACAGGCCGCAGGCAAAGCGCCAGACTGGCTGCAAACGGGGATAGGCCGATGCGACTGGACGGAAAAACAGCACTAGTAACCGGGGGCGGATCAGGCTTCGGCGCCGGCATCGCCCGCAAGTTCGCCGCCGAAGGCGCCCGCGTTCTCGTGGCCGATATCAATGCCGATGCCGCCCGCGAGGTCGCATCCCGGATCGGTGGCATCGCTGCCGTGGTCGATGTCTCCGACAACGCCTCGGTCGCCGCCCTCGCCTATGAAGCCGCAGATGCGCTAGGCGACATTGATATCCTCGTCAACAACGCCGGCATCACCCACCTGCCGCAGCCGATGGAAGAGGTGAGCGAAGCCGATTTCGACCGGGTTCTCGCGGTGAATGCAAAATCGGTCTACCTCACCGCCCGCCATTTCGTCCCCGCCATGAAAGCCCGCCGCTCGGGCGTGATCCTCAACATCGCCTCGACCGCCGGGCGCAGCCCGCGACCCAACCTCAACTGGTATAACGCCTCGAAAGGCTGGATGATCACCGCCACGCAAACGATGGCGATCGAGCTGGCCCCCCACGGCATCCGCGTCAACGCGCTCAATCCGGTGGCGGGCGAGACGCCCCTCCTGCCCTCCTTCATAGGCGGCGACACGCCCGAAAACCGCGCACGATTCCTCTCGACGATCCCGCTGGGCCGCTTCTCGACCCCCGAGGACATCGGCAATGCCGCCGCCTTCTTCTGCTCGGACGAGGCCTCCATGATCACCGGCGTCGCGCTCGAGGTCGACGGCGGGCGCTGCATATGATCCCCGGCCCGCGCAACCTTCTGACAGATGTGCCCGGCCTTCTGGTCGGCAACGCCAGCGATCCCCGCCTCAAATCCGGCGTGACGGTCGTCCTCGGCGAAGAGCCCATGGTCGCCGGCGTCCATGTCATGGGCGGCGCCCCCGGAACCCGCGAAACAGACCTTCTGGCCCCCGACAGGCTGGTAGACACCGTCGATGCGCTGGTCCTCTCGGGCGGCTCGGCCTTCGGCCTCGACGCGGCCTCAGGCGTCGCCGACAGCCTGCGAACCATGGGCCGCGGCTTCGCGGCCGGCCCCACGCGCGTGCCCATCGTTCCGGCCGCGATCCTCTTCGATCTCCTCAATGGCGGCGACAAGGACTGGCCCAAAAACCCCTACCGCGCCCTCGGCGCACAGGCCCTCGACACCGTCTCGACCGATTTCGCCCTCGGCACCTCCGGCGCCGGTACCGGCGCCACCACCGCAACTCTTAAAGGCGGGCTCGGTTCAGCCTCGATCCGCATTGAAAGCGGGATCACCGTCGCCGCCCTCGCCGCAGTCAACGCTCTCGGCTCGGCCACGGTCGGCGATGGCGCGCATTTCTGGGCCGCGCCTTGGGAGGAAATGAACGAATTCGGCGGCCTCGGCGCCGCCACGACCTACCCAAAAGACCCGCCCGCAACCAAACGCAGCCCCGCGCAAAACACCACCCTCGCCATCGTCGCCACCGACGCGCCCCTCACCAAGGCAGACTGCACCCGCCTTGCCACCGCCGCCCATGATGGCATGGCCCGCGCTCTTGTTCCGAGCCACACGCCCTTCGACGGTGATCTCGTTTTCACCCTTTCGACGGGCCGATCCAGGGCCACCGCCGACCCGATCCTCCTCGGCCACGCCGCCGCCACCTGCCTCGCCCGCGCCATCGCCCGCGGGGTCTATCTCGCCTCTGAAGAGCCGGGCGATCTCCTGCCCACATGGTCGACCAAATACGGCTGATTTTCTTTTGGCTCTGAAATACTCCGGGGTGAATGCCCGCAGGGCAGAGGGGCAGCGCCCCTAATGCCCCAAAAGAGTCGCAACCAAAGAACTTTCGGGATCGATCAGATCCTCGATCACATCGAAATGGTGCCGGCCCGGAGCGACAACCCGCTCCACCCCCCAAGCGTC
Source organism: Marivivens sp. (assembly GCA_023254495.1). Taxonomy (GTDB): domain Bacteria; phylum Pseudomonadota; class Alphaproteobacteria; order Rhodobacterales; family Rhodobacteraceae; genus RFZI01. The sequence goes on along the minus strand of JALRLK010000132.1, from coordinate 1,185 downwards.
GGCCAGCCAGCGCGCCTGATCCAGAAAGACAGGCCGCTCCTCGGCGCCAACCCAGACCGTCACCGGCAATCCGACACTGTCAAGACGCAGGGGGCTTTCAAACATGGCTTCCTCGCGCGAAATGCGCAGGGTCTGGTTCATTGTCGTCTGCATCAAAGGCCCAAGCTCCGCCAGCGGAGAGATCGGCACGATCTGCTCGACGCGGCTGCGCCAAAGCGGTGCGAGATCGGCGCAGGCCATGCGCGCCACCAGATGTCCGCCTGCAGAATGGCCAACCAGCCGGATCGGCCCGGGGATCCGCGCAGACGCCGCGGCGATCGCCGCCTCCACCTGCAAGGTGATCCCCGAAATCCGGATATCAGGGCAAAGATCATAGCTCGGAATGGCAACGGCCCAGCCCTGAGCGACCGGCCCGGCCGCCAGATGCGACCAATAGGACTTGTCGCCCTCCATCCAATAGCCACCGTGGACAAAGACAACGAGCCCCTTCGCCAACCGATCCGGATGAAACAGGTCAAAGACCATCCGGGGCCCCTCGCCATAGCGCAGATCAAGCTCGCAGGCCGCCTCCTCGCGAAAGGCCCGCGCCGCCCCCTCCCAGCGGGCCGGGTACTCTGCGCCCCCCGGAATATAGGCGGCATTCGAATAGGCTTCGTCCAGGTTCATGCTATAAGTTTTCCCCGAATCCGCTGGACCTCCGACACGTCCCGTGATTTAGATATGATCAAATTTCCGGGAGAGAGTCATGCTCGATCATACCACCAATCTTAAATCGCTTCTCAAAAACCCCTCGCTCCTGCGCGAAGAAGCCTTCCTCGCCGGTGAATGGGTCGGCGGGACCAACGGCGCCACCTTCGACGTTTATAACCCCGCACGCGGCGATGTCATCGCCAAGGTTGCCGATCTGAGCCGCGCCGATGTCGCAAAGGCCATCGAGGTTGCCTACAAAGCCCAGAAAGAATGGGCCAAGCTCACCGGTAAGGCCCGCGCCAATATCATGCGCAAGTGGTTCGACCTGATGATGGCGAACCAGGAAGACCTCGCGATCATCATGACCGCCGAGCAAGGCAAGCCCGTGGCCGAGGCCAAGGGCGAGATCGCCTATGCCGCCTCTTTCGTGGAATGGTTCGGCGAGGAAGCCAAGCGCATCTACGGCGAGACGATCCCTGGCCACATGGCCGACAA
>JALRLK010000100.1 GCA_023254495.1 Marivivens sp. | reverse complement strand
ACTGGCGATGAAGGCACGGGAAGAGGGCGAGCTGGATGTGAGGGCGCTGCAGGGCTGACCCAGCGTTACGCTGGACAGCCTCATCGCCGGTTTCTAGCTTGACCCCGGGTCAAGGAGAAAGCCTATGCACAGCGCCTCCATCACCGGAACGGGGGTTTTCACCCCGTCGGAGGTCATCACCAACGACGAGCTCGTCGTGGCGTTCAACGCCTATGCCTATCTGTGGAATGCCGAGAATGCGGCGGCCATTGCGGCAGGCGAGGTTGAAGCCAAGCCGCATTCCGCGGCAGAATTCATCGTCAACGCCTCGGGGATCGAACAGCGGCACGTTCTGGACAAGGAAGGCGTCCTCGATCCCAAGCGGATGTTCCCGCGGCTTGCGGCACGGGCGGACGACGACCCCTCGATCATGGCCGAGATGGCGCTGAAGGCCGCCGAGATTGCCTTGGTCGAGGCAGGACGGACCGGCGCGGATATCGACCTTGTGCTCTGCGCCGCCTCCAACCACGAACGCGCCTATCCGGCGATTGCGGTGGAAATCCAGTCACTGATCGGCGCGGGCGGCTTCGCCTATGACATGAACGTGGCCTGTTCGTCGGCCACCTTCGGCATCCAGACCGCTGTGCAAATGGTCAAGACCGGCGCGGTGCGTCGCGCCCTCATGGTCAACCCCGAGATTTGTTCGGCCCACCTCGAATGGCGCGACCGCGACTGCCATTTCATCTTTGGCGATGTCTGCACCGCCGTGGTGATCGAGCGCGACGAAGGCCTGACCCGCCCGCATTTCAAGGTGATCTCGACCCGCTGCGCCACGCAGTTTTCCAACAACATCCGCAACAACAACGGCTTCCTGCGCCGCACCCACGACCAGATGGAAGACCGCCGTGATATGCAGTTTATGCAGAACGGGCGGAAGGTTTTCAAAGAGGTGCTGCCGCTTGTGAGCCAGCACATCGCCGACCACCTGACCGAAGAGGGCGTTGAGGCGGCCGACCTTTCCCGCCTCTGGCTGCATCAGGCCAACAAGACGATGAACGACTATATCGGCCGCAAGGTTATCGGGCGCGATCCCGAGCCGGGCGAGCAGCCGAACATCCTGCAGGACTATGCTAACACCTCCTCCGCCGGCTCGATCATCGCCTTCTCACAGCATTCGGCCGATCTGGCACCGGGCGCCAAAGGCCTCATCTGTTCCTTCGGCGCGGGCTATTCGGTGGGTTCGGTGATCGTTCAGCGGGCGTGAGGCAAAGGCGGCTTGCGCACGCCTCGCCAAGCCGCATAGTAGCCCCATGGCAAAGCTCTATTTCAACTACTCCACCATGAACGCCGGCAAGTCGACGGTGCTTCTTCAGGCCTCGCACAACTATATCGAGCGGGGGATGCAGACCTATCTGCTCACCGCCCAGTTCGACAATCGCGCGGGCGAGGGGCGGATCGCGAGCCGGATCGGGATTGGGGCCGAGGCGGATACTTTCGCCCCCGGCGAAGATCTTTTTGCCAAGATCGAAAAGCGCCTCTCCAATGGCCCCTGCGCCTGCATTTTCGTGGATGAAGCGCAGTTTCTCGATCCCGAGCAGGTCTGGCAACTGGCGCGGGCGGTCGATGATCTGGGCGTGCCGATCATGGCTTTCGGGCTGCGCGTGGATTTTCAGGGCAAGCTCTTCCCCGGTTCGGCCGCTCTTCTGGCGCTCTCTGACGAGATGCGCGAGGTGCGCACTATCTGCCACTGCGGCAAGAAGGCGACGATGGTTGTCCGCAAGGACGCGGCGGGCAATGTTTTGATCGACGGCGATCAGGTCTCGATCGGCGGCAATGATCGCTATGTCTCGCTCTGCCGCCGCCACTGGCGCGAGGCCGTGGGCGACCGCTCTCCTAGTTGACCCGCTGCGGCGGCTCGAGCCCCTTGTCCCAAGCGATGATATTGTCGAGCGCCATCTGGCCCATGGCCTGACGGGTCTCGACCGTGGCGCTGCCGAGGTGCGGCAGGAGGGTGCAGTTTTCCAGCGCGCGGAGGCGTTCGGGGACGTAGGGCTCTTTCTCGTAGACATCGAGCCCCGCGCCGGCGATGGCGCCCGCCTCGAGCGCGTCGATCAGCGCCGCTTCGTCCACAACCTCGCCACGGCTGATATTCACGAAGATGCCCGAGGGTTTCATCGCGGCAATCGCGGCGCGGTCGATGAGCTTGGTGGTCGGCCCACCGCCCGGCACGGTGACGACAACGATATCGGCCTCGGCCATCAGATCGTGCAGGGTCTCTACCTGCCGCGCGGGCAGCCCTGCGTCTTTCTTGGAGCGGTTGAAATAGATCACCGGCATGCCAAAGCCATAATGCCCCCGATGCGCAACCGCCTGCCCGATCCGGCCCATGCCGACGATACCGAGCGTTTTGCCGCTCACCTCGGTTCCGAGCATGGATTTCGGCCCAAACCCGCCCCACTTGCCCGCCCGCAGCATCCGCTCGCCCTCGCTCGCGCGGCGGCAGGTCGAAAGGATGAGTGTCATGCCAATATCGGCGGTGGCGGCGGTGAGGACATCGGGGGTGTTGGAGACGATCACGCCCGCGGCCGAGGCGGCGGCGGCGTCGATATGGTTATAGCCCACGCCGAAATTGCCGAGCATCCGGCAGCGGAGGCCACCCGCCTGCGCCTTCTGAAAGGCTCCGGCGGTGAACTGATCGCCTAGGGTCGGCAGGATCGCGTCATAGGCGGAAAGGGCCACGGCGCATTCATCCTCGTTCATGCCGCTGCCGTCCTTACGGATCATCAGATCGAATAGCTGCGCCGCCTGATCAAGCACAGGCTGGGCGATGACGCGGGTGATCAGAAGTTTCTTCAATGCATTCTCCCCCCAAGCGGGACGTCGTGGTCGGGGCCGATCAGGACAACGGCGCCGTTTTCATCAGGGAACCCGAGGACCAGTACCTCGGACATGAACTTGCCGATCTGGCGCGGCGGGAAGTTGACCACCGCCATGACCTGTTTGCCGACGAGGCTTTCAGGCGTGTAGTGAACCGTCACCTGCGCCGAGGTCTTGCGCTCGCCGATATCGGGGCCGAAGTCGATCCACATCTTGATCGCGGGCTTGCGCGCCTCGGGGAAAGGCTCGGCCCGCAGAATGCGGCCCACGCGGATATCGACCGCGAGGAAATCGTCGAATGTGATGGGATCAGCCACGGGCAAGTTCCTTGGAGCGGTGGGTCGCCGCGGCGATGGAGCGGCTTACGAGTGGGGGAAGGCCGGTTTTCGGGTCCATCAAGACCTCGAGCGCGGCTTGCGTGGTGCCATTGGGCGAAGTGACGTTGACACGCAGCTGCACGGGGCTTTCAGGGGCGGCCTCGGCCAATGCGCCCGCCCCCGCCACAGTGGCCCGCGCCAGTTGCAGGGCGAGATCGGGGGCGAGCCCCTGCTCGATCCCCGCCGTGGTCATCGCCTCGATCAGCAGAAACACATAGGCGGGGCCGGAGCCGGAAAGGCCGGTCACGGCGTCCATCTGGCTTTCGTCCTCTAGGCGGACGACCTGCCCCACGGCCGACAAAAGCGACGTGGCGGTTTCCATATCGGCTTCGCCTGCGCGGGCGTTGCCGATGATCGCGGTGATCCCCTTGCCTACGGCGGCAGGCGTGTTGGGCATGGAGCGGACGATCGGGGTATTCGCCCCGAGCGCGGCCTCGAAGGCGGCAATGGGCGTGCCCGCGGCAATCGAAACAAAGAGCGTTGTGCCATTGCCCAGCGCCTGAAGCGTCGGCAGCGCCTCGCCCATCATCTGCGGCTTGACGGCGACCAAGGCGACCGCGGGATTGGCGGGAACTCCCTCGTTCAGATGCACGCCCGTGCCCGTCACCCAGTCTGACGGCTTGGGGTCCAAGACCCAGACCGACTTCGGCGAAAGCCCGCCTTCAAGCCAGCCCGCCAGAAGCGCCGAGCCCATCTTGCCACAGCCCAAAAGGACTAGGCCGCGTTCTGCCACGTCTTTCATCGGATGATCCCCCATTGCCGTTTCGGCAGAGGTTAGTGCCCGCCCCGAGGGGGTTCAAGCCGGAGCGGGCGAAATGCGTCAGGCGCGGCCGTAGGCCTCGGAAATGGCGATCTGCATGGCTTCGGCAGGTGTGCGCCCGCCCCATGTGACCAGCTGGAAGGCCGGATAGAAGCGCTCGCAGCTCATCACCGCCGCGCCGATCATCGTGTCGATCTGCTCGGGGCTGGCGATCTGTTCGCCTGCAAGGATCAGACCATAGCGATAGACCATCAGCTTCTGCTCGGACCACCAGGTGAAGTTGCCCGCCCAGCAGTGATCGTTGGCGCGGTTCAGCGCCTCATAGAGAAGCTGGTCGCGCTCTTCGGGGGGCTCCATTTCGAAGGTGCAGATCAGTCTGAGAGTGGAATCATAGGCCGACCAGGCGAGGGTGATCGAATAGGTGCGCCACTGACCCTCGACCGCCATGGCGATCTGGTCATCTGCGATCCTGTCGAATTCCCAGGCGTGGTGTTCGGCGATGTGTTCCACGAGGTCAATCGGGTGGATATCGCCTTCGTCAACGAAGTGCTCGGTCAATGCCATGTGCTCGGCCTCATTTGTTATAGCGCCGGGGTAATGGCAGCGCCCCAAGCGCTAGGTGCCTGCTCAAGGGACGGTGAGCTTTTTGTTCCGCCCCTACGACATATGGTGGTGGGCCGAGGGGAGTCTGTAAAGCAGTTTCTTGGGGATAAGTCGAACGAGACTCAGAATTTTTTCGATTTTCCCTAATCAAGCGGCAATTCGACGGACGTTGCCTGCACGCGAGGGATTCTTGCCCTTCGGGTCGTTGCGATGTCTTATGGGCTTGCGCGAGCGGGCAGGAAATGTCGCCGCTGCCCGATTTGGGAGACCGATGTGCCAGACGAAAAGATCAAAGGACCGGCGTCCTACTTTCCCTCTATCGAAAAGAAATACGGTCAGCCGATCAGCCATTGGCTCGGGATCGTCGAGGGGCGGTTGCCTGCGCGCCACATGGAGATCGTCGGCTATCTGAAGGCCGAGCACGGAATGGGCCACGGCCACGCCAATGCGATTGTAGCCCACGTCTTGGCGGGCAAACGCTAGCCCCCCTTCGGGCGCTATTTCTTCTTGGCTTCGAGCGCCTCGATCCGCGCGAGAAGGGCCGCATTCTCTTCGCGGGCCTTCTGGGCCATGGCGTGGACAGCGTCGAATTCTTCGCGGGTCACGAAATCGCGCTCGGCCAGCCAGCGGTCGAGCAGAGACTTCATGGCATTGCCCGCCTCGTCGCGCGCACCCTGCGCCACGCCCATCGCGTTGGTCATCAGCTGGCTCAGGTCGTCCATGATCTTGTTGCGGGTCTGCATCGCGGCCTCCGGATCTCTGTTGGCCCTATATGGAGGTTGAAAGCCGCCTTAGCAACAGGGCGGGAGTTGACACCACGCGCACGCCCGCGCAGGACTAGCCCATGCGTGCTTCGATCCCCTTTCCCGATATCTCGCCCGAGATCTTTTCCTTCTCGGTCGGCGGCTTTGAATTTGCCCTGCGGTGGTATGCGCTGGCCTATATCGTCGGCATCGTCGCCGGCTGGCAGATCATCGCCTGGCTGATGCGGCGGCCCAAGCTCTGGCCGGAGAGCACGCCACCGATGACGCCGACCCTTCTTGAGAATTTCATGACCTGGATCATCATCGCGGTGATCCTTGGCGGGCGGCTTGGCTATGTGTTCTTCTATGCCTTCGACGCCTTCGCCGCCGACCCCCTCTCCATCATCCGGGTTTGGGAAGGGGGTATGTCGTTCCACGGCGGTTTTGCCGGGGTGATCGTGGCGACGATCCTCTATGCCCGCCGATACAAGCTTCCGCTCGGCTCGGTCGCGGATTCTCTGGCGATCGTCGCGCCGCTCGGCCTTTTACTTGGCCGGATCGCCAATTTCATCAACGGCGAGCTTTGGGGGCGGGTGACGGATGTGACTTGGGGCGTGGTGTTCCCCGGCGAGGCGGCGCAGAATTGCCTCATCATGGTTGCCGAATGTGCCCGTCATCCAAGCCAGCTTTACGAGGCGGGACTTGAAGGTTTGCTTCTCGGCACGCTGATCGCGTGGCTCGCGCTCAAACGCGGCGGACTGCGCAAGAGGTGGTTCCTGACCGGCCTGTTCTTCCTCGGCTATGGCCTCTCGCGCTATATCGTCGAGTTTTTCCGCCAGCCCGACGCCCAGTTCGTCAGCCGTGGCAATCCCCTCGGCCATGCCTATCAATGGGGTGATTGGGGTCTTACCATGGGCCAGACCCTCTCGCTGCCGATGATCCTGATCGGCCTTGTTCTGGTGCTTTGGCCAAGGCGCAAGACATGAGCGCTATCGAGGATGTGCTTCGCGCCCGGATCGCGGCCACCGGACCGATCACCATTGCCGATTATATGGCCGAAACCCTGATGCACCCCGAGCACGGCTATTATGCCACGCGCGATCCCTTCGGCGCGGCAGGGGATTTCATCACTGCGCCCGAGATCAGCCAGATGTTTGGCGAGCTGGTTGGCCTGTCGCTTGCGAAATCTTGGCTCGATCAAGGTGCGCCCGACCGTTTCATCCTTGCAGAGCTCGGCCCGGGGCGTGGCACGCTTATGTCGGACATCCTGCGGGCAACCAGATCCGTGCCCGGATTTGTCGAGGCTGCCGAGGTGCATTTCGTAGAGACCTCGCCCGAGCTGCGGAAGGCGCAGGCGCTGCGGGTGCCGGACGCGACATGGCACGACACGATGGCCGATCTGCCGGAAGGGTCGCTCTGGCTCGTCGCCAACGAGTTCTTCGATGCCTTGCCGATCCGTCAGTTTGTCCGGCAAGGGCCGGGTTGGCGCGAGCGGATCGTCGGGATGCGCAATGGCGAGCTTCAACCGGGCTTTGGCGATCAGACGACCTATGGCTTTCTCGCCCACCGCCTTCAGGACACCCGCGACGGCGATCTCGTCGAGCTATGCCCTGCCCTGCCCGACATCGTGCAAGACATCGGCCGCCGGATCGGCACCCATGGTGGCGTGGCGCTGATTATCGACTATGGCGATTGGCGCTCGCTGGGGGATACGTTTCAAGCCATCCGTGCCCATGAGGCGACCGATCCCTTCCTCGATCCCGGCGAGGCCGATTTGACAGCCCATGTGGATTTCGAAGCCATCGCCCTCGCTGCGACCCCTGCCGAATTCAGCAAGCTCACGACCCAAGGCGTCTTTCTTGAGCGGCTCGGGATCACCACGCGCGCGCAGCACCTCGCCTCCAAACTGGCCGGCGCAGATCTCGAGCGCGTGGTTCTCGCACATCGACGCTTGACCCATCCCGACGAAATGGGCGACCTCTTCAAGGTACTCGCGCTCTATCCCGAAGGGCGCGTGCCGCCGCCCGGATGCGACCCATGACGCTCGACATCATCACCTCCGACAGCCTTGCGCCCCTGCGCCACGGATTTTTCGGCCGGCAGGGCGGCGCCTCGTCAGGCATCTTCGCGGGCCTCAACTGTGGCTATGGCAGCTCGGATCAACACGAAGCCGTGGCGATCAACCGAGGACGGGTTGCCGCGGCGCTCGGGCTCGAGGCGGAGCAACTTGTCGGTGTCCATCAGATCCATTCGGCGGATGTCGTCGTGGTGACCGACCCAGAAACGCCCCGCCCCTCGGCCGATGCAATGGTGACAAACCTTCCCGGCGTGGCGCTCACGGTTCTGACCGCCGATTGCCAGTCGGTCCTGTTTGCCGATCCCGAGGCAGGCGTTATCGGCGCAGCCCATGCCGGCTGGAAGGGCGCCCTCGCGGGCGTTCTGGGGCATACTGTCGATGCGATGGAGGCGCTGGGCGCCAAGCGGGAGCGGATCAACGCCGTGATTGGCCCAACCATCAGCCAGCGCGCCTATGAGGTCGGCCCCGAGTTCTTCGACGCGTTCATCGCCGAGGATCCCTCCTTCGCTCGCTTTTTCGCCGGCGGCGAGGGCGACCGGATGATGTTTGATCTGCCAGCGCTTGGGCTGCACCTTCTCAGGCAGGCGGGAATAGCCAATGCGGAGTGGACGAGGCACTGCACCTTTTCCGATCCAGACAGGTTCTTCAGCTACCGCCGAACAACGAAGGCCAAAGAGGCTGACTATGGCCGCCTGATCTCGGCCATCTGCCTCTGATTATGGCGCAACTTGGGCAGATCTCTTGCCGGCTCGGGCCGTTCAGACGCAAGACCTGATCGATTCTCGCAAAAACCCAAGCAAAACCAGCATTGTTGCCCGATCTAGCTACAATCCCACCCGATCAGCAGGATTGGTGAGCTTTCACGGAAATTCCTTTTTTGCCACCAGAATCCGCCGCGAAGCGGAGCGAGATTGATTTCACTGAGGCACACACCAACAGACAGGGAACGACCATGAAGACGGAAAAGCGCTGGATCAAATCTCTCGCAGCAGAAGCCGCAAAATGCGAGCAGCACCAGATGCCTTGGGCCCGTGGCGCCCGCCGTCAGGCCATGATCGCCCGCCGCAAGGCCGCTGAGGCCTCCTCCCAACCCGACGCGACCTCGTCTGCCTCGGCCTGAGTTTCACTTCCCCAACCGCCCTTTGGCGGCACCTTTACCGCCCGGCTTTCCGGGCGGTTTTTATTTGGACTTGGCGAATCGGAATGTGGCAATTTCGTTCACCCTCGCCGGACAATCCCTGACCACGGATCCGATTGGTTCCCCCCAACGCTCTGATCACACTGGTCTTTTGACATACTGCCACCAATTGTCGATTTTGAACGCAATCGTTCATTAAGCCGGACGTTGTCGGTGGGGGCCGACTGATGGCGAGCACAAAAGGTGCCCGCATGACCATGACCCCCGATTCCAGCGCAGGGCTGGATCTTCCCCTTTCCTCTCTGGTTCGTAGGGACCAGATCGCTCGACCCGACGGACGGCCTCAGCGCGTTCAGCCTCTCATGCGCAGGTATGAGGCCGTCCATCTAGCATCAAATGGCGATATCGTGGAGCATTCCCACATTGCCCCCGCGATTCCGCAATTCGAAGAAGCCTTCTCGGCCTTCGCCCGTGGAACCATCTTTCAGACCAAAACCGGCCCCGTCGCTGTCGAGGATCTCTTGCCGGGCTACATGGTTCTGACGGCCGATGGCGAGTTTGAGAAACTCACATGGAAGGGCTCGATGATGCTCGTTCCGAGCGCCGAGGGCCAATCCCCCGAGATGCGGCACCTGACCCGCATGGCGGCCGAAGCCATGGGCCTCGGCCGGCCCGCGAATGACACGGTCTTTGGCCCGTCGACCCGGATCGTTCATCGTGCGCCCGGCATCAAGACCCTGACGGGCCAGACCATCGCGCTTGTCCCGCTCAGAGATTTCGTCGATGGCGTCAATATCGTCGAACTGACTCCGATGAAGTCGGTTCAGGTCTTCCATCTGGCCTTTGCCGAACATCAGCGGCTTGTCACCGGTGGCATCGAGGTCGAGAGCTACCACCCCGGCCTAGCGCACCGTTTCCCGCTGCGCGGCGATCTCTTGCGTCTGTTCATGACGCTGTTTCCGCAGATGCTGGAATTTACCGAATTCGGCGCCCCGATGGCCGCGCGCCTCAGGCTGCAGGATCTCGACCTGTTCAACGCCGCCTAATCAGGCGTCGCGGCGCAGCCGTTCTTCCAGAACGTCAAACGGAACACCCGGCTCGTCTTTCGCGCCGCGGATGACGAGGCTGGTTTTCACGCTGGCCACGTTCGGCGCGGCGGTGAGCTGCTCGGTGAGGAAGGTTTGGAACGTCCGCAGATCGGGCGAGACGCATTTGAGGATGAAATCCACTTCGCCGTTGAGCATGTGGCACTCGCGCACAAGGGGCCAGCTCTTGCACTTGGTCTCGAAAGCCGAGAGATCGACCTCGGCCTGGCTCACAAGCCCGACCATGGCAAAAACCTGGACCTCAAAGCCCAGCTCGCGCGGATCGACCTCGGCGTGATAGCCGCGGATATAGCCCTGCTCCTCGAGCGTGCGGACCCGCCGCAGACAGGGCGGCGCCGAAATGCCCACCCGCTTGGCGAGTTCGACATTGGTCATGCGCCCATCGGCCTGAAGCTCCGCAAGGATCATACGGTCGATTTCGTCGAGTTTGCTGCCGGGCATGGCCCCTCCTCAGGAAATTTCGCAAAGTCTACGCTATTGCCGCAGAATACGCAATAATATTTCAACATGGCGCAATATCATTACGCCACATCACACATTTCATATCGGCTATGTGTTTCGCGCCAACAGCCTTTAAACCGTGGCGCAGCGCGGCTATATCGGGTTCTGACTCAAGAGGAAAGCTGCCATGTCCCAGACCCGCCACACCAAGGTTCTCATCATCGGATCCGGCCCCGCCGGCTATACCGCGGGCGTCTATGCCAGCCGCGCGATGCTGCAACCAATCCTCGTGCAAGGGATGGAACCGGGCGGGCAGCTGACCACCACGACCGAGGTCGAGAACTGGCCGGGCAAGACCGAGATTCAAGGGCCCGAGCTGATGGTCAACATGGAAGAGCACGCCCGCGCCATGGGCTGCGAGATCATCATGGACATCATCACCGACCTCGATCTGTCGAAGCGCCCCTTCACAGCAAAGGGCGATAGCGGCACCGTCTATACCGCCGATGCGGTGATCCTCGCGACCGGCGCGCGGGCAAAGTGGCTGGGGCTAGACTCGGAAGAGAAATACAAAGGTTTCGGCGTGTCGGCCTGTGCGACCTGCGACGGTTTCTTCTATCGCGGGCAGGAAATCGTCGTCGTTGGCGGCGGCAACACGGCCGTGGAAGAGGCGCTCTTCCTGACGAACTTCGCCTCCAAGGTCACGGTGATCCACCGCCGCGATGAGTTCCGCGCCGAGCAGATCCTCATCGACCGACTGAAGAAGAACCCCAAGATCGAAGTCATGTGGCATCACACGCTCGAAGAGGTTGTCGGCGAAGACAGCCCGATGGGCGTGACGGGCATCAGGGTCAAGCACACCCAGACCGGCGAGATTTCCGAGATTTCGGCCAAGGGTGTGTTCATCGCCATCGGCCATGCGCCGGCATCCGAGCTGGTGAAAGACCAGCTCGAGCTGCACCACGGCGGCTATGTCAAGGTTCACCCCGGCTCGACCCGCACCTCGATCGAGGGCGTCTTTGCTGCCGGTGACCTGACTGACCACGTCTATCGCCAAGCGGTGACCAGCGCCGGCATGGGCTGCATGGCCGCGCTCGACGCCGAGCGCTGGCTCGCCCATCACAAGTGACAGCTTTCGCCGGGATCATCTGGCGCGCGGCCTTCGACGGCCAATCGCCTCTGATCGCGGCCTCCGCTCCCGAAGGGCGGTTTCTTCATAGTGGGCAAGCGGCGCTCTATGCCTCACTGACACCCGAGGGCTGCCGCGTTGCGATATGGCGCTATGTCGCGCCCGATGATCCGCCCCGCCTAATCCACCCGCTCCACCTTATGGTCGAGCGGGTGATCGACATCAGTGGGCGACCGGACCTCAGCATCATCTGGCAAGACCTGCGCGAGAGCGGCCCCTCACCCACTTGGGCGATCTCGGACCGGCTGCGTACCGAGGGCTGGCAAGCGATGCTTTATTCCTCGCGCTCGCGTCCCGACCTGACCCACATCGTGGTCTTTGATGTCGCCATCGAAAGGATCCGCCCGGCCGACCCTGCTGACCTGTTCTGATTTCCAAGGCAATTAGAGCGGGCCGCGTATGGATTGAACCGGACGATGGTCCACCCTAGATAGCTTCAAAATCCGGCCCAGCCCGAAAGGAAGATTTCCGGAGATGCTCGACCTCGCGATAGCCAATCTGAGCTCGCGGTTGATCCTGTTTTTCGTTCTGGGTGTCTTTGCTGCCCTTGTCAGGTCCGATCTCTATATCCCCGAAGCCGCCGCCAAGGCGCTGTCGATATACCTTCTCTTCGCGATTGGCTTCAAAGGTGGGGTGAGCGTTTCCGACCACGAGCTAGATGCAACTCTGCTAGGCGCGCTTCTGGCCGGTGTCGCCCTATCGGCCACCCTGCCCTTCCTCGCCTTCGGCTTTTTGCGCATCATGTCCCGGCTCGACCGGGTCAATGCGGCCGCAGTTGCGGGCCACTATGGCTCAATCTCCATTGTGACCTTCGTCGCCGCGACCTTGGTCTTGCAGGACTACGGGCTGTCGTCGGAAGGCTTCATGGTGGCCGTCGCCGCCGCGATGGAAGCGCCCTCCATCTTTTCGGCGCTTTAGCTCGTCAGCCGCGATGGCAGCGCGCGGATGGATTCCAAGCTCTGGCGCGAGATCCTGCTGAACGGCTCGATCGTGCTTTTGCTCGGCTCGTTCCTGATCGGCGCTTTGACCGGTAAGGACGGGCTCGCCGAGATCGAGAGCTTTATTGTCTCGCCGTTCAAGGGCGTCTTTTGCCTGTTCCTTCTCGACATGGGCTTGATCGCCGGGCGCGGCCTACGCGACAACCGCGCGATGATCGGGCCGGGCCTTTTCGCCTTTGGGGTCATCATGCCCATTCTGGGCGGGCTTGTCGGCGTGATTGCGGGCGCGGGCCTTGGCCTGTCGACCGGCGGCACGATGCTTTTCGCGGTGCTCGGGGCCTCGGCCTCCTATATCGCCGTGCCTGCGGCCATGCGCGTGGCTGTGCCCGATGCCGATCCTGGCATCTATCTGACGCTGTCGCTTGGCATCACCTTCCCGTTCAACCTGACAATCGGAATTCCGCTCTACCTCGCTGTTGCCCGCATGATCACCGGAGCCTGACCCATGCACAAAACCCATGATGCAAAGCACGTTGCCATTATCATCGAAACCCCGATGCAATCGCGCCTAACTGATGCGTTGGAATCTGCCGGGGTCACCGGCTATTCGATCCTGCCGGTCTTGGGGGGGTCGGGCAAATCGGGCCGCTGGAGCCGCGAGGGGCAGGTTGGCCGGGCGGGCGGCATGGTTCAGGTCGTCTGCATCATCCGCCCCGAACGGCTCGATCCGCTTCTCGACGCCGCCTATCGCGTAGTGGATCGCCATATCGGGGTGATCACCGTCAGCGATTGTCAGGTTCTGCGCGCCGAGCGTTTCTAGTCCGGCATCGGAAATCTGCTTTCTGGATCAGATGTTCGGTCGATTTTTCTAGCCTAGCGCGGAATTCTCTGAAATATGTTCATCACTGAACACATTTGATGACCCGACCGCATTGCCCGACGCCCAAGCCTCTCTGCCCGAGGAAGACCAGCTCTTCCGCCTCCTGCGCCAGCTCGATCTGGCGCCGGATACCTCGCAACGCGCGACGGCACAGGCGCTTGGCGTCAGCCTTGGAACCCTCAACAACCACCTCCGCGTCGCCACCGCGGCTGGCCTGATCGCCATCACCGAACGCTCCGGCCCCGACCGCCGCCAGCGCTTCGCCTATGCCCTGACAACCCGCGGCGCCGCCACCAAAGCCCGTCTCACCGACCGTTTCCTCGAGCGCAAGCTCGCTGAATATGACGCCCTGCACGCCGAATTGACCGGTACCGAAAGCGGGCTTCTCTCATTGAAGAAAAGGACCCCCCTGATGCTTCCCAATCTCGCTCCGATCCCCGAGCTCTATGTCTCCTACGATTCCGCCCAGAAGCTGAAGGTTTCGGCCGGCGATCTCGTCAGCCACGACCTCACCCCGAGCCAGACCTGCGATCTGGAGCTTTTGATGAACGGCGGCTTCTTCCCGCTTAAAGGCTTTCTCTCGGAAGAGGATTACACCTCGGTGGTCGACGATATGCGCCTTGCCGACGGGACGCTCTGGCCCATGCCGATCACCCTCGATGTCTCTGAGAAATTCGCCGATAGCGTCGAGATCGGCCAAGACATCGCGCTGCGTGATCAGGAAGGCGTGATCCTTGCGACCATGACCGTCACCGACAAATGGGTGCCGAACAAGGCGCACGAGGCCGAGAAGGTTTTCGGCGCCGACGATATCGCGCATCCGGCGGTGAATTACCTGCATCACAAGGCCGGCGCGGTCTATCTCGGCGGCCCCGTTACCGGCATCCAGCAGCCGGTTCACTATGATTTCCGCGCCCGCCGCGATACGCCGAACGAGCTGCGCGCCTATTTCCGTAAAGTCGGCTGGCGCAAGATCGTCGCCTTCCAGACCCGCAATCCGCTGCACCGCGCCCACCAAGAGCTGACCTTCCGCGCCGCCCGAGAGGCGCAGGCCAACCTCCTGATCCATCCCGTGGTCGGCATGACCAAGCCCGGCGATGTGGATCACTTCACCCGCGTGCGCTGCTATGAGGCAGTGCTCGACAAATACCCGCAGGCCACCACCACGATGAGCCTTCTCAACCTCGCCATGCGCATGGCTGGCCCGCGCGAGGCCGTCTGGCACGGGATCATCCGCCGCAACCACGGCTGCACCCACTTCATCGTCGGCCGCGACCACGCCGGCCCCGGCAAGAACAGCCAAGGGCAGGATTTCTATGGCCCCTATGATGCGCAGGAGCTGTTCAAGAAACACGAGGCCGAGATCGGCCTCGAGATGGTCGACTTCAAACACATGGTCTATGTGCAGGAGAAGGCGCAATACTATCCGGCCAACGAAGTTCCGGCGGGCGATACCGTTCTGGATATTTCCGGCACCGAGCTGCGCCGCCGCCTGCGGGAAGGCCTCGATATCCCCGAATGGTTCTCTTTCCCCGAGGTCGTGACCGAGCTACGCCGCACCTCGCCGCCGCGCTCCAAGCAGGGCTTTACCGTGTTTTTCACGGGCTTTTCCGGCTCGGGAAAATCCACGATCGCCAACGCGCTCATGGTCAAGTTGATGGAGATGGGCGGCCGTCCGGTGACGCTTCTCGATGGCGATATCGTGCGGAAGAACCTTTCGTCGGAGCTCGGCTTCTCGAAAGAGCACCGCGACCTCAACATCCGCCGCATCGGCTATGTCGCCTCCGAGATCACCAAAAACGGCGGCATCGCCATCTGCGCGCCGATCGCGCCCTATGCCTCGACCCGCCGCGCCGTGCGCGAGGATATCGAAGCCTTCGGTGCCTTTGTCGAAGTCCATGTCGCGACCTCGATCGAGGAATGCGAACGGCGCGACCGCAAGGGCCTCTACAGGCTCGCGCGGGAAGGCAAGATCAAGGAATTCACGGGCATTTCCGATCCCTATGACGTGCCGGCAAACCCCGAGCTTCGGATCGAAACCGAGAACGCCGATGTGGACACCTGCGCCCATCAGGTGTTGCTCAAGCTCGAAAGCATGGGCCTCATCGCGGCTCAATAGGCGCGAAGGAATAGGCAGCCAAAGGAAACGCCGCCCCCAGGGCGGCGTTTCGCTTTTCGGAGGTCTGGCCTACTTGCCCGGGATCATCCGGCTGAGGATGCCGCCTTTCAGGATGTAGTGGTGATAAAACGCCAAAAGCGCGTGGCCGAAGGCCAGAAGCATCAAGAGGTTGGTCAACACCTCGTGCACCTCTCCCAGATCGCGGCTGAGGCCGTTGAACGCCAGAAAGCCGCTGAAAGGCACGGCGAACATGAGAATGTAAAGGGCCAGATGCCCTGCCTTAGCCGCAAGCTGCATGAGCTTTGTCGTCGGAACCTCGGCAGGGGCCCCTTTCAAGACGCGAAGCGCGACCCGCACCAAAAGAAGCACGACGACCGCCACGCCGATCGCCCTGTGGGCATTGGCGCCGCCGTCGATCGTGCCGGTACCGCCCGAGCGAACGAGCGCCTTGAAGGCATCGCTCATCGCATCGCCAAGAAGGTAGTTTGCGCCGATCAGAATTGCGATCAGCCAGTGAAGAACGATTTGAGAGAAGTCATAGCGAGTTTTGGTCGACATTTTGGGCCCTGTTGAGACGTCGTACCCGTCAAGCGAAGGGCGACGGAACTTCCGTCGCTCTTCCTGAAAGATTTCTAATGGACCGTCACGGGTGTTCGGTCATTCTGCCGCGCAATGAAGAAAGCGGTGCTCCGGTCGACTACCAGCGCAAGCTGCTGGCCATCGGCATCGCACACTGCAAAGATCTGATCGCGGTCGCCCGCCTGCGCCCGCATATCCTCGGGCAATTCGGCCACGGCCACGGGTTTGACATAGACGATATCGCTGACCATCCGCGCGAGATCGTGTTTCATGTTCATTTCGCGCCTCCATTCCGGATCTTGATCGTTTGAACGACACTTTCGGGAACCTTGCGGGTCAGATCAATGTGCAGAAGCCCGTTTTCCATGATCGCCTCGCCCACATCGACACCATCGGCCAGCACGAAGGAGCGCTGAAACTGCCGCGCCGCGATCCCGCGGTGCAGAAACACGCGATCCTCGCTGTCGTCGCGCTGGCGCCCGCGAATCACGAGGGAATTATCCTCGACCGTGATCGCCAGATCCTCCTCGGCAAAACCGGCAACCGCGAGGGTGATGCGGTAGGAATTCTGCGAGGTTTGCTCGATGTTATAGGGGGGATAGCCGTCGTTTCCGGTCTTGGCCGTGCGCTCAACAAGGCGCTCCAGCTGTTCAAAGCCCAGAAGGTAGGGGTGGGTTCCCAAGGTCAATTTCGTCATGCGACACGTCCTTATCTAAAGCGACCGTCAGTCGGGGCCCCGTTGCGGCGGCCCATTCATGGAAGATATGGGCAGAGACAGGGGCTTGTGCAAGTGCGGGCTGGCGAAAGCCGCTGCTCGCACCTATCCTCAATTCAGGAAATGCCGGGGCCGGACATGAACTCATCAGCCGAGATGGACGAGACAGAGGTTCTCAAGGTTAGGATCGAGGTCTTGAAGCGCGAGCACCGCGATCTCGACGAGGCGATCCATGCGCTTCACGAGAGGGGATCGGCCGATATGCTGACGCTGCGGCGGCTGAAGAAGCAGAAGCTGATTCTGAAAGACCGGATCGCGCTTCTTGAAGACAAGCTCTTGCCCGACATAATCGCCTAGCTGCGACCTGATCGCCCGTTGCCTCTGAGGCGACGCTGAGTATAGTGCCGCTTCCTTTGCAAGGGGACCGTTATGGCCGGAGTAACCGTCGGGATCATCATGGGCAGCCAGTCTGACTGGGCCACGATGAAGAACGCAGCCGATATCCTTGATGAGCTGGGCATCGCCTACGAAAAGAAGATCGTCTCGGCGCACCGCACGCCCGACCGGCTTTGGGAGTATGGCAAGACCGCCGCGGGCCGGGGCCTCAAGGTGATTATCGCCGGCGCTGGCGGGGCCGCGCACTTGCCGGGCATGATGGCCTCGAAAACCCGCGTGCCGGTGATCGGCGTGCCGGTCCAGACCAAGGCGCTTTCGGGTGTCGACAGCCTCTATTCGATCCTGCAGATGCCCAAGGGTTTCCCCGTCGCCACCATGGCGATTGGCGCGGCTGGCGCGTCGAACGCGGGCCTCATGGCCGCCGCGATCCTTGCCAACGAAGACGCAGGCATTGCCGCTCGGCTTGACGCATGGCGCGAAGCCCTCTCGGCCTCGATCCCGGATGAGCCGCAAGATGACTGATCGGCTCGCGCCCGGCGCCACCATCGGCATTCTCGGCGGCGGCCAGCTCGGCCGGATGCTTTCGGTCGCAGCCTCGCGGCTTGGCTTCAAGACCCACATCTACGAGCCCGGCGCCAATCCGCCTGCGGGGCAGGTGGCCCATGCGGTGACCACAGCGCCCTATGAGGACGAAGTCGCCCTGTGTGCCTTCGCCGCCTCAGTCGATGTGATCACCTACGAGTTTGAAAACATCCCCACGAGTGCGCTTGATCTCCTCGAAGCGCTCCGCCCGATCCGCCCCGGCCGCAAGGCGCTGGCCGTGTCGCAGGATCGGATGTCGGAAAAGAGCTTCCTGCGCGATCTTGGCCTAATGACCGCGCCCTTTGCCGATGTGGCCTCCGAGGCCGTCCTTACCGCCGCGCTCGAGACCATTGGCGCCCCCGCCATCCTGAAAACCCGCCGCTTCGGCTATGACGGCAAGGGGCAGGCGCGTATCAAGTCGTTGGACGATGCCGCATCGGCCTATGCCGACATGGCCGGCGCACCCTCGATCCTTGAGGGGTTTGTCAATTTCAGCCACGAGGTCTCGGTGATCGGCGCAAGGGCGCTGAATGGCTCGGTCGCCTGTTTCGATCCCGGCGAGAACGTGCACCTGAACGGTATTCTCCACACCACGACCGTGCCCGCGCGGCTCTCGCCCTCGCAGCGGTCGGACGCCGTCCTTATCGCCGCGAAGATCCTCAAGGCCCTCGATTATGTGGGTGTGATGGGGGTCGAGCTTTTCGTCACCGCCGAGGGCCTCGTCGTCAACGAAATCGCCCCGCGCGTGCATAATTCCGGCCACTGGACCCAGAACGGCTGCGTCATCGACCAGTTCGAACAGCACATCCGCGCCGTGGCGGGCTGGCCCTTGGGCGACGGCAACCGCCATTCCAACGTGGTGATGGAAAACCTCATCGGCGAAGACGTGGCCCGCATCCCGCAGATCGCCGAGACCTGCACGGCGATCCACCTCTACGGCAAGGCCGAGGCCAAGCCGGGCCGCAAGATGGGGCACATCAACCGCATCGTCGGCCCCGCGAAGAGCTAGAAAAAGCCGGTCACGAGACTGCGGATAGTCATGTCATGATCGAACCGGCCCTCTTCGAGGAACAGAAGCACCTCGGCTATGGCGATGGGGTCGATCATCATGAAAGTATGTGTGACCCCAAGGACGAGGTGATCCCGCATCCCTTCGAGGCGGGTCGACTCGACGGAAACCTTGCCATCATCGGGGCCCTCGATCAGGCGCGAGAAGACTGGATTGATCGAACGATCCCCGGCAATGATCCCGACGTCATAGGAGGGAAAGCCGAGTCTGCCGGCTATCCCACCGGGCGCTGTGGTCAACTCTAGCCCTGCGGGACCATTGACCCATTCAAACGGCTCCCATTCGCCAAAGATGTCGACGAGTTGGGAGCCATGGTTCGGCGGGCCCATCATCACTACGCGGCCCATGTTTTGCGGGCGGTTCTGGGTTAGCCAGAGCCTTGCAAGGATGCCGCCCATCGAGTGGGTGACGAAATTCACCCGGCGCTTGCCGCAAGCCGCCACATCCTTGGCGACCCAACTGTCAACCAGTTCCTCGATCGTGTAGTCCCGCGAGGGATAGCCTGAGTTGACCACGAAATACCCTGCCCGCTCGAGCACGAGATGCAGGGGCGTCATCGAATATTCGCTGCGGGCAAGGCCATGCAGCAGCACGACGCAATCCTCGTCGGGATTGGCGGCGAAGGCAGGCGAGGCAAGGCCGAGGGCGGCGAGAAGGGTGAGGATACGGGCCAACATGGGCTTCAGATAACATCGAATTGCGAAACTGCCACGGCAGGCTTGAATGACCCTGCGTCAAACGGCAGGTTGACGCCTATGAGTTCCAAGCCTCGCCCTCCCCGCCTTGCAGTTCGTGGCATCGTCATGCGCGAGGAGCGGCTTCTTCTGGTCAATGCGTGGAAGGGCAAGGATCACATCTGGTGCGCCCCCGGCGGCGGCGTCGAGCCACACAGCAGCCTGCCCGACAACCTCGCCCGCGAGATTCACGAGGAGACAGGCCTGACCGTCCGCGTGGGTGCGCCTTGCCTCGTCAACGAATTCCACGATCCCGACCACGATTTCCATCAGGTCGATGTCTATTTCCGCTGCACCCTGATCGCCGGCGATCCCGAGGGCGACTGGACCGATCCCGAAGGCATCGTCTCGATGCGCCGCTGGGTGACGCGCGCGGAAATGGCGGCCTTGACGGTCAAGCCCGACAGCCTCGCCGCCGTAGCGTGGAAAGATCCGGGCGCGCCTGCCTATGACCCGCTGGAGCCGATCCTGCGATGATCCGCCCGCTCGATCCTGTGGCCGACCACGCCGCCGTTTGGGCCTTCTGGGACAGCTGCCGCGATTTCTCGGAAATGGAGCGCGGGCTCACCGATCACGCACGGCAGACCGAAGGCTTCTTTCACGATGTGCCACCGAATGCCGATGCCGCCAAGCGAATGCGGCTGGGGGTGTTTGACAGGGATCGCCTGATCGGCGTTGCCAGTGTCGATTTCGGCTTTCCTGAAGCGATGGACGGCTACATCGGCCTTCTGGCCTTTGCCGAGGACGTGCGCGGCGGCGGGCTTGGGCCGAAGGTCTTGGCGCTCATCGGGGCCGAGGCGCGCCAAAGAGGCGCAAGGCGGCTCTATGTCGGCGTGCTTATCGCCAATATGAAGGGCCGCGCCTTCTGGGAGCGCGAAGGCTTTGCCGCCGCCCTGCCGCCCCGCGAAATCACGATTGGCGCGAAGACGCAGCTGGCGCAGCGGTTGGTGAAGAACTTACCCTAGCGCTCGGGCATCAGGGAGATCCCGATGCCGCCAAGGACGAGAACGCTGGCGATCACCAGCTTGGCGCCAACCGGCTCGGACAAGACAAGCGCCCCGCCCAGCGCCGCGATCACCGGCGCGCTGAGTTGCGCCACCGCCGCACGCGTAGCCCCGAGGCTCGGCAGGATCGCATACCAGAGGGCATAGCCCAGCCCGCTCGTTACCGCGCCGGAGAGGATGGCAAGGGCCGTTCCTGAGGCGGGCGTCTCGAAGGGAGCCACGAAGAGCAGAAGCGCCACGATGGGCAAGGAGACAACGAAATTGGCCGCTGTGAGCGCCAGCGGGTCTTTCGCCCCGCGCCCTTTCAGCGAATAGACGCCCCAGCCGAAGGCGGCGGCGGCCATGAAGCCGATCTGCAACCCCGGATAATCCGCCGCGCCGCGCGGCCAGACGAGGTAGGCAAGGCCTGAGAGCGACACGCCCGCGCCGATCCAGCGCCGAGGCGGGATCGTCTCGCCGCCAATCAGCGCGCCGCCAAACATCGTCAGTTGCACGCCGCCAAAGAGGATCAACGCGCCTATCCCTGCATCGAGCCGCCCATAGGCGAGCGAAAATCCCACGAGATAAAGCGACAGCGCCCCCGCCCCGATTAGGCGGCCCGACCAGTCCAAAAGCGGCAAGCGTCCGCCGCGAAGTGCCACCAGCGTCCAAAGGACCAGCGCCCCCGAAAGCGCCCGCACAATGGCAAAACTTTCGGGCGGCATCCCGTAATGCCCCACGGCCATCCGGTTGAGCACCGAATTGGCGGCGAAAGCCGTCATGGTCAGGGCTGTCAGAAGAAAGAGGCGCATGGGATTTGGTGCGCCCGCGGCACCCGCAAAGCAAGGAAATTCAAGTCAAAGCCCGTCGAAAGACGATGGATAGACCAGCGTCTTTTCCGGCGTATCCGTTCCGGGGCCAGCCAGAAGGAGGTGATCGGCCGGATAGGTCGACACGAGTTTCGCGGCCCGCGCCGCGCTGAAACCAGCGCGTTCGTAGAAGGGCACAGCCCCAAGAACCACGATGATCGTCTTGCTCAGCCGCGCCCATTCAGCGGCCATGCCGACCATGCGCCTGCCAATCCCGCTCCCCTGCCAAGCCGGATCAATCGCCACCGGTGCCAGCGCCAACCAGTCCTTCGGCTCGACCATCCGCGACAGCGCATAGTAGCCGACGATCCCCTCCTCGCCCGGCACCACCATCTCGCCCGCGATCTGCCGCGATTTACGGAGCTTGCGCACCAGCCGCGCCTCGGCCGAGCCCTTGAACGCCCGCTGCAAAAGGCGCTCGACCGTCTGCTCTTCGCCGGGGTTCATGGGCCGCTGAAAACTCGGGGGCATCAGTCTCTCCAAATGAAAAGGGGCCGCCCGAAGGCGACCCCCAATCTCTATCAGCGTTCGCTGGCGATTACATCATGCCGCCCATGCCGCCCATGTCGGGCATCGCCGGGGCCGCGCCTTCTTTGGCGGGTTTGTCGGCGATCATGGCTTCGGTGGTGATGAGGAGGCCGGCAACCGAGGCTGCGTCTTCCAGAGCGGTGCGGACAACCTTGGCCGGGTCGATCACGCCAAACTTGAACATGTCGCCATATTCTTCGGTCTGGGCGTTGAAGCCAAACTTGGCATCGCTCGACTCGCGGACCTTGCCGGCAACCACGGCACCATCGACACCCGCATTCTGGGCGATCTGGCGCAGCGGAGCTTCAAGGGCGCGGCGGACGATGGCGATGCCGGCGTCCTGATCGCTGTTGAAGCCTTTGAGACCCTCGAGGGTCTTGCCGGCCTGAACGAGGGCGACGCCGCCGCCAACCACGATGCCTTCCTGAACGGCGGCACGGGTCGCGTTGAGCGCGTCATCGACGCGGTCCTTACGCTCTTTTACTTCAATCTCGGTCATACCACCGACCTTGATCACGGCAACGCCGCCGGCCAGTTTGGCCACGCGCTCTTGCAGCTTCTCACGGTCATAGTCCGACGAGGTCTCTTCGATCTGGGTGCGGATCTGGGCCACGCGGGCTTCGATCTCGGCCTTCTCGCCAGCGCCGTCGACGATGGTGGTGTTGTCCTTCGAGATGTTGATGCGCTTGGCGCGGCCAAGCATATCAACGGTCACATTCTCGAGCTTCATGCCGAGGTCTTCCGAGATCACCTGGCCGCCGGTCAGGATCGCGATGTCCTGCAGCATGGCCTTGCGGCGATCGCCGAAGCCCGGAGCCTTGACAGCAGCAATCTTGAGACCGCCACGCAGCTTGTTGACGACGAGCGTGGCCAGAGCCTCGCCTTCGACGTCTTCAGCGATGATGAGAAGCGGCTTCTGCGACTGGATGACCGACTCAAGAAGCGGAACCATCGGCTGGAGCGACGACAGTTTCTTCTCGTGCAGGAGAACCATGCAGTCCTCGAGATCGGCGGTCATCTTGTCAGCGTTGGTGACGAAGTAGGGCGAGAGGTAGCCACGATCGAACTGCATCCCTTCGACGACATCGGTCTCGGTCTCGAGGCCTTTGTTCTCCTCGACGGTGATGACGCCCTCGTTGCCAACCTTCTGCATCGCGTCGGCGATCTGGCGGCCGATTTCGGCTTCGCCGTTGGCCGAGATGGTGCCAACCTGAGCGACTTCAGCCGAGTCGCTGACCGGGCGGGCAGCGGCCTTGATGGCGTCGACAACCTTGGCGGTGGCAAGGTCGATGCCGCGCTTGAGGTCCATCGGGTTCATGCCGGCAGCAACCGACTTGAGGCCTTCCTGAACGATCGCCTGAGCCAGAACGGTCGCGGTGGTGGTGCCGTCGCCGGCTTCGTCGTTGGTGCGGCTGGCGACTTCTTTCACCATCTGCGCACCCATATTCTCGAACTTGTCTTCGAGCTCGATTTCCTTGGCAACCGTAACACCGTCTTTGGTGATGCGCGGGGCACCGAAGGATTTATCGATGACCACGTTGCGGCCTTTCGGGCCGAGGGTCACTTTCACCGCGTTGGCAAGGATGTTGACACCCTTGAGCATACGGTTACGGGCATCGGTATCGAACTTGACGTCCTTAGCAGCCATAGCTGTTTTCCTCGTCTATCTTGTTGGTTGTGAAAGGGTGCGGCGATCTCAGGCGATGATGCCGAGAATGTCGCTTTCCTTCATGATCAGCAGCTCTTCGCCGTCGACGCTGACCTCGGTGCCCGACCATTTGCCGAACAGTACGCGGTCGCCAGCCTTGACGGCCATCGCGATCAGCTCGCCCGAATCCTTGCGGGCGCCTTCACCGCAGGCGACGATTTCGCCTTCCGCGGGCTTTTCCTTGGCGCTATCGGGGATGATTAGACCGCCCTTGGTTTTTTCATCACTCTGCACACGACGGACCAGAACGCGGTCATGCAGCGGTTTGAAAGCCATGCTTGCAGCTCCTAACTGTCTTACGTTGTCTCGTTGGCCCCTCCCTGGGGGCCGTTAGCACTCACCTCTTGCGAGTGCTAACGGCGAAGAGTTAGGGGAGGGTCAGAGGTAAGTCAAGGCGAAGCGGGGCAAAAAAGTCACGTCCTTGGGTTTGAAGAGGCAACAGACGGAATTTTCGTTTTGGGGAATCGCTGGAGGGGGCTAGACGCCCCCCCCACAAACCGCGCCCCCACGGCGCGCCTGATAGGAGGCTGACATGATGAAAGGATACCTACGACCGACCCGCTAGCGCAGTGTCCCAGCCCTTTGTCGCGGCTTTTGCCGCCACGTCCCTTCGATCAGGAATATCCAGATGCACCCCCCGTTTTTCGTGGTCGATCACCGTATCGGCTCCGATCCCGCATCCGCCCATGCGCGGCACCGGGATCGCCCCATCATCCGCCGCAGCCACCCCGTAGCCCTTGGCTTCGCGACCTCGCGGCACGACGCGCCCCACGGCCCCGCCGAGGCGTCTATCCTGGCCGTGCCCTCGCCTGAGGCCCGCAAGGCCCAAATGGTAGCGTTGGCCAGCGATCCGCGCTTTCAGGCGCGGGCGATGTCACGCCCTGTTGGTCTGCGCCTGAGGCTTGGTCAGGCGCTGATGCGCGCTGGCTGGAGGCTCCTGCAGGCCAAGGTCGGAGAAAAGCCGCAGGCGGGTTAACCTGCCTGCGGCAATTTTCGCCCTGCCCCCGTGACAAGTGTCATGACGCTTTTTATAAGGCCCGCAAACTTGCTCTCCCCAAGGACGATTGAATGACAACGCTAGTTTTCGGCCACAAGGCACCAGACACCGACTCTACCGGCGCCCCGCTCATCTGGGCTTGGTATCTCAGCCACAAAGGCACGCCCGCCGAGGCCCGCCTTTTGGGCACCCCGAACACCGAAGCCGCCTTTGTCGCCAAACGCTGGGGCTTTGATCTGCCGCCAGTGATCGCCGATGTGGCAGACGGTCAGGCCTGCGTCGTGGTCGACACCAACAACCCCGCCGAACTTCCGGCCAACATCAACAACGCCGATGTCCAGGCGATCATCGACCACCACAAACTCGTTGGCGGCCTCGAGACCAAGGGCCCGATCGACATCACAATCCGCCCGCTGGCCTGCACCGTCACCGTCATGCACGGCCTGATGGGCGCCGATGCCGCGGCCATGCCCGATCCGATCAAGGGGCTGATCCTGTCGTGCATCCTGTCCGACACGCTCGAATTCCGCTCGCCCACCACCACGCCGACCGACAAGGCGCTGGCTGAAAGTCTTGCCGCCGATCTCGGCATCTCGATCCCGGCTCTGGCGACCGAGATGTTCGAGGCCAAGTCTGATGTCTCGGCCTTTTCCGATGCCGAGCTTCTGCGCATGGATTCGAAGGAATACACCGTTGGCGGCAAGGATTTCCGCGTCTCGGTCCTCGAGACCACCGCGCCGAAGATTGTGCTCGACCGCAAGGACAGCCTGATGAAGTCAATGGAAGCCGTCGCAGCCGAAGACGGCGCCGATCAGGTTCTGTTGTTCGTCGTCGATATCCTCAAAGAAGAGGCGACCCTGCTTGTGCCGAACGATCTGGTGAAGACCGTCGCCGAGAAGAGCTTTGGCGCCACCGTCACCGGTGACACGGTCGTTCTGCCCGGCATCATGAGCCGCAAGAAGCAGATCATCCCGAACCTGAAGGTTTGATCCACCATTTTCGAAGCGGGGCGCTCCGGCGCCCCTTTTCAGTTTCCGATCTCAACGTAACGAAAACCGCCCCATGACCCAGATCATCCAATCTTTTTCCGACATTTCGGCAAATTATGATGCAGCCTATGTCGACCTCTGGGGATGCGTTCATAACGGCATCTCAGCTTTCCCCGAAGCCGTGGCTGCCCTGCAGGCGTTCCGAGCCCAAGGCGGCAAGGTCATCCTTGTGACCAACGCCCCGCGTGGCCGTGCCCATGTAGAGCGGCAGATTGCAAAAATGGGCGTGCCTTCGGACGCCTGGGATGCCATCGCCACAAGCGGCGACAGCGCCCGCGCCGCGATGTTCATGGGGGAGATTGGCGAGAAGGTCTGGTTCATGGGCGAGCCGCACGACCAGCCCTTCTTTGAGCCGATGCACATCATCGAAAATCCGGTCGCCATCGAGCGGGTCGAGCTTGACGAGGCCGAGGGCATCGTCTGCTGCGGGCCCTTCGATCCCTTTGCAGATCCGGCGACCATGCGCCCGCAGCTTCTTTATGCCAAGCAGAAGGGCATGAAGCTCCTTTGCGCCAATCCCGATATCGTCGTCGACCGTGGCGAAAGCCGCGAATGGTGCGCCGGTGCGATTGCCGCGATCTATACCGATATGGGCGGCGAGAGCCTTTATTTCGGTAAGCCGCATCCACCGATCTATGATCTTGCGGCGCGGCGGCTTGCAGCCTTGCCTGATGCCCCCGCCGAACCACGGATCATCGCCATCGGCGACGGCATCCGCACCGATATTCTTGGTGCGATGGGCGAGGGAATCGATTCCCTCCTGATCACCGGCGGCCTTGCTGCCGCAGAGACAAAGACTGAGATCCAGCCTGACGCTGAAGCGCTAAACGCCTATCTCGACAGGGAAAAAATAGCTGCCACCTATGCGATCGGCTTTCTTCGTTAAAGATTTCGGGGTTGATCTTTCTGCAACTGCAAAGTAATTATGTTACAAATTGACCCTCTTGGTCGATTTTTTATTACTTGTGGAGTGCCAGATGCTCGATAATGCCCCTCGCGGAACGATCTTCATCGAAGACATCGAAATCGGCATGACCCGGTCGCTCCGTAAGGCGGTGACCGACCGGGATATCGAGCTTTTCGCCGAGGTCTCGACGGATCGCAATCCGGTCCACCTTGACGAGGAATACGCGCAAGACACGA